>CADEER010000167.1 GCA_902826395.1 uncultured bacterium
CATCCTCACGGCGGCGCTGCTCGAAGCGGATGCCGATGCGGCGAAGCCGCAGACCAAGGCGGTCGGCGCCAGCGACCGCTGGACGCTGAGCGGCACGAAGTACTGCGTGCCCGCCGGCATGATCGCGCACCGCGCCCTCGTCTCGGCTGCCACCGCGGACGGCGCCGTCGGCCTGTTCCTCGTCGATCTCGCCGGCAGTGGGGTCGAACGCACCGCTCTCATCACGACCGCCGGCCATCCCGATGCGCGGATCGTCTTCAACGACGCGCCGGCACGCGCCATCGGCAAGGCGGACGCTGCGGGTACGGCGCTGCAGTGGCTAGAAGAGCGCGCCGGCGCTGCCCAGTGCGCGATGATGGTCGGCGTGTGCAGCGAGGCGATGCGCCTGACCGCCGAGTACACCAAGGACCGCAAGCAGTTCGGCGTCGCCATCGCGACCTTTCAGGCGGTCGCGCACCGCGCCGCCGACGCCTACATCGACACCGAGGCGATCCGTCTCACCGCGCGCCAGGCCTGTTGGCGCATCGGTCAGGGTCTGCCGGCGTGCGAGGAGACGGCGATCGCCAAGTACTGGGCGGCAACCGGCGGCCAGCGCGTCGTGCACGCGGCGCAGCACCTGCACGGCGGCATGGGAGTCGACCGCGACTACCCACTGCACCGCTACTTCGTCTTGGCAAAGCAGCTCGAGCTACCGCTCGGCGGCGCCACCGCGCAGCTGCGCAAGCTCGGCCGCATCATCGCTGCCGCGTAAGCGGCCCCGAGCCCAAGCCCGAGCCCGAGCCCCTGCCCAGGGCGGGACTACGTATGCCCGTGCCAATCAATTTGCCGATCGGCGGCGGTGTCGATCGTTCATCGGACGGTATGCGAGCATAGGTAACGTCGTCCCGCCCTGGGCACGGGCAGCGGCTCGGGCGCGGGCTCGGGTTGACCAGAATCTCCGAACGGTCGAGATTGCGCGCATGTCCGAACGCGTATCCGTGAACATTCGCGATGGCGTCGCCGACGTCCGTCTCAACCGACCCGACAAGCTCAACGCGCTCGACCGCGCCATGTTCGACGGCATCGTCGAAACCGGCGCCGCGCTAGCCGCGAACAGCGCCGTGCGCGCCGTCGTGCTCTCCGGCGAGGGGCGTGCCTTCTGCGCCGGCCTCGACTTCGGCAGCTTCATGGCGATGGGCGACCGCCCGGCTAGCGCCGAGGGCCCGGGCGGCGGCCTGCTCGGCAAGAGCGGCAACAGTGCGGCCACGCTCGCGCAGAACGCCGCCTTCGTGTGGACCAGCCTGCCGGTGCCGGTGATCGCCGCCGTGCACGGCGTCGCCTTCGGCGGCGGCCTGCAGATCGCCCTCGGCGCCGACATCCGCATCGCCGCGCACGACGCGCGCTTCTCGGTGATGGAGATCAAGTGGGGACTGGTCCCTGACATGTCCGGCACTCAGACGCTGCGCCATCTGGTGCGACTCGACATCATCAAGGAGCTGACCTTCACCGGCCGCATCGTCGAAGGGCGCGAGGCGGCGGAGATCGGACTCGTCACGCGCCTGAGCGACGATCCCCGCGCCGCGGCGCTGGCGATGGCAGCAGAGATTGCGAGCAAGTCGCCCAATGCCATCCGCTCCGGCAAGACGCTGCTCAATCAGGCGGCGTATTCGACTCTCGAGGACGGACTGCGCGCCGAAGCTCGCGCGCAGGCGGCTTTGATCGGCAAGCCGAACCAGCTCGAAGCAATCAAGGCGAACATGGAGAAGCGCGCGCCGCAGTTCACGGACGAGTGAGTATGTCCGTGCGGCCGCCGGGCGTGAAGCTCGAAGTGCCGATTATTTCCGTACTCGTACTCGTACGCGTTCACGTACGCGGTCCGCTCTTCAGGCTGAGGTTCGTGTACGAGTAGGTGTACGAGTACGTGTACGGCCAGGAACCTCGGGAAAGATCGGAGCGAAGATGAGATTCGGAGTCGTCGCGTCACTGCTCGTGCTGTTGGTCGTAGTCCCGCTCGCTTGCGGCAGTGACGACGACGCGCCGCCGCGCGATCCGATTCCGTCGACGGCGACGATGATGGGCTGGATCGAGGAGATCCTCGCACAGGGGATTCGCCGTCCGGGTTATGCGGCCGACGAGTGGACCGAGCAGTGGGCGGTGGAGATGTTCGAGGGCTTCGGGCTCGAAGACGTCACGCTTGACCCGATCGACGTCGAACGCTGGGAGCCGCTGAGCTGGTCGCTCGAAGTGTGGCGCGTCGACGATCCGAGTGAGCGCCTGTCGATTCCCGCCTACCCGATACCGTTCTCGGGCAGCGCCACGGCGCTCGAAGGCGACGTGCGGCTTGCGACCGAAACCGGCGGCGAGGACGTCGCCGGCGCGATCGCCGTGATGGAGAACGAGCTCATCGCGCTGCCACAGGTCGCGATGACCGGAGCGTTCTCGACCTGGGCGTATGACCCGACCAACGAGTTCGAAGACATGGTGCAGATCCTGCCCTTCAGTGGCTTGTTCCAGGACGCGATGGAGCCCGCCATCGAGGCCGGCGCCGCCGCCTACGTCGGCATCCTGCGCGGCTTTCCCTGGGACACCGATCGCTACTACGTGCCGTACGATGCGCACGAGAGGCCGATTCCGGGGCTGTGGGTCAGCGCCGTCAACGGCGACGCGCTGCTCGCCTTCATGGCCGGCGGCGCGACGCGCGGCCGCATCGCGCTCGAGCGCAGCCTCGAGACGGTGACGTCGCACAACGTCACCGCGACCCTGCCCGGCAACTCCGACGAGTGGATCATCATCGGCTCGCATCACGACGGACCGTGGGCGTCGGCCGTCGAAGACGGCACCGGCATCGCGCTGGTGATGGCGCAGGCGCAGTACTGGTCGCAGGTGCCGCGCGAGCAACGGCCGCACAATCTGATGTTCCTGCTCAACGGCGGCCACATGTCGGGCGGCGCCGGCCTCATCCACTTCACCGAGACGATGCGCGACTTCATCTCCAACGACGTCGTAGTCGAGATCCACCTCGAGCACGCCGCACGCGAAGTACGCGGCGAGAACGGCGAGCTGGTCGTCACCGACGATCCGGAGCCGCGCTGGTGGTTCACAAGTTTGATCCCGCCTCTCGAGCAGGCGGTCGCCGACGCGATCTGCCGCCACGACCTGGTGCGCTCGCTGATCATGCCGCCCGAGGGCTTTCCGCCGGGCAGCGCCAACCCGCCGACCGATGCGGCGTTCTTCCATCCGCACTCGCCGATCGTCAGCTTCCTGACCGCGCCGGTCTACCTCTTCGATGAAGCGGACACGATCGACAAGGTGCACGAAGCCAGCCTGGTGCCGCTCACCGAAGCGACGATCGACATCATCGAAGCCATGGCCGACCACACCGCCGCGTCACTGCGAGCTCAGACTTACGAGGAGCCGCGTGCGACGCCGCTCGAGTGCGAACCGACGATCAATTGATCTGAAATAGCCACAGATGAACACAGATGAACACGGATCCTTGCATCGATGCGGCGATCCCACCCCCATCGCGTTTCGATCCGTGACCAAAATCTGTGTTGATCTGTGTTCATCTGTGGCTATTTCATTTTTGCGGTTCCGTGGAAGGGAGTTGCTGCGGATGAATCTGCGCACTGGGCGATTGCTGCTGTTGTGCGCCGCGCTCGGTGGCTGCGATTCGTCCGATTCGAGCTCGTGGACCGTGGATGCCGGGGCGCTGAAGATGGATGTCGTCGAGTCTCCGTGGCGGCTTGCGTTCTACGACGGCGACGGCGTCGAGTTGCTGGTCGAATACGCGAACGGCGGCGCTGGTCCGGTCGGCTCGATCGGCGTGTTCCCAGGTCCGCCGCCCGAAGGCAGCGGCGGTCAGGCGGCGATGGCGCCGCTCGAGATGGGAGAACCCGCGACGCCGCCGCAGCGCGGTGCGGGTTGGGTGCGCGCCACCGAGCTCGTCGAAGAGACGCGCGACGGCGAGGTGTGGGTTGGAACACTCGCGACCGCTGATCCGGAGTGGACGATCGAAGTGCGCGCCCGCCGCGCGGCGGACGGCGTCATCGCACTTTCGTTTCGAGCGATCGGCGACGGCGCGCAGGCGATGAGCGTGGCGTTCGATGCGGCCGCGGCGGAGCGCTTCGTCGGCTTCGGCGAACGCGGCAACGGCGTCGACCAGGCCGGGCGGACGATCGAGAGCTACGTCGCCGAAGGTCCTTATCAGGACGGCGAGTACGGTCTGATCGGCCAACTCGTTCCCGAGTGGGGTGTGCGCTGGCGGCGCGACACGACGTACTTCCCGATCCCATGGCTGCTGTCGTCGCGCGGCTACGGCGTGCTGCTCGACAACGACGAGATCAGCTACCACCGCATCGCCTCCGACGTCGCCGATGCGTGGAGCGTCGAAGTCGAGTCCGACACGATGGAGCTGCGCGTCTTCGCCGGACCGCGCCCGGCCGACGTGTTGCGGCGCTTCAGCGAGACGGTCGGCCGCCAGCCGCACGACTACGCGCCGTGGTTCTTCGGACCTTGGGTGCAGCCCGACAGCGCCGATCGCATTACCGAGCTGCGCGAGGCGGACGTGCCGACCTCGGTCACCGCGACGTTCACCCATTACCTGCCGTGCGGCTCGCAGCGCGGCAACGAGGATGGGCAGCGCGAGCGCACGGCGCGGGCTCACGCCGACGGCACGGCGATCCACACCTACTTCAATCCGATGATCTGCGCCGACTACCTGCCCGAGTTCGCGAACGCCGAGGACGCCGACGCGCTGATCAAGACCAATTCCGGCGACACCTATGTATACGACTACTTCACCTCGCGCGTGTTCGCGGTGAGCCAGTTCGACTTCGCGGCGCCGAACGGCGTCGCCGCGTACAAGGCTCACACCGACGAGGCGCTCAGCCACGGCTACGAAGGCTGGATGGAAGACTTCGGCGAGTACACGCCGCTCGACGCGGTGTCGGCCGACGGCGCCACCGGTACCGAATTCCACAATCGCTACGCGCGCGACTACCACTGCGGCGTCGCCGCCGCCACGGCGGATGCCGGCATGCCGCTGGCGCGTTTCGTGCGTTCCGGGTGGACCGGTTCGGCGGCGTGCTCGCCGATCGTATGGGGCGGCGACCCGACCACCAGCTTCGGCTTCGACGGCCTCGAATCGTCGATCTACCAGGCGCTGTCGATGGGAACCTCCGGCGTCGGCATCTGGGGATCGGACATCGGCGGCTTCTTCGCCATCGATCCGAACTCGCTCGACGGCGAGCTGCTCGACCGCTGGATCTCCTTCGGCGCCCTGACGCCGATCATGCGCAGCCAGAAGGACGGCCTCGCCGTGCCGCTCAAGGAGCGGCCGCAGCCGTGGGATCCCGAGCACATCGACCTGTGGCGCAAGTTCGCCAAGCTGCACACCCAGCTCTATCCGTACGTCCAGGCAGCCGCCGAGGAGTACTACGCGACCGGCATGCCGATCATGCGGCATCATTTGCTGACGCACCCGGATGACACGGCGGCGCACGACCGCGATGATCAGTACCTGTTCGGCCCCGATCTCCTGGTCGCGCCGGTGATCGAAGCCGGCGCGTCGCAACGCGAGCTGTACCTGCCCGCCGGCGCGTGGGTCGAATGGTGGAGATCGGTCGAGTACGACACTTCCGACGGCAGCTTCCACATCGCCAGCGCTCATACGCACCAAGGACCGGGCGAAACCGCCGTCGATGCCCCGCTCGACGAAATCCCCATGTTCGTTCGCGCCGGCGCCGTCATCGCCATGCTGGCGCCGGATGTGCAAACGCTAGCCGAGCATGGCGACGATCCATCGATCGTCCATCTGTCCGACCGCGCCGCCGAGCTGCACGTGCTGGCATTCCCGCGCGGCCAAAGTGCCGGTGCGTTCTACGACACCGGCACCTGGGAGAGCCGCGCATCATCCGGGCAGTGGTCGCTATCGCTCACCGATACGCAGCCGCGCGACATCCACCTGCAGGCCGCCATGCACACTCTCGGTGAGCCGTTCGAACCGTGCGCGGTGATGGTTGGGGATACAGAGCTTAGCGACGCCGATTGGACGTACGACGTCACAGCCGGGGTCCTCATGGTGCGCTACCGCAGCGACGCTGGCGACCTCGTTGTCACCGGTTGCTGACGAGGCCGTGCGGGAGAGGATCAAAGGAGAGGGTTCGTCGGCGTAGAGTTCGCGAAAGCCTTGTGGCACACGCGCTAACGCAGACGAAATATTTGATTGCCCTCTCCCTAACCCTCTCCCGGAGGGAGAGGGGATATCTGCGGTGCGGGCTCGAGAACCTGCTACTCACCGGTCCGTTAGATGAGGTCGCGCGGGGACGGCGGCTTCACGGCAGCTGGCATCCCGAAAAAGTCGATGTGAGGTCCAGATCCAGAATAGAGGTAGGAGGAGGAACCAGTGTGGCGGTGAACTCCAAGCAGTGCTTCCCCATGCTTCCAACAGAACGCCGCAATAGCCCAGAGCGCAGATCCATCCGAGGATCTCCAGAAACGTTGCGAACGCACAGATTGGAAAGACCCTTCGCGACAGCAGAGCAATCGGCGAACAAATCAAGCTCATTCCCGTAGCAGCCACGCCGATGGAGAAAGCCATCCACCCGACAATGCTCGCTACCAGGGTCGGCCCCGTGAATGCCTCGCCCAATCCCGACAACCAGCGGTCGAGAAGTGGGAAGAACGGCCAGAAGAGTCCGCTGATCAGAAGCCACTCGGGAACGAACACCAAGACGGCAACCAAGCTGGCGAATGCGAGAGCGATCAACACCTTGACGCAATGCCGCGAGCGTTCGTCAGGCGCGGCCGGTCTCATCGGCCATCCGTGTTTATCTGTGTTCATCTGTGGCTCTAGCTCCGCTCGGCGCGCACTTTGATGTGATCGAGGACGCGCATGTGGATGGCGTGGATCAGCGCGTCCGAGTAGGCGCTCCAGTAGATCTGCGGCGCCATGTCGAGCGTGTACCAGGTGCTGCCCTCGAGGCGGGTGCGGCCGTTCGGCAGTGGGATCAGGCGGAACTCGCCGCGCTGGCTCTGCAGCGAGTGCAGGAGGTGCGGCGCGTCGACGTGCTGATACGGACTCCACTCGTGCATCGGCTCGGGCTGGCTGCGCACGTCGAAGGACAAGCGGTACGGCTCTTCCCAGCGCGTGATCGGCTCGACGAAGGGGCCGGTGGAGAATTCGCAATAGCGAACCGCGCCGACGCCTTCGCCTTCGATGCGGGCGCGGATCGGATGCGCGATGCCGAGCCGGAACACCCACTCCGATATCGGCGGCAGCTCGCCGAAGCCGACCACCTGCGGCCAGATGACGGCCGGCGGCGCGTCGATCTCTACGAACGAGACGACCTCGCGCAGCGGCGGCGCCGCGCGCTGCGTTTCGGCGCCGAGAAGCGCCGGCAACGCCAGCAAGATGCCGGCGAGTTGCGCCGCGCGGAGACGCGAGCTGTGGCCCATCATGTGACCCAGCGCCGCGCCGAGCAGCCCGAGTGCCGCAGCGATCGGGTAGGCCATCAACAGACAGACGAGGCCCTCCAGGGCGATGCTGAGGAGCGCCAGGCCGGTGATGACGACCGCGAGATGCGACAGCGCGGCAGCGCGGCCGAGGCCGGCGCCGTCGCGGCCGCAGGCGTAACCGACGAGGAGCCCCTGCACGAGCGGCGTGGCCACGAAAAGCGCTGCACCGTAAGATTCGAAACCGAAGACGCTCACCCCCATCGCCGCGACACCGAGCAGGGCGGCGAGAGCAACCGACAGCAGGCTCGGCCACCAGCCGGCCGGGTCGACGTAACCGAGCTCCTCGTCGGTTTCGGTCGGCATCATCGCCAGGATCGCGATGGCGATCCAGTTGACGACCGGCACGAACACCAGCAGGCCGACGTAGGCACCGAGGCCGGCGTCGACACTGCGCCGGATGCTGAGCGACGCCCATACCCACAGGAACGGCAGAGCCGCGAGCATCCAAATCCCCAGGGAGACGGGACCGACCATGGGCGGGCTTTTTGACGCCAGCAGTGGGCTCAGGTGCTGCATCAGGCCGAGCCTGAGACCGGTGCTGGCGTAGTAGATGCCCGTCTGGACGATGAGGTTGAGCGCCATCAACGCCAGCACCGAGTACAGATAGGTGCGCTGCGAGACGCGCTCGGTCGACGTGAACCACAGCCTGAACAGGCCGCTTGCGGTTACCTCTCGTGCCGGAGTCACTTCGTTCATGGATCGTCTCCTCTCTGTCCCGGAGGTACAGACGAACCGAGCCCGCGTTACGAAAAATCTTCTCCGCCTACGGCGCCCAGTTGGCGACGTAGGTGAAGAACTCCACGGTCGGCGGCATGACGGCCAGGGTGACGCCCAGCCACAGAGTCGTCTCGCGGCCGACCGGTCGCGCCGTGCGCAGACACTCGAGCACGGTGTCCCAGAACAGGAAGACGACGATGAACTCGAGGATGCCGGCGAACACCGGCACATACAGCGACAGCCTCAAACCAAAGGGCTCGATCGGCTTGCCGACGATGTAGATGGCCATCAGGGCCATGCCGAGAGCGACCACCCATCGGTTGTCGATCGCGGCGCTGGCGTTCGGGCGGTCGAGACCGTTGCGCCGCCAGTGATGACGGAGCAGTCCGTAGCCGGCCAGACCGAGCGCGATCATCGCCGCGGCGCCGAGGATGGGCAGGGTTTCGAACCTCGCGAGCGACACCAGGCGGCCGTCGGCGAGGCGCTCGGGCGCCACCATCGTGAGCGGCGGAATGTCGTCGGGGGCCAGAACGCGCGGCGTCAGCGACACCAGCACCGCCCAGATCGTCGCCGCCGTCGCCAGCGCCAGCAGCACGGCGACGCTGCGCATCCACACGCGTTCGTCGGCGGGCAGTCGCGGCGCCGCGACTTCGTCGGCGGCGCGGCGCAGCGCCGCTCCCATCTCGCCGGCCGTCGCGAAGCGATCGGGCGCTTCGGGTTGCAGGGCGCGCGCGACGATAGGCTCGACCGGCCACGGCGCCGCTCGCCGACTGCCGATCGGCAACGCCCCGGTGCTCGCCTCGTAGAGCACGGCACCGATCGAGTAGACGTCCATGCGCGGGTCGGGCGGCGCTCCCTGCAGCGACTCGGGCGACATGTAGTGCGGCGTGCCCGACGTGCGATCCTGCGCGGTGACCGTCCAGCTCAACGACCCGTCGCCGAGCAGGCGGGCGATGCCGAAGTCGGCGATCTTCACCTGTCCGTCAGCACCGACGAGGATGTTGGACGGCTTGATGTCGCGATGCACGACGCCGCGCCGGTGCGCGTGCTCGAGCGCGGCGCACACTTGCTCGCCGATCGAGAGGACGCGTTCGACCGGCAGAATGCCGAGCTCGCAGAGCGGCACGCCGTCGACCAGCTCCATGGCGATATACGGCACGTCCTGCCAGGTGCCCGACTCCCAGACCGCGACGATCCTCTCGTCGTCGAGGTGCGACAGCGCAGCCGCTTCGCGTTCGAAGCGGCGGCGGAACGCAACATCGTCGGCGAGATGATCGGCGAGGATCTTCACCGCGACGGCACGCCCCGTCCGGCGGTCGACGGCGCGATAGACGGTGCCGGTGGCGCCGCTGCCGAGCTCGTCGCCTAGCAGCCAGCGATCGGCGACGCAGACCGCGTCGTCGCCCGCTCCCGCTGAAAGCATGCACTGCGGACAGATCGCCGCTCCGGCGATCAACGGTGTGCCGCAGCGCCGGCATTGGCCGGTCATGATTGCAAGCTCCGCAGCAGCTCGCCGATCTCCTCGCCGGCCTCGGCGTCGCTCGCCGTGTCGGCCGCCTCCTCGGCGAGCAGTGCCTTGAAGCGCGAGCGAGCTCGATGGACTGCGACTCGCAACAGTCCGCTGCTGATGCCGAGACGCGCGGCCGCGTCGTCGTAGCTCGGCGGCTCCGATGTCGGATCGAAGTAGCTGGCGATGACTTCGAAAGGCGTGCGCTGCCGGCCGGTGCGATGCTCACTCTCGAGGCGGGTGAGGGCGCGCTGCATCACGGTCAGCGCCCAGGCGCGATCGAACGCCGCCTCCGGGGTCGCGCAGCCGTTGCCGAGCATCGACTCGTCGACCTCGTCGTCGATCGCGAGCAGCGGTGCTCCGCCGCCGCGTTTCACGGCGTGGTCGCGCGCGTGCGCACTGGCCAGATGATTGCGCATCGCCGTGCGCAGATAGGCGCGCAGCCGCCCGCGTTCCGGATCGAGATGAGCGAGGAACTCACTCTCGAGCAATCGCGTGCACAACCCCTGCACGGCATCCTGCGCGTCGTCGTGTGTCGAGCCGCAATGCCGCGCGTAGACGTAGAGCGGCTTCCAGTAGCTCGAGAGGAGCTCCTCGAGCGCCACGCGGCGCGCCGCCGGCGAGCTCCGCGATGCCAGCACCAGCGTCCAACGCGTTGCGGGAAACGATCCTTGTGACATCGAGCGGGATTATAGCGGCGGAGGGGGAGAGCGGAACCGCAAGCTGAACTGTAGTTCCCCCTCCTTGGGAGACTGTCGGAAAACAAAGATTCGCGACCGTACACGTACT
>CADEER010000168.1:0-4050 GCA_902826395.1 uncultured bacterium
CGAGTACGGGTACGAGTACGTGTACGGTCACGAATCTTTGTTTTCCGACAGGCCCTTTCGCCGGGGTGACAGAGTGGGATGGTGATCGAATTGGCGTACGAAGCCACCGGGGGTGCCTGATCTTCGCCGGGCTGCTAGTGTCCGCCTCGTTGTTGCGGATGGAGTGATGATCACGGGACGCGGCGATGCCCATCGGTGTTGAGCGGGTCGGCCTGGCGCGACACGCGCAGCGCTTTCCGGAGAAGCTGGCGATCGTTGCCGGCGGCGAGAGCACGACGTACGGCGAGCTGAACGGCCGGGTCAACCGCCTCGCCCATGCTCTACGGCGAATGGGGATCGGGCGCGGTGATGCGGTCGCGGCGGTGCTGCACAACGGCATCGCGTGGCTCGAGCTGCTGAACGCGGTCGGCAAGATCGGCGCGCTGCTGGTGCCGGTCGGTTATCGCCTGCGCGCTCCCGAGATCGCCTACATGCTCGACGACTCGCAGGCGAAGGCGATCCTCGTCGACCGCGAGCTGGCCGACGAGCTCGGACGAGCGCTCGCCGGTCGCGATTGGCGCGACGACCGACTCCTGGTGACCGGCGCCGGCGAAGTGGAGCGCGGCGTCGAGTATGAAGACGTGCTGGCCGCCGAGTCGAGCGACGAACCGGACGGCGCGTACATCGGCGGCGGATACAATGTCCTCGTCTACACTTCGGGGACGACCGGGCGTCCGCGCGCCGTCGACCGGCGCACGGCGCCGGAGACGACGCATCTCGCTTCGCTGGGAGTGGCGCAGATGTGGGAGCTCGACGAGCGCGAGGTGCACCTCGCGGCGGCGCCGCTCTACCACACGGGACCGGGCGCCTACGCACAGATCAACCTCCTCATCGGCGGCACGGTGGTCGTCATGCGCCATTTCGAGGCGCGCGCCAGCCTCGAGCTGATCGAGCGCCATCGGGTGACCAACTCGTTCATGGTGCCGACCCACTTCGCGCGCATCATGCAGCTCGATCCCGAGCAGCGGCAGGCCTTCGATCTCACGTCGATTCGCCTGCTGATGCACTCGGCGGCGCCGTGTCCGCCGCACGTCAAGCGCGGCGTCATGGGACTCTTCCCGCCGGGCACGGTGACCGAGTTCTACGGCTCCTCCGAGAGCGGATTCACGCGCATCACGGCGCAGGAGTGGATGCGCAAGCCGGGCAGCGTCGGGAAGCCGTGGCCGGGCCACGAGATCCGCATCATGGACGAGTTCGGCGGCCCGTGCGCGACCGGCGACGTCGGCCTGATCTACGTGCGCGGCCCGCGCCTCGACTTCGACTACCGGACGCCGTCGACCAGCGGCGTGCAGTCGTTCCGCGACGGCTACTTCACAGCCGGCGACCTGGGTTACCTCGACGACGATGGATATCTCTTCATCGCCGACCGCCGCACCGATCTGATCATCACCGGCGGTGCCAACGTCTATCCGGCCGAGGTCGAAGGCGTGCTGGCGGCGCATCCCGCGATCGCCGACGTGGCGGTATTGGGCGTGCCGGACGACGAGCTCGGCAAGACCGTGTTGGCCGTGGTCGAGCCGCTCGCCGGTCAGACGCCGCGGCCGGAAGACATCATCGCCTACGCCCGCGAGAATCTGGCGCGCTACAAGTGTCCGTCGCGCGTCGAGCTGGTGGCCGAGCTGCCGCGCGAGCCAAACGGCAAGATCCGCAAGGGCGATCTGCTCGCCCGCTACTGGCCGCACCGCGTCTAAAATTATCGCAGGCGAGGCATAGGCGAGACGAGGCACAGGTTCATCCGACTCACTTCGCCTTGCCTGTGCCTCGCCTCGCCTTCCGCAAGTCGCTTCCCGCTTGCCAGCGTGTGCGCTGGCGCGGCCGTGCGTCCGATCTACGCAGCGCTGCCGCGGCGGCGACGAAGCAGCGCAAGTAGCGCCGGCAGCATCAGGAGCGGCGCGACCCCGGCCGGCCGCGTCGCAGCGACTTGGCATCCATCGTCCTCGTGGTCGTCGTCCGGAGTGCGTGTCGATGTCCGCGTCGAAGTCGGCGGGACCGTCTCCACTGGCGTCGCCGTTGCACGCAAAGTACGAGTCGCCTCCGGTGTGGCAGGGATCGTCGGCTCGAAGGCAGTCGCGGTCGGCGTCGCCGACGCCTGAGCGGTCGGGCTCGCCACGACCGCCGTCGCGGTGCGCGTCACGGTGGCACCGGGTGTCTGCGGCGTCGGTGTATCGGGCGCCGGCGTCGCGGTGGGGACGCCGGTCGCGCCGGTTGGCGGAATGGTCGGTGAGTTGGTCGCCGTCGCTGTAGCGACGGTGCCTGCGATCGATGGCGTTGCGGTTGGCTCGACGGTTGGCTCGGTGGTCGGCGTATCGGTGGCCGTTGGTGTGTCGACGGGGCTGTCACTGGTCGGGGTCGCGGTCGGGTTGAGTGGTGTCGCGGTCGGGATGACGGTGACCGGGGTAGTCGCCGTCGGTGTCGCGGTCGGTCCGGTCGCGGTCGCGGCAGGGGTGAGGCTCGGCGCAAAAGTCGCCGTGGGGATGGTGGCGCTCGCGGTCGGCGTAGAAAGGTCGGGCGTGCCGGTCAGAGTGGGCGGCGCATCTTCGGTGCTGGTCGCCGTCGCGGTGGCGGTGGCGCTTGCGGTTGCGGAGGCCGTCGCCGTCGTGCTTCCGCCGTCTGAGGTGGGCGTTTGCGACGCGGTGGCGGTGGCCGTCGCGGTGGTAGTCTCGGTGGCGGCGGTGCCGGTCGGAATGCCAGTCGGCTCCTGTGTCGGGATGTCGGTCGCCGTCGCGCTCACCGTGACGCCGGGCGTGCCGGTGGTCGTCGGGCTCGCTGTCTGCGTCGGAGTCGCCGGTGTCGTCGTATTGGTGAACGTGTTGGTTGCCGTCGCGGTTGCCGCGGCGGTGCCGGTCGGCAACGCGGTCGCGGTGCCGGTGATTGGCGCCGTGCTGGTAGGTGTGCCGGTGGACGTCGGGATGGCGAAGGTTGGCGTGTTTGGCGGCGTTGCGGCTGTCGCGGTGTGACTCGCGGTATTGGTGGGTGTCGGCGGCACGGTGTTGGTTGCGCTCGCGGTTGCAGTCGCCGCGGTGCCGGTCGGGATTCCGGTCGGCGTGTCCGTCGAGGTCGGTGTGAAGGTCATCGTGGCAACGGCCGTGAAGCTCGGCGCGGCAGTCGCCGTGTCGATGGCCGTCGGCGTCGCAGGGAGGTCGGTCGCAGTCGCGGTTGGGGTCTGCGTAGAAGCGGTGCCGGTCGGCACGCCCGTGGCGGTCGGGGTCTCGGTGGCGGCGGTCCCGGTCGGTATGCCCGTCGCCGTAGCCGTCGCGGTGGCAGTAGCCGCGATCCCTGCCACAGCGGGCGATGCCGCGTACGAACAAGCCAGAGTACCTGCCACCAACCATCCGATTCTCGACGCGTGCGCCATCGCTACCTCCCAGAACCAACCACCGAGTCGATACATCGCAGAACCGGCCTGCCCTCGTCCTCCGATTCTGTTGACAAGAGTTTCACAACGCCCCGTTGCGCCGCAAATCGCCGACAACCCGAGCCCTGGCCCGCGCTCGCACCACAACAGATGCCCAGCGCCAGGCGTCGCAGGGCCTTGCGGACGCGGCGGGGGAGTTGGAATACGTGATCTCGCCCAGGGCACGGATGGGGCGCTGGAGGAAGACCGATGGAGATCAATGGGATTGCGCACGTCATCTTGACCGTGAGTCGATTCGAGGAGTGCCTCGCGTTCTACGAGCCACTGCTCAACGAGATGGGGCTCACCACGGTCCTCAAGGGCGACGACATCCTGTACTGCGTCGGCGGCCGCACGGCCTTCGGCATCGAGCCGGCTGCCGCCGAGTACCGCGACGAGCGGTTCGTGCAGCAGCGCGTCGGTCTGCATCACGTCTGCTTTCGGGCTCGCGAGCGGGCGGACGTCGACCGCCTGCACGAGTTTCTGGTGGCGCGCGGCGCGAAGATCGTCCACCCGCCGAAAGAGGGGATGTGGGCGCCGGGTTACTACTCGGTCCTGTTCGAGGACCCTGACGGTATTCGCCTCGAGATGAACTACGTCCCCGGCAAAGGGCTGCT
>CADEER010000168.1:4150-10501 GCA_902826395.1 uncultured bacterium
GCGATGTGGACCTGCTCGATCTTGCCGTTGAACGCGAACGGCTTGCGGTCGAAATAGTCCGCCGAGACCGGAGAGTAGCTGTCCATGCCGACATCAAATGCATCGTTGGCGGTGAAGGCGAGGACGGCGGTTCGCGGCACGCGACCTTTGGCGACATCCACGCCGTTGATCCGGATCGCGACGTCGGCGGCGCCGCGCGGCGTCGGAATCGCGGTCTCGACCTCGATCTTCACTCTGCCGGTCGGCAGTGGGTCTTTGGTCGCGATGCGGGTGCGCTCGATCTCGAACAGATTGTACTCATAGGTGAGCACGCCGTCGTCGACCCACAGCGCGACGCCGCCGGAGAACGCACCGAGTGCGTACAAGACACCGGAGGAGTCGGCTTTCAGGTCGACGTCGACGGTCACCAGGTTGCTGCGCCCGCCCACTTTCGGACCGGCGAACTCGGGTACGCCCGTGACGTCTTGCGTGTACTTGAACTCGGTCGCCGGATTGTGCGGCGCCGATTGCGGACTCCAGACGATCGACCACAATCCGCCGCCGATCGGATAGACGAGGTTGGCTTTCGCCTCTTCGTCGAACGACTGCTTCAACTGCTGCAGCTTGTCGGGATTCTGGGCGGCGAGATCGGTGGCTTGCGAGAAGTCTTGATCGAGGTTGTAAAGCAGCCATGGGTCGTTGGTGGGGCTCCATTGCCCGATGGTCGCTGGTAGGCCGGCAACCCACGGAATGCGGGGTCCCCACGCCGCCGCGTACCACCCGTCCGGGGAATAGATGCCGCGGTCGGCCATGACTTCGAAATACTGCGCCTTCTTTTGCCCGGCTGCGTCGGCGTCGGCGAAGGTGTAGCGCATGCTGACGCCGTCCATCGCCTGCTGGGTCACACCGTCGACTTCCTTCGGCGGCTGGATGCCGAGAACGTCGTAGATCGTGGGGACGATGTCGTTGACGTGGTGGAACTGTGCGCGCGGCTGCTTGTCGACTTGAATCGACTTCGGCCATGACACCGCCATCGGCGTGCGCGTTCCGCCGAAGTGGCTGGCGCTCAGCTTGGTGCCTTGAAACGGCGTCGATCCCGCCCACGCCCAACCCGCGTGGTACATGTTGTCGGTCTTGTTGCTGCCGAGAGCGTCCAGTCCGCCGAGATCCTGCAGCGCTGCGATGTGGTCCTTGATCTCGGTGGCGATCCCGTTCTGCGCCAGCAGCTCGCTGATCGTGCCGTTCTGCCCCTCCGAGCTCGAGCCGTTGTCGCCCCAGACGTAGAAGATCAGCGTGTTGTCGCGCAGACCGAGCCTCTCCAACTCGTCGACGAGCCGGCCGGCTTGGGTATCCCCGTGCTCGGTGTAGCCGGCGAATACCTCCATCAAACGACGCTGGAATGGCTTCTCGTCGTCGGGGATGTCGGCCCAGGCGGCGAGAGTGTCGGGACGCGGTGTGAGCTGGCTATTCGCCGGGATCCAGCCCAATTCTTTCTGTCTCGCGAAGGTTTTCTCGCGCAGTGCGTCCCACCCGTCGTCGAACTTGCCGCTGTACTTATCGGCCCATTCCTTGAAGATGTGATGCGGGCCGTGTGACGCGCCGGGCGCCCAGTACACGAAGAAGGGCTGGTCCGGCGCGATGGCGTTCTGCTGGCGAATCCAACGCACGGCCTCGTCGGCGATGTCCTCGGTGAAGTGGTAGCCTTCCTTTTCCGGGGTCGCGACGCGAGTCGTGTTCCTTACGATCGCCGGTTCCCACTGCGACGACTCGCCGGCCAGGAAGCCGTAGAAGTAGTCGAATCCGACCAGTCGGCCGGCGGGCCAGCGATCGTATGGCCCCTGAGCGGTCGTCTGTTCGGCCGGCGTGTTGTGCCACTTGCCGAAGGCGGCGGTGTTGTAACCGTAGTAGCCCAGAACCTTCGCAACCGATGCAGTCGTTGCCGGCCAATGCCCGGTGTAGCCGTCCCAATCATTGGCCAGCTCGGCGATCTGACCGAAGCCGACGCGGTGGTGATTGCGGCCGGTGAGCAAGGCCGCTCGGGTCGGCGAACACATGGCCGCGTTGTGGAATCGGTTATAGGTGATGCCGCTGTTTGCAATGCGCGTCAGCGTCGGCGTGTGGATGGGGCCGCCGAAGGTGTCGGGCAGCGCCGGGCCGACGTCATCGAGCATGATGACGACGACGTTGGGCACGCCGGCGGGAAGTCGTTGCACCGGCTTTGCCGGGCTGTAGCTCGACTCCTTGATCGTCGGGCCGGCCTTGCTGCCCGACGGCTGGGCCGGGAACGGCAGGCTGTCTTGCGCCGCAGCGACGATCGGGAGCAAGAGCGCTGCCAGGGCGAAACGCGCCATCGCGATACCAGTCTGCATTCTTCTCCTCCGAGAGCAGTGAAGACGACGCGCAATGCCCTGCGCGCCGGCGATTGGCGCGTACAATCCGGCAATCGCCAGACCGCGTCAACCAACGGTTCGGGCGGCGCGATCAGTTGTGCGCGCCGCTGCCGTACGGGCGTGTCAGAATCTCGAGCAGGTGATCGTCCGGGTCGCAGAAGTAGACGCCACGGCCGCCGTCGTGGCGGTTGATCTCGCCGGGCTTCGACTTGAACGGATCGGCCCAGTACGCGAGGCCGCGCTCGCGGATGCGGCCGAAGATGGTGTCGAACTCGCCCTCGTCGACGAGGAAAGCGTAGTGCTGCGGATCGAACTCGAAATCACCGGCGTCGATGAAATCGAGCGAAGCCTCGTTGTCGAGGTCGACGACCAGGAAGTGGCCGAACGGCCGCGGTGCTGCGAGCCCGAGGATGTCAGCGAGAAACCGCGCCGACACGTCCTTGTCACGACAGTGAACCAAGGTGTGGTTGAAGCGAACGCTCATCTCATCTTGTCCGTGGCTCAGCAACCGTGGAGGAGCGATCCGACGACGACCACGAGATCGGCGACCCCGACCTGGTAGTCACCGTTTGCATCGCACAATCGGCAGCCGGATCCCTCGCCCAGTACTTGGGCGACGCAGCGAATCACCTCCTGGACGTTCACCTTGCGGTCGGCGTTGCAGTCGCCGGGGCAGTTCGAACGACCGATGACAACGTAGACGTCCTCATCGACGACGCTGACGCGCTGCACGCCTGTGCACCCGGCCGGATTACATTGCGGAGAGTAGGAGAGCCTGTACTCACCGGGCGGGATCCCATCGAAACAGAAGTAGCTCCGCTCGACCTGAGCGGACCGATCGAGTGGGCTCAAGGTCATGGTGCCGTACTCGACGCTGCAACCGCCATGGTGCCAGACGCACCCTTCGATGACGTAGGTGGATGGACCATTGGTACCCGATAGGAAGGGGCCCGAGCACGACGACTGGGCGTGAGCAGCTCCCGCCGACAGCAGGTGCAGCGACGCCAAGAGTGTGACGACTACCGCGACTCCGGCTTTCGGGAAATCTCCGATATCTCGGCGGCGTCGCACGAACCTCTCCGTGTCTCTGTGCCTCTGTGGTGAAAGTTTAGTTGTTCGTCAGCCAGTAGTTGCCGAACATGATGAACATCTCGTCTTGGGTGCGGAAGCCTCCGGTGAGCGGACAGGCGTCGCAATCGCCGTCGCCGGCACCGGATGCCGAATCGCAGAAGGCGTTGTCGCCGTTGCAGAGCTGGTTGTGCTGTGGGCCGCCGATGCAGCGCGTCTGGCTGACCGGGCAGGGGCCGCCGATCGAGATGCCGATCGGGCCGATGACGCCGCCCGGCGGCGAGGTCGAGCGGCGCTTTACGTTCTGGATGTTGGGCGGCACGCCGTTGTCGTAGTGAGCGCAGAAGGTGAAGGAGCGGTCCTCGACCGGGCTGTTGCCTCGCATCTCGATCGGATCCTCGAAGCGCAGCACCACCGGGTCGTTGTAGATGAGGTTGGTGTAGATCAGGGCGGCGCCGGGCTCGCGGCCGCCGACCTCGCGGCACTCGGCCGACGGGCACATCTCCGGCTGGCGCGGTGAGCAGGCCTCGCCGGCCCTGGGTCCGCCGCTGCAGGTGAACATGCCGCGGTAGATCTGGAAGCGATTGCCGTGCTCGTGCATGTGGCCGCTGATCTCGAACAGGTGCGCCGTCTGATTGGGTCCAAGCGCCGAGTCGACGAAGCGTTCGGGAGCTCGGCCGAAGGTGTGGATGTGGCAGATCTCGTGCTCCTGGAAAGGCATCAGGGCGCGCGGCGGGAAGGCGACGAACGGCACGTCCCAGAAGATCTTGTTGGCGTTGAAGATCTGCTCTTGCGGATAGACCTGCTCCTCCGGCGCGGGGAAGTAGATGTTGACCCACGCCTCGAGCTTGCCGCGCTTGCGGGTGAGATTGAACGCGTGCGAGTTCCACAACACGTTGCCCTTGATCGGCACCTCGTCGAACACGCCTGGCGGGAAGTCGAACACCGCGGTCGTCTCCTGGGCGAACGCAAAGCCGCCGCTGGTCAGCGTGCCGAAGCCTTGATTCGGACCGAACCCGATGCAGGCGATCGCGTCGGCATCGGGCGGCGTCGCGCAATCGCCTTCACCGCAGAAGTCGAGGTCCAGCGGATTGCATTCCTGGCCGGCGTTCGCCCCGCCGACGCAGTAGTAGGTGCCCCATATCTCGTCGTCAGGCGGCGTCGCGCCGCGGAAGAAGTCGATGATCAGATGATGGCTGAGCGGGTCCTGCCGGATCTCGACCTCGTTGTAGCGGAACTTGGTGCCGTCGGGGCTGAGGTACTCCTCGGGAATCTGTCCGGTGAGATCGTAGTAGCTGGTGAAGCACACCTCGGACTCGCTCTTCGCATCGAGCTCCCACACGGGCATGTGCAGTTGCACGCCCTGGTCGGGCGGCGGGGGCGCGAGCGGCTGGATCTCGATCGGATCGGGTTCCGGTAGGCAGGCGTTGAGCAGCGTTGCGGTCCCCGGCACCGTTTCGGTGCGGGTGGCGCCGCCGACCTCGATCCAGAGGCGCAGGGCCTCGACCTCGGCGCTGGTGAGAGAGTCCGGTCCGAGCGGCATGGCGCGCAGCGGCGCCGTCACCTCGGGCAACACCTTCGCGGCGACGTTGAGCCACAGCAGACTGTTCTGGCGATTGCCGGGATCGATGCGCTTCCTGTCGGGCGCCGTCGCGGCGGGTACGTCGATCAGCTCGGCGTACGAGTTGCCGGCCGTCAGATCGAGGCCGCCGGCCTGATCGATCGCGGAGTGGCAGAGCTCGGTGGTGCAGCCGCGGTTCTCGAAGATCGCCTTCTGGATCAGATCGTAGGTGTTGGCGAACGAATCGCATTGCGCCTTGGTGCAGTCGTTCAGACACGCGTCGCCTTCGAAGATGTTGCCGTCGTCGCACGCCTCGTCCTTCTCCTGAACGCCGTTTCCGCACTCGGGAGCGGGGCATTGGGTGGCGCCGTCGACGACGTAGACGAATTCGTTCACGCACTCTGCTCGCTGCGCGATGCTGTCGAGCACGTCCTGGATGCCGCGCCCATACAGCGAGGTGAACAGATCCTCCGGGCACTCGAAGGCGAGACGCTGCGCGGCGCGATCGCGGATGCGCTCGACGAACTGACGCGCCCGGGCGAGCTCGAACTCCTTCTCCTTCATGGACAGCGGTTCGCTGGCGATCCGGTCGAGCGCGCGCTGTTGGATGCGCAACGCATAGCGCAACAGCCGGGTGGCGGTGCGGGAGCTGCTCTCGAGGCAGAGGCGCTCGCGATCGTTGACCGCGGCGACGCTGCCGCCGACCATCGCCGGGCCCCAGACGGCGGTAGTGGCCGCGGTGTCGGTCTCGCGGCATATCTGCGCGATGTCGACCAGGACGTCGGTGAGGTCGATGTACTTGAGATTGAGCAGCTCGGTGTTCGTGCAGTAGCGCTCGACGAGCGCCAGCGAGCGGGTGCGGGCGGCGATCGATGCCGCCTCGAGCGCGTCGCGGTCGCAAGTTTCGCCGGCGATCTCGGCGTTGATGCAGGTGCCGCGATCGTGGATCGCCCGCCGCGCGCAGTACGTCGCGGCGCGGCCGATCGCCCGCTGACAGGCGGCGGTGCTGTCGCCGAACCCGCCCCAATCCTCGAGGTCGGCCGGTGTGCCGTGCGCAAAGAGCGACGCTGGGGAGAGAAGAATCAGAAGCGCGATGCGCGCAGTGCGGCCAGGTGTGTGAAATCTCATCGCTGCAGAATCTCCGTTCGATGGTGATGAAGCAAGTGTGTGCGGGAGGCATCCAATCACCTCGCCCCAAGAGACTGTCGACTTTCTCCCGTACACGTACACGTACACGTACTCGTACTCGTACGCGTACGCGTACACGATCAATGCCCGAATTCTGCAGGAAACTCCGTGTACGAGTACGTGTACGGGCACGAATCTTCGTTTTCCGACAGTCTCCTACGGGAG
>CADEER010000169.1 GCA_902826395.1 uncultured bacterium
GAATTCTGCAGGAAACTCCGTGTACGAGTACGGGTACGAGTACGTGTACGGTCACAAATCTTCGTTTTCCGACAGTCTCTCGAGGGCGAGGCGATCGCTGAGGCGAAGGCGCGGCGGAGCAGCAGCGCGCCTACGGGTCGACGTAGCGGTCGAAGTGGATCCAGAGGATCCGCGAGTAGCGGAACAGCAGCGGCGAGAGCAGCGCGACGACGCTGAAGGCGGCGGCGATCGTCATCTCGAACGACCACGCGGGAAAAACAAAACTGGTCGCCAGCGCCACCGTCGCGGCGATCGGCACCGCGAGCGCGTAGCTGATGTACATCGCGCCGGTGAAGTAACCGGGCTCGCGATCGAACGCGATCCCGCAGCTCGGACACTTCTCGTTCATCGTCAGCAAGGCGCGGAAGATCGGCGCGCGCCGGCAGCGCGGACAGTCGCCGCGCAGCAGCGCGCGCCAGCGCGAGCCCGGAACGGGCGGTGGCGAATGCGTCATACCGTGAGCAACCTACGCCGTGGCGTCGGGAGTGGCGAGTGGAGAGTGGGCATCGGACACCGAACCTTCATCCCCACTCCCCAATCTCCACTCCCCACTCCCCACTCCCCACTCGCCACTCGCCACTCGCCAATTTGACGCCGCCGCCGGAACGGTCCTAGTGTCCGCCGCATGGATGACACGTCGAGTCGCGTAATCGAGATCCTGCGCGACCACGACATCCGCCCCTCGGCGCAGCGCATCGCCGTCGCCGTCTACGTCCTCAGCGCCGACGATCATCCGTCCGCCGATCAGGTTTGGAGCAAGGTCAAGCAGGGCTTCCCGATGCTGTCGCGCGCCACGACCTACAACACGCTGAACCTGTTCGTCCGCAAAGGCTTGCTGCGCCAGCTCGATCTCGCGGAAGGTCGGATCGTCTTCGACCCTAACACGTCGAAACACCACCACCTGATCGACGAGACGACGAAGCGCATCCACGACGTCCCATGGGATGCCCTCGAAGTCCGCAACGTCGAGCAACTGACCGACTTCGACATCGACGAATACCAAGTCGTCCTGCGCGGCCGGACCAAAACGAAGGCATCAGAGTAACATCGCGAGACCGCGGTTCACCGTTCACGGTTCACGGTTCACTGTCTCCACTCCCCATTCCCCACATGATCCGCGAAGAACGCCTCGACCAGATCCTCGTCGTCACCATCGACCGCCCCGCGGTGCGCAACGCCGTCGACGGGCCGACCGCGGCACTGCTGGCGGACGCATTCCGCCGCTTCGACGCCGACGCGGAGCTCGCCGTCGCCGTGTTGACCGGCGCCGCTGGGACGTTCTGCGCCGGCGCCGATCTCAAGGCGGTGTCGGACGGGCGCGGCAACAGCGTGCGCGAGGACGGCGACGGGCCCATGGGGCCGACGCGCATGCTGCTGAGCAAGCCGGTGATCGCCGCGGTCGAAGGACACGCCGTCGCCGGCGGCCTCGAGCTGGCGATCTGGTGCGACCTGCGCGTCGCGGCGCGCGATGCCGTATTCGGCGTCTACTGCCGCCGCTGGGGCGTTCCGCTGGTCGACGGCGGCACGATTCGCCTGCCGCGTCTGATCGGGCACAGCCACGCCCTCGACCTGATCCTCACCGGACGCGGCGTGTCCGGCGACGAGGCCCTGCGCATGGGACTCGCCAACCGCCTCGTCGAGCCGGGCGCCGCGCTTGCAGCCGCCGTCGAGCTGGCGCGCGACATCGCGCGCTTCCCGCCACGCTGCATGCGCAGCGATCGACTGTCGTCTTACCAGCAGTGGAGCCTGCCGCTCGACGAGGCGCTGCTCGCCGAAACCCGCATCGGCCTCGAAGTCATCCGCTCCGGCGAGACACGCGAAGGCGCGACGCGATTCGCGCGCGGCGCGGGGCGGCACGGCAAGTTCGAATAGAACCTCTTCACCACAGTCCCTCAGAGAGGATCAAAGGAGAGGGTTCGTCGTCGTAGAGTTCGCGAAAGCCTTGTGGCACATGCGCTAACGCACACGAAACATCTGATTGCCCTCTCCCTAACCCTCTCCCGGAGGGGACTGTCGATTTTCTCCCGTACACGTACTCGTACGCGTACCCGTACACGATCCATGCCCGAATTGTGCAGGAAACTCCGTGTACGAGTACGGGTACGCGTACGTGTACGGTCACTGATCTTTCGTTTTCCGACAGTCCCGGAGGGAGAGGGGATCTTTGGTTCGGGCTCGAGAGACTGTTCGCATCTGCGGGTGAGATCGGCCGGCGATCGTGCTAGCTCAAGTTCCTCTCATGGGGTCAGAACAACCGAAACCCGGCGACAGGATCCGCATCGGCCGCGTCGACCTCGGCGCATTGCCCCGCATTGCCGTGCCGCTCGACGATCGGCGGCTGAGCGAGCGCGTCGCGACCGCCACGCGTTGGGCCGACATCGTCGAGTTGCGCGTCGACATGTTCGGATCACACGAACGGGACGCCGTCACGGCAGCGTGCAAGCTGGTTCGAACCGCGGCGCCGCTGCTCGTCACCGTGCGCAGCCGCGATCAGGGCGGCGCCGCCGATCTCGACGACGAGCAGCGCCTGGCTCTCTACAAGACGGCGGCAGCACACGCCGATGCGATTGACGTCGAGTTGCGCTCGCCGATCTGTGCCCGCGCCATCGAGCTGGCACGCGCACACGGCCTGACGACGATCGCCTCACACCACGACTTCACCGCCACACCGGACGACGCCACTCTCAACGCCATCGCAGACCAAGCGCGCGACCGCGGCGCCGCGATCTGCAAGATCGCCGCTACCGCGCAATGCGCCTCGGACATGACCCGCCTGCTCGACCTGCTGCGCGACCGCGCTGCCGATCAGGGCATGATCGTCATCGCCATGGGCCCGCACGGCGCCGCCTCGCGCGTATTCTTCCCACTGTGCGGGTCGCTGCTCACCTATGGCTTCCTCGAAGAAGCCGTCGCACCCGGTCAACTATCGATCCGCGAGCTGCGCACCGAGCTCGAGCGCTACTGCCCCGAGCTGACAGGCGCGTGATACGCCTCCACGCTCGCACCAGCGCGCCGCGCCGGCCTTCCGTACAGGGTGCGCGCGTGACAGGCTGTGCCGCCATGACTCACACCGCGCCCAATCGGCAACTGCGCTGGTTCAGGGCGGTCAGCGCCGTCCTTTGCATGTCAGTCGCGCAAATCGCTCCAGTGTGGGCCGGTGAAACCGATTGCAACCGCAACGGCATACCCGACCATCAGGATCTGCCGCGCATTTCGTGGCCCACGGCCGAGATCCTTCCGGTGGACAACTTCGATGATCATTTCGTGACCGACTTCGAAGTCGGCGATATGAACGGCGACGGCACGATCGACGTGGTCGCGGCCTTGGGCGGTGACTTCGAGCCCAGAACGCGTCTCATCAGTCTCGTACTGAATGAGGGCGGCGCCAGATTTTCGGCGCCCATCATGTATACGGCCTCGCAGCCGATCTCCGATGTTGTTCTCGGACACTTGGATCGCAACGATACGCTGGACGTCGTCGTGGCCCGCACCGTCGGGTTCGACCGCTTTCTGAACCGTGGTGAAGGCATCCTCGAGCAATTTCCGAGCAATCTGTTTGTCGTCACGCCGTTCCACATTCTCGTCGCCGACGTCAGCGGCGACGGTGTCGGCGACTTCGTGTTCGACGCCGACTTCACCGTCTTCCTCAACAACGGCGATGGGCAAACTTCATTCAATCGCAAACTGAGGCCGGCTACTCGTCCCGGTATTCGCGCAGCGGATTTCGACGGCGACGGCCTCGCGGACATTCTGGCCAGCAACTACGAACGGCGTTCGCTGGTATTCTTTCTCGGCACGGGAAGTACCTTGCTACAAGAAACGGCCGAGCTACGGTTTCAACACCAGGTCGCGGACTTCGCGGTAGCGGACTTCGACGGAGACGGGGACCCTGACGCGATCGCGTACTTCGACGAGATCTACCCCCTTGCCTTGATCCTGAATCGCGGCCACCCGAACTACGAGGTGGTGGATGTCTCCGTCGCACCATTTACACTCTACAGGAGCCTGGACGTCGCCGACGTCGACTCCGACAGTCGGCCGGACATCATCTTGAACCACTCGGCAGACCTCCAGGTGCTATTGAATCGCGGCAACGGCGCGTTCGTGCAGACCGGCACGGGCCTGGAGTCCGTGCGCACCAGGGCGGCCGACATGAACGGCGACGGAGCGCAGGACTTGATCACGCTCCAGTTTCACAGCACGGGGTCTCAGCCTCTCGTCCTGGCGCTCGCTGAGGTGGAGAGCGGAAACTCCCTCGATTGCAACTTCAACCGGGTTCCTGACGAATGCGAGCTCGGCGTCGACTGCAATGAGAACGGATCGCCGGACGAGTGCGATCTCGATTCCGATGGTGATGGCACGGTCGACGGTTGCGACGAGTGCCCCGGGGCGCCGGACACCGACCTCGACCGCGACGGCGTCCTCGACTGTTTCGATGAATGCCCGGAAGACCCGGCGAAAGTCGCCATCGGGTCCTGCGGCTGTCGGTTGCCTGATGTGGATCCGGACGCCGACGGCATAGCCAGCTGTCTCGACCGTTGCCCGGACGATTCCGACTCGACCCAACAAGACACCGACGGCGATCTTCAGGGCGACGCCTGCGATGATTGTCCCGCAGACCCCCTAAAGACCTCGGCTCGGTTCTGTGGATGCGGGATGCCGGACAGCCACAGCGACCTCGACGGCTTTCCCGATTGCATCGATGGGTGTCCGCTGGACCGGAATAAACAAGACCCGGCTGTGTGCGGGTGCGGTGTAGCCGAGAGAGACCTCGCTGACGTAGACGGCGACGGTCGCCCGGGCTGCGTCGACAATTGCCCGTTCACCGCGAATTCCAACCAAGCAGACCACGATCGCGATCGATTCGGCGACGTATGCGACAGGGGACCGGACCAAGCGTGCCCTGGAGATTGTGACCGAGACCTGCGCGTGGACACCGCGGACGTCCAGATGGCAGCACGGGTGATCTTCGCATCGACGGGTGTTGGCCGCTGCAGCGCGCAGATCCTCGACCACGATTCCAGCGGCTCGGTTCGCGCCAACGATATCGTAGCTATGATCGGCAGCGAGTGGCGCTGCCGGCCGCTACCGACTCCCCTGACGCCAACACCGACCCCGACACCGTTGGTCGATGGAGAGTTCCAGGTATCGACAAGCGGGCCGGATCCAGTGGGGGGATTCGCCGCCTGCTCCTTCTCGGCCGATTCAGCAGTCGTCGCGTGGGGCCGACGCGTAGTGAAAGACGAGTTGATGGTGCAGCGGATCAACCCGACGGCAGCCATCGGCCCGCTCGCCGCCTTCGAGAACGAAACTAGCCTGTCGGCCATGGCGTGTCAGCAAGACGGGAGCTCCGTCGCTGTATGGCGTGATGGAGACGACCTCCGAATGAGAAGGCTTGGCGTGAATGGCCTTCCGGTGGGACCGACGATTGAGGTTCACGAACCGCGTCAGCTCCGCCAATGGCAACCTTCGGTCGCCTGCCCTACGCAGGATCGATGCATCGTCACGTGGACCGGCGAGACGCATCCGTCGGACAGCGACCCCGACGTATTCGCGCGCATCTTCGACTCCCTACTCGATCCGGTGGGACCTACCTTCAGGATCGGCGTATCTCAGGTCGAGAGACGGCGCGAATCGAAAGTTCGCGCACTGCCAGGCGGTGACGTTGTCGTCGCCTGGGCTGGCGACGGCGTACGATTCAGGCTCTTCGACGAAGCGGGGACACCACTCGGCGCCGAGACGACCGCATCGTCGACATCGAATTCGGGCCACCAATCACCCGAAGTCGCGGTGCAATCCAATGGCGACTTTCTGATCGCGTGGGTCGAGCGCGACCGTCAACGAATCAGCGTGCGTCCGTTCGCTTCCGACGGCAGTCCGCGCGGCCCAGAAATTCACGTCGTCACGTTTACGGAAGCACAACGCGTTGAACTGGCCCCAGTCGGAGAATCGGGCTACCTGCTCGCTTGGATGTCACGGGTCGGCGATGAGGTCTCACTCTACATGCACACGCTCGATTCGGGCGGCGCGGCGATGGGTGAACCGGTCGAGGTCGCCGACCACTTTGTTTCCGGCGAGACACACTTCCTCGCGGAGGGCGTCGACGGTCGAGCATTCCTGATGTGGCGGCACAATATCGGAGTTCACGCAGTGTCGTTGCCGTAACTCGCGGCAACACCATTACAGGCCGCGGCGTTTGCGTTCGCGCGCGCCTACCGCGTGCGTGAAGCGGGCGAGAAGGCCGGGGATGAAGCGCTTGCCGTAGTAAAATGCCCAGGCTTCGGGCGATACCGGCGCGACGGCGCGGTTGCGCTCGATGGCGCGCAGGATGTTTGCGGCGACGCGTTCGGGGCCGTAGTTGCGCCGCTGGTAGGCGCGGACCATCTCTTCGCGGTTCTGCTCGGTGCCGAGCGGGCCGACGATGCGGCTGCTGCGCGTGATCGGCGTGTTGATGATGCCCGGACACACCGCCGTGACGCCGATGCCGTACTGCGTCAGCTCGTCGCGCAGCGCTTCCGAGAGACCGACGACGGCGAACTTGGTCGTCGAGTAGGCGGACAGCATCTCGGTGGCGACGAGGCCAGCCGCCGAGGCGACGTTGACGACGTGACCCGAGCGACGCGCCACCATCGGCGGCACGAAGAAGTGGCAACCGTGGATCACTCCCTTGAGATTGATGCCGATCACCCAGTCCCAGTCGTCGAGGCCGGTGTGCAGAAAGCCGCCGCCGAGGCCGACGCCGGCGTTGTTCACCAGGATGTCGACCGCCGGCACGCGCTCGTGCACCGCTGCCGCGAAGCGCTCCATGTCACCGCGGTCGGCGACGTCGACGCGTTGCCAGTACACCTTGCGACCCATCGCCACCAGCTCGGAGGCAAACGCCTGCAAGGGCGCTTCGTTCAAATCGCAGATCGCCAGGTCGGCGCCGCGTTGCGCGAAAGCGAGCGCCGTTTCGCGCCCGATACCGCTCGCCGCGCCGGTCACCAGCGCGGTCTTGCCGCGCAGATTCGAGATGTCCATCGGCGGCCTTTAGCAGGCGCCGGTTGGCGTTTGAAGCACCGCGGTACATCGACTACACCACGCCTCACCCAATCACAGACTCCGGGAGGCGACATGCAGGACATCCGTTTCGACGACATCGACGCTCTCAACGCCCGCGCCAGTGAAGAGTTCGGCGCCTTCGGCGAAGAAGTCGAGATCACGCAGGACATGATCAACCGCTTCGCCGACCTGACCGGCGATCAGCAGTGGATCCACGTCGACGTCGAGCGGGCGAAGCGCGAGAGTCCATTCGGCCAGCCGATCGCACACGGCTTCCTCACCCTCAGCCTCCTGCCGCGCCTGCGCACGCCGAGCGACTACCGCCTGGTCGGCTTCGGCAACGCCACCAACTACGGCGCCGACAAGCTGCGCTTCATCTCTCCCGTGCCGGCCGGCTCCAAGGTGCACGCGCGCACCCGCCTGGTCGCCGCCGAAGCGAAGCCCAAGGGCACCCAGATAACCCAGGAGATCGCCGTCCACGTAGTAGGCAGCGACCGCCCCGCCCTGATCTACACGATGCTCGTCCTCTACCACCCCCCCTTCAAATGACCCTGGCCCCCGACCCCCGACCCCTGGCCCCTGAAAAATGATTCCCCCCGTCGACCCCGCCGCCGAATACGCCGCTCTGCGCGGCGAGATCGACGCGGCGGTCGCCGAGGTGCTGGCCAGCGGACAGTTCGTCGGCGGCCCGCACGTCGCGGCCTTCGAGGCCGAGCTCGCCGCGTTCCTCGAGGTCGACCACGTCGTCTCGGTCGCCAACGGCACCGACGCGCTGGAAATCGCCCTCGCCGCCTGCGGCGTCGCGGCGGGTGATGTCGTCGCCGTGCCAGCGTTCACCTTCGCCGCTACCGTCGAAGCAGTAGTGCGCGCCGGAGCGACGCCGCTGCTGATCGACATCGCCGAGGACGACTTCGCGATCGACGTGCGTGCGCTCACCGCGGCGCTGCGCACCGGCAACGCCGTGCGCGCCGTTCTGCCGGTGCACCTGTACGGGCATCCCGCCGACATGCAGGCCCTGCTCGCCCTGCGCGACGAGCTCGGCTTCGCGCTGATCGAAGACGCCGCCCAGGCGCACGGCGCGCGCTGCCAGATCGACGGCGCGCAACGCCGCATCGGCGGCCTCGGCGACGCGGCGTGCTTCTCCTTCTATCCAACCAAGAACCTCGGTGCCGCCGGCGACGCCGGCGCGATCACCACCGGCAGCGCCGAGATCGCCCGCACCGCGCGCCTGATCGCCAACCACGGCGACATCTCGAAGTACGAGCACGCGCTCGCCGACGGCCGCAACTCGCGCCTCGACGCGCTACAGGCGGCGATCCTGCGCATCAAGCTGCGCCGCCTCGACGAATGGAACGAGGCGCGCCGCCGCATCGCCGCGACCTACGCTTTGGGTCTGGCCGACGCCAACCTGCGCCTGCCGCGCGAGCGCGCCGGCGCCGAGAGCGTCTTCCACCAATTCACCGTGCGCCTCGCCGATCGCGACCGCGTGCAGCGCGAGCTGCGCGAACGCGGCATCGCAGCCGGCATCCACTACCCGCGCGCCATCCACCAACAGCCCGGCTTCGCCCGCTTCGCCGCCCCGGGCGCCAGCTACCCCATCGCCGAGCAAGCCGCCGCCGAAGTCCTCTGCCTCCCGATGTACCCGCTGATGAAGCCAGAGGACACACAAGCCGTCATCACCGCCCTGCGCGACATCGTCGGGACGCGCTGAGCGCACGACGGCGAGGCTCCCGTGCTCCTGCCGGAGCCGTCGAGATCAGCGCTCGAGCAGCGCCGCGGTGGCCATGCCTCCTGCCGTGCAAACGCCAACCACGGCGCGCTTGGCGTTGCGGCGGTTGAGCTCCATCAGGGTCGAGCCGAGGTAGCGGATGCCGGACATGCCGTAGGGGTGGCCGAGCGCCACGGCGCCGCCGTTGACGTTGGTGGTCTCCCACGGCGTCTGCAGTCGGGCCTGGTTGTACAGCGTCGTCACGGCATACGCCTCGTGCAGCTCCCATAAATCGACGTCGCCCATTGCCAAACGATGGTGGCGCATCAGCTTCTGGATCGCCGGCGTGATGGCGATGCTCATTTCTTCCGGCGCAACACTGCCGAGCTGCATGCCGCGGAAGCGGCCGAGGATGGGCAGGTTGCGTCGCGCGGCCAGGTCGGCGTCCATCATCACCACGGCGGCCGCGCCGTCGGAGAGCTGTGACGCGTTGCCCGCCGTGATCGTGCCACCCGGATGTACCGGCGGCAGCGCCGCCAGTTTCTCGAGCGTCGTGTCGGGGCGCGGCCCCTCGTCGCGGTCGAGAATCACCCCTCGCAGGCTGACTTCCCTGGTGGCCTTGTCGGTCACCTGCATCGTCGTCGCGAAGGGCTCGATCTCGGCGGCATACACTCCCGCGGCGGTCGCGGCGGCGACGCGCTTCTGGCTCTCGACGACGTAAGCGTCCTGCGCCTCGCGGCTGATGCCGTAGCGCTCGGCGACGAGGTCGGCGGTCTGGTTCATCGTCCACCACACCGCCGGCATGACCTGCTGCAGCGGCTCGTAGAAGAAGCCGTTGGTATTGAGATTGAACTGCACCAGGCTGATGCTCTCGACGCCGCCGGCGATGGCGACGCTGGCTTCGCCGGTGGCAATTCGGTTGGCGACGATCGACGCGGCGCTGAGCCCCGACCCGCAGTAGCGGTTGATCGTGACACCCGGCACCGCATCGCCGAAGCCGGCGGCGAGCGCCGCGTTGCGCGCGACGTTGTGACCGGTGGCGCCCTCCGGCAGACCGCAGCCGAGCACGACATCCTCGACTTCCCCGGCGTCGATGCCGGCGCGTTCCACGGCCTTGCGCAACACGTGCGCCGCCAGCGGGATGCCGTGCGTTTGATTGAGGGCACCGCGTTTCGCCTTGGCGATGGCGGTGCGGCAGTACGCGACGACGGCGACTTCTTTCATTGCTTCACCTTTCTACGAGGATTCGCCTCTCCAACGGGAGAGGCCGGGCGCAGCCCGGGAGAGGGTTCATGAAATGATTGAGCGCAGCGAAACTCCGCAATGCCGTTGGCGTGTATTTCATCAGTGGTCGCCTGCGGCGACCCGTTTCATCCGCCCTCTCCCGACAGCTTCGCTGTCGACCTCTCCCGGATGAGTCTGTCGGGAAACGATGATTCGTGACCGTACACGTACTCGTACCCGTACTCGTACACGGAGTTTCCTGCAG
>CADEER010000170.1 GCA_902826395.1 uncultured bacterium
CGACGTTGACCGCGTCGGACATGATCGGTATCGTGCGCGGCCGTATGTGGCTCCGACGCTTCGCGCCCTTTGCAGGCGCCATCCTCGCCCTGATCGTGACCGTTGCCGGATGCGAGCAGAAGAAGGACGAGATCCTGATCGGTGAGTACGGTTCGCTCACCGGCAACACCGCGACCTTCGGCACTTCGACTCACGAGGGCCTCATGCTGGCGCTGGAGGAGATCAACGCCGCCGGTGGCGTGCTCGGCAAGCAGGTCCGGGTGATCACCGAGGACAACCAGAGCAAGCCGGAAGAAGCCGTCACCGCCGTGCTCAAGTTGATCAAGCAGGACGAAGTGCACGCGGTGATCGGCGAGGTCGCCTCGAGCCGCAGCCTTGCCGCGGCGCCGATCTGCCAGCAGAACAAGATTCCGATGCTGTCGTCGGCGTCCACCAACCCCAAGGTGACCGAGGTCGGCGACTATATCTTCCGCGCTTGCTTCATCGACCCCTTCCAGGGATCGACGATGGCCAAGTTCGCGGTCAACACCCTCAACCTCAAGCGCTTTGCCATCCTCACCGACCGCAAGAACGACTACTCGGTCGGCCTGACGGATTTCTTTCGCGAGACCGTCAAGCAGCTCGGCGGCGAGATCGTCGCCGAGGAGAGCTACGCCGAGGGCGACATCGAGTTCAAAGCGCAGCTCACCGCGATCAAGGCGACCAACCCGGAAGCGATCTACGCCCCCGGGTACTACACCGAAGCCGCGCTCATCGCGCGCCAGGCGCGCGAGCTCGGCATCACGGTTCCGCTGCTCGGCGGCGACGGCTGGGACAGCCCGAAGACGCTCGAGATCGGCGGCAAGGCGGTGGAGGGCTGCTACTTCACCAATCACTACTCGGCCGAGGAGCAGCGGCCGGCCGTGCAGCAGCTCATCGCCGCCTACCGCGCCAAGTACGACGGCAAGACGCCCGATGCGATGGCGGTGTTGGGCTACGACTCGATGAAGCTGATGGCCGACGCGATCCAGCGCGCCGGCTCGGTCGACGGCGCCGCGATTCGCGACGCGCTGGCCGCCACCGTGGACTTCCCGGGCGTCAGCGGCACGATCACGATGGACGCCAACCGCAACGCGAAGAAGAACATCGTCGTGCTGCGCATCGAAGACGGCAAGTTCCGCTTCATCGAGTCGATCTCGCCCTGACCTGACAGCCGGTGGACCAGTTCCTCCAACAGCTCGTCAACGGCCTGACCTGGGGGTCCATCTACGCGCTCATCGCCCTCGGGTACACCATGGTCTACGGTGTCCTGCGGCTGATCAATTTCGCCCACGGCGACGTCTACATGGTCGGCGCCATGTGCGCCTTCTACTTCGCGCATTGGCTCGGTTTTGCGGCAGGGCCATCGCTCGTCGGTTTCGCGGTGGTGATGTTCCTGTCGATGACGGCGTGCGCCGCTCTCGGCGCGCTGATCGAGATGGTGGCGTATCGCCCGCTGCGTCATCAGCCGCGCCTGTCGATGCTGATCACCGCCATCGGCGTGTCGATGCTGCTCGAGTTCGGCGGCCAGCGCGTCTTCGGCCCGGACCCCAAGTTCTTCCCGCAACTGATCGAATCGCGTTCGCTGCTGGCGGGCGGCGGCGTCGTGCTCACCAACATCGACGTGCTGGTGATCGGCGTCTCGCTGGCGCTGATGATCGGGCTGCGCTGGATCGTGCTCAAGACGCGCATCGGCATGGCGTTGCGGGCGGTGAGCTTCAGCTACGACACCTCGGCCCTGATGGGGATCAACGTCAACACGGTGCTGACGTGCACGTTCATGCTCGGCTCGGCGCTCGCCGCCGCAGCCGGCACGATGGTGGGGCTGCGCAATCCCAAGATCGATCCGCTGATGGGTCTGGTGCCGGGCATCAAGGCGTTCGTGGCTGCGGTCCTCGGCGGCATCGGCAACTTCCCCGGCGCCGTCGCGGGCGGCCTGCTGATGGGGCTGACGGAAACGTTCGTCGCTGCGTACCTGAGCTCGACGTATCGCGACGCGGTGGCGTTCGTCATCCTGATCGGCGTGCTGCTGGTCAAGCCGGCGGGCTTGTTCGGCAAGCCGGTGGTCGAGAAGGTCTGAGGGGCTCGCCGTGCCCTCACTCGTGCGCGCCAACGCCGCGCTGCTGATCGGGGTAGCGCTGATGTGGCCGCTCGGCGCCGCGCTGCCGGCGGTGCTCAACGCCTACTACCTGCAGATCATCGTCTACATCGGCATCAACATCATCCTCGCGGTCAGTCTCAACCTGATCAACGGCGTCACCGGCCAATTCTCCCTCGGCCACGCCGGGTTCATGGCGATCGGCGCCTACGCGAGCGCCGCGGTGACGATGTTCGCCTGGCCGAGTGGCCTGCCCGGCGGCCTGTGGGCGGCGCTCCTGGCGGGCGGCGCGGCGGCGGCCGTCGCCGGCCTGATCATCGGCATTCCGACGCTGCGCCTGCGCGGCGACTACCTCGCCATCGCCACGCTCGGATTCGGCGAGATCATCCGGGTCGTCATCGTCAACACCGAGAGCGTCGGCGGCGCGCGCGGCCTGTTCGGCATTCCGTCGCTCGCGTCGTTTGCATCGGTGTACGCGTGCGCCCTGATCTGCGTCGTGTTGCTCTGGCGCCTCGTCTACTCTCCCAAGGGGATCCCGCTGGCGGCGATCCGCGAGGACGAGATGGCGGCGGCGGCGATGGGCATCGACACGACGCGCTTGAAGATCCTCGCGTTCATGACCGGCTCGTTCTGGGCCGGCGTGGCCGGCGGCCTATTCGCCCATTTCATCGGCTACATTCACACCAACTCGTTCACGTTCCTGAAGAGCATCGAGATCGTGACCATGGTCGTCCTCGGCGGGATGGGCAGCTTCAGCGGCGCGATCCTCGCCGCCATCGCGCTCACCGTGCTACCCGAGCTGCTGCGCTTCGGCGCCGAGTACCGCATGATCATCTACTCCATCCTGCTGATCGTCATGATGCTCACCCGGCCGCGCGGTCTGCTCGGCAATCGCGAGATCACCACATGGCTCTCCTCGAAGCTCGCGACTGCGCGCTGAGCTTCGGCGGCCTGCGCGCCGTCAGCGGCTTCGGCCTGTCGGTCGACGCCGGCGAGTTGATCGGCCTGATCGGGCCGAACGGCGCCGGTAAGACGACGGTCTTCAATCTGCTCACCGGAGTGTACGTGCCCGACAGCGGCGACATCCGCTTCGGCGATCGCTCGATCACCGGCATGGCGCCGCACCAGATCAACCGCTGCGGCATCGCTCGCACGTTTCAAGGCATTCGGCTGTTTCCCAATCTGACGGCTTTCGAGAACGTGATGGCCGCGTGCGAGCACCGGTCGGACCTCAGCATGGTCGGAACCGTCGCGCGCAGCCCCGGCGCCGAGGCGGAGCGGCGGCGCATCGAGGCCGAGTGCCTCGCCCTGCTCGACGCCGTCGACCTCGCCGACCGGCGCGACACACCGGCGCGCTCCCTGCCCTACGGCTTGCAGCGCCGCCTCGAGATCGCGCGGGCGCTGGCCACCAAACCCAAGCTGCTGCTGCTCGACGAGCCGGCCGCCGGCACCAACCCGCGCGAGAAGATCGAGCTGATGGAGAAGATCCGCTGGCTGCGCGACGACTTCGGGCTGGCCATCCTGATCATCGAGCACGACATGAAGCTGATCATGGAGATCTGCGAGCGGATCACCGTACTCGACCACGGCGAGGTCATCGCCGTCGGCTGCCCCGCCGAAATCAAAAGTGACCCCAAAGTAATCGAGGCCTATCTCGGCGAGCCGGAGTGATCGCGACAACCGCGACAGCTGCAACGTCATTCCGGCGAAAGCCGGAATCTAGAATCTCGACGATGCATGGACCCCGGCTTTCGAGACTGTCGGAAAACGAAAGATTCGTGACCGTACACGTACTCGTACCCGTACTCGTACACGGAGTTTCCTGCAGAATTCGGGCATTGATCGTGTACGGGTACGGGTACGAGTACGTGTACGGGAGAAAATCGACAGTCCCTTTCGCCGGGGTGACGAGAAGGAGTCTTTCCAGGCCGCCTCGATCAGCCGAGATACGCTGACCGCACCTCGGGGCTGCGCAGCAGGTTGTCGCTGTTGTCTTCCAGGACGATGCGCCCGGTCTGCAGGACGTAGCCGCGTTGGGCGACGCGCAGCGCCATGTGCGCGTTCTGCTCGATCAGCAGGATCGACATGCCGCGCGCGTTGATGTCGCGGATGATCGCGAAGATCTTCTGCGTCGCGAGCGGCGCCAGGCCGAGCGACGGCTCGTCGAGCAGCAAGAGCTGCGGCTGGGCCATCAACGCGCGGGCGATGGCCAGCATCTGCTGCTCGCCGCCGCTCAGCGTCGCCGCCGATTGATCGACGCGCTCCTCGAGAACCGGGAACGAAGCGAACATCTCTTCCAGCGACTGCCGGATGCCGGCGCGATCGCGCCGCTGGTAGGCACCGATCTCGAGATTCTCGCGCACCGTGAGGTTGGCAAACACTTGCCGCCCCTCCGGAACGTGGCTCACACCGGCGCGAACGATCAGATGCGGCGCCATGCGGTCCAGGCGCTCGCCTTCACCGAACACGATCGCGCCCGCGGTCGGACGGATCAAGCCGCTGATGGTGCGCAGCAGCGTACTCTTGCCGGCGCCGTTGGCGCCGATGAGCGTGACGATCTCGCCGCGCGAGACCGTCAGCGACACGCCTTGCAGTGCCGAGACCGCACCATAGGAGACGTGCAGGTCGTCGACGGCCAGGAGCGGCGCGGGCTTCATCAGCCGGGCGCGCTCAATCGACTGCCGGCGCGGCGCCGCTCCCCTCCCGGCGTGCGCGCAGAAACTCGATCACCGGCGGCATGACCGAAATGATGATGATCGCCAGGATCACGTAGTGGAAGTTTTTCTGCACGACCGGGAAGTTACCGAAGTAGTAGCCGCCCATCACGAACGATCCCACCCAGACGATCGCGCCGACTATGTTGAACAGCGCGAAGCGCGGGTAGCGCATCTTGCCGATGCCGGCGACGAAGGGAGCGAAGGTGCGAATGATCGGCATGAAGCGCGCCAGGATGATCGTCTTGCCGCCGTACTTCTCGTAGAAGGCCTGCGCGCGCAGCAGGTGCTCTCGGTTCAGCAGCCGCGAATTCTCACGCGAGAACACCTTTGGACCGACCCAGAATCCGATCGAGTAATTGACGGCATCGCCGAGAATCGCCGCGATACACAGCAAGATCGCAATGAAGGCTGGATCGATCGGCGAGCCCTCGGTAGCGGCGAGCGCTCCCACCGCGAAGAGCAGAGAATCGCCCGGCAACATCGGGGTCACGACCAACCCGGTCTCGGCGAAGATGATCACGAACAGCAATACATAAAGCCACGGGCCGAGCATCCCGGCCCAGTGATTCAGATGCTGGTCGAGATGAAAGAACAGATCGAATGCCTGCTGCAGAATCTCCATCCGGCCGCAGTTATCACAGAAACTCCGCCCGTCTCAATGCGGGCGAACAGACAATCGCCTCTCCCTACGGGACTGTCGATTTTCTCCCGTACACGTACTCGTACGCGTACCCGTACACGATCAATGCCCGAATTCTGCAGGAAACTCCGTGTACGAGTACGGGTACGTGTACGGTCACTGATCTTTCGTTTTCCGACAGTCCCCTACGGGAGAGGCCGGGCGCAGCCCGGGAGAGGGCCCATGAGATGATTTCGCGCAGCGAAACTCCGAATCGCTTTGGCGCGTACTCCATCTGTAGTCGCCTGCGGCGACCCATGCATCCGCCCTCTGCCGGCAGCTTCGCTGCCGGCTTCTCTCGCAGGGAGAGGCAATTGGATTCACCCAGCCCGCGCGCTCTTCAGCATGGCGACGAACGCTTCGCGCTGCGCCGCCAGCGTCTTCTCGGGGCCGGTGGCCTTGAAGAACCAGGGACCGCCCGGACCTTCGACGACCGCCGCCAGCAGCATGGAATTGGGCTGTGGCTCGGCTGGGCCCATGCCCATTTGGCCGGCTTTCAGCGTTCCGCTCGCCGACAGCATGGTGACGGCAAACGACCCGACCTCGAAGAAATCGCGCTGCGGCTCAACGCCCGCCGGCGCTTCGATCTGACCGATCCAGCGCACGAGATTGTCCTCGACCCGTCCGCCCTGGCCCTCGCCGAAGTGAAACACCGCTAGCTCCGCGGCGCCGGCGTCCCCCGGAATCGACACCTGCGCCTTGCGCATGGGCGAGGTGGGCGCCGACGGTTTCCAGGTGACCGGGACCTCGAATACCAACCCGGCCGCGGTGACCTCCTGGCCGCCGAGCAGCTCGCCGGCGAGCGAACCCGACGCCGCCTGCCCTTGCTGCGAGTCGCAGCCCGCACCGAGCCCCAGCAACAACATCAGACCAACGATTCGATTGCGCATGTACAGCACAAGAACAGCGATCGCGAGGAAATGCCAGTTGGGGAATGGGAAGGCCGTGAACCGTGAACCGTGAACTGTGAAGCGCACCAAGTTTCGCTCCACCGTTCACGGTTCACGGTTCACTCTACGCTCCATTCCCTACACGCATCCCCACCTGCCATCACGCAATTGCCTCGTAGAACTTCCGCGCCGACGCAGCGACATCGAAATCGGCGCGTGCGCGCGCCAGGCCGTCGTCGATGTCCGCGGGTTCATCTCGCAGCGCGCTGCGGATCGCGTCGCGCAACGCCGTGTCGCTCACTTCGCGCGCGAGATAGCCGACACCGTACGATTCGACGAGGCGCGGCAGATCGCCGACCGGCATCGCGATCACCGGTGCACCGCACTGCACGGCGTCCGAGAAGGTAAGCGGGATGCTCTCGCGACGCGACGGCAGCACGACGAAATCCGCCCACGTGTACAGCTCTGCCGCCTGCTCGCCGTCGAGATAGCCGCCGAGGGTCACCGGCCGACAGGCGGCGCTCAACTGCCGGAAGCCGTCGCGCACGCGGCCCTCGAGCGGGCCGCCGCCGCAATAGCGCACTTCTTCGATGGCTCGCCAATCGCTCTCGTCGAGCGCCAGCAGCGCGTCGATCAGCAGATCGGCGCCCTTCTCCGGCAACCAGCGGCTCAGGAACGCCAGGCGGTACGGCGGCGACTTCGCGCGACGTCGCGAGCCGCGGCTGGTCAGGCGGCGACAGCGCGGCAGAAACGCGCACTGGACACCGGTCAGTGCCGCGACGTCTTCGGCGAGCACCACGCCGCACGCGAACCTGTGCGCAGCATCGCGCAGCACGCGACGCAGCAAGGATCGCACGATCGGCAGGCGGCCCGGGTTCCAAACGTCGCGGCCCAGCACCCACGTGCTGTAGCTGATCCCGCGCCTGCGCTCGAGTTGGCGGGCCAAGAGTCCCGTCGGCAGCGCACAGATGGCGAGTACGTGGTCGAGTCGGTGCTCGGCAGCAACGCGATCGAGAGCCCGCTGCCCGGCGCGGAGCGCGGCGAGGATCACTGGCCAATCGGTTGGATCCAGCACCCTCAGTGTCGACAGTGGGAAGCCCGGCACCGCGAAGTAGTGCAGGCGCACACCGTCGCGATACTCGATCCCATTTGCCGCCGCGGCAGCGACCACGTGCACGCGCGCGTGCCGCGCCAACTCCGCCGCGAAATCCGCAACGAAGGCGGTGTCGACGTCTTCACATCGCCCGTGCGCTTCCGGATACGACGTCGTGACGAGGGCGACCTCCTTCACGAGGAAGCCTCGCGAAAGATCGCCAGCGCACTCGTGTAGCCGTGCAGATAGGTTTGCCCCTGCACCGGGCCGATCTCGCCGTTGCAGAAGAAGCCGCCGACCGAGAGATCGCCGAGCTGCCGGCGAATCAGCGCGCTGTCGTGATCGGGCTTGCCGTAGAGGCCGACGCCGCGCCCCAGGCACGAGAACAGCAGCGCTGCGGCCGGCGGGTCCGGATGTGCGGCGCGATGAGACGTGAGCAGACTCTCGAGATCGTCGGCCGATGTGGCGGCATCGCGCAAGTGGAACTGCAGCACCGCTCCGGCTTCGACCAGACTGCCGACCGCCACCACGCCGCTCTCGGGATCGAGGCCCATCAGATTGCGAATGAGGAAGTCGCCCTTGCCGTACGACTCGCGATGGCGCCGCATCACCAATCCGACGAAGAGCGAATGGCGCGCCAGCTCGAGATCGTAGGGCTGCAGTCGCTCGACGAGGTCGCGCAGCACTTCGAACGCAGGCCGGCCGTCGAGCTGACGCACCAGGTTGCGCTCCGATGCAGTGACGAACATCGGCTCGCCGATGGGCCGGCATCCCTGCGCGACCACCGAATCGATGCGAACGTTGCCCGCCAGTGCTACGCCGACGACGCCTTCGCGCACGACGCGATCGGCGAGAAACAGCGCGTTCTGGCCTGGCCGGGTCGCGCCGCTCGCCAGGCCGCCGATCTTGACGGCGCGCGGAAACGCCGCGTCGAGCCGGCCGAGAACCGACTCGGCATCGAACGTAAACGGATCCGGCAGCAGCAACAGCGCCGACGGATCCTCGTCGACGCGCAGCGCTGCGCGCCACAGCGCCTCATCTTCGCCCGACGGCAGATCTTCCATGCGGCTGACGAACGGCACGACCGCAGCGCCGGGGAGCGAACCGACGGTCAGCGAAATCCCCGGCTGGTGCTCGATCTCGCGCCCGGCGCCGATGATGCCACCGCCCGAACAACCGATGACGACCGCATCGCCCAGCTCAGCGGCGATCGCCGCGCCGATGACGTCGTATGCGGCGGCGTGGTGCGGCGACGCGAAGACCAGAGCCAGGTGAGCTGGCGCGCCGCTCAGCGAGCGCTCGACCGATGCAACGACTTCGCCTATCGCAACCGCCGGATCCGCGTCGAGAGATACTGCCGATGCCCACCTCATACACCCACCGCATCGCATCCTCTCTCACGCACCGTGTGAGATGCAAGTTCGCAGGGCGTGTTTTGTGTGCTGCGACGCACATGGTCGCGCGCCGCTGCGCAGACCACATGGCGTGTGGGGTGGAGCCGGTGAACCGTGAACTGTTAGCAGCTCGTCACGGCACTGCTCGCTTCGTGATCGTGAACCGCGAAATGTGAATCAGCTCGTCAAGGCACTGCTCGCTTCGTGAACCGTGAACCGTGAACGGTGAACGTGGAGTAATTATCTGTTTAGCGTTCAGTGTTCCACGGTTCACGCCCACGGTTCACGGCTCACGGTTCACGACTCACGGTTCACGGCTCACGGTTCACGGTTCACCGACTGGGCAAACCTCACGCTCTGGAACCAGTCGAATGCGGCCAGACCAGCCGCTCGGATCACGACGTCAGCCGCGCACCCCAGTCGGAGAGGATGCGCTGCTCGTCCTGCTCCGACGTCGCTTTCTTGAATCGCGCGCCGGAGACGCCGCGAACGCGCTTTTCGCACTCGGCCCAGGTCGAATGCCTCTGTGCGACCCCGCTCACCATGCTCAGGTAGCTGTACGCCTTGCCGGGCTTGCCCTTGCGCGGTGCCGCGCCGGCCGCATCGCGGGTCGGTGCCGGCGCCGGCTGCGCCGACAGATCGATCGTGTACGCGGCCAACGGCCCGTCGTAGAGCTCGACGGGATTCCCGAGGGCGAGCTCGGATGCGATCACGTCGACGCGCTCGTTGCCGGGTATTCCGGCGTGCCCGGGCACATAGGACCAGCTCACCTTACCGCGCAAGCCTCGCGTCAGCTCATCGAGCCGCTCCCACAGATCTCGATTGAGGACGTCACCGCCCTGCGACGTCTTCCAGTCCTTGCGACGCCAGCCGTGGATCCACTTGGTGATGCCGTGGATCATGTACGTGGAGTCGGTGAACACGGCGACCGGCGCGGGCGTACCACCGACCTTCTGCAGAGCGCGAATCGCCGCTTCCATCTCCATGCGGTTGTTGGTCGTAAGCGGCGATGCGCCGCCGAGCTCGGTGACCGTAGCGCCATCACACACGACGGCGCCCCAACCGCCCGGCCCCGGGTTACCCTTCGCCGCCCCGTCCGTGAAGATGATGATGCGCTCCGCCACCGCCGCCTCCTGCGTGAAGCCGGCACGCTAGGCCGTCGAGAGTCGAGAGTCGAGAGTCGGGAGGTTGCTGTGCTCCACGTCATTTCAATCCGGCAACGCGAAGCCGATGCCGGTTCGCGGAATCTTCACGGCGCCGCAACCTGCCGCTAATGCCGCGTCCATAAGGGATTCACCTGCCCGGCGCGCGCACCGCCGCCGATGAGACGACAGGAGAAGACCGAGCATGAAACATTCCAGCGACTGGTC
>CADEER010000171.1 GCA_902826395.1 uncultured bacterium
TGGGCGTGCCGACGTACTGGTTGGTGTACGGGAACAGGCCGGCGTTGCGCACCATGCGGCTCTGCTCTTCGATGTCGTGGCTGTAGCGCTCCCAATTGAGAATCGCGTACGGCTGCCCGGCGAAGAAGGCGGCGCCGACCGCGAGCAGTGCGAGCAGTGCTTTGCCGACGATGGGGAAGAAGCGGCGCTCGACGGCTATGCGCACCAGGCACGCGACACCGAACGGTGCCAGCAGCGGCATCGCAGAGAACTTGGTCGCAACCGACAGGCCAATGCACAGACCGGTCAGCAGGTAGTCGACCGTCGAGCCGCGCTGCGCCAGGCGAACGGCGCTGTAGAGCGTGAGCAGGACGAGGAAGGTCAGGAAGACGTCGGTCGTGATGTAGTGCGAGTTCTGGATGTGCAGCGGCGTGGCCGCGAGCAGAAAGCCGGCGAGAATCCCGGTCTGCCAGCCGTACAGGCGCGTCCCCAGCAGGTAGGTGAAGAGGACGGTCAGCACGCCAAGCACGCCGCTCACCGCGCGGCCGGTGTGGATGATCTGCGCGTAGCGTCCCCAAGACGGATCGATCAGGCCGAGCAACGAGCTGATGGCCCGGTTCACGTAGAACGGAAACGACCCGTAGGCGAAGAAGTCCGGATCGAGCTGCAGCGGACTGAAGGAGAGGCGCTCGATCGCGAAGGCGATGGCGCGCTCGTCGGGGTGGAAGAAGTGGCGGTCGTCCCAATCGATGCCGATCAGCCGGACGAAGGCCGCGAAAACGACCAGGGCGACGAGCCACAATTGGCGCGTTCGGGGATGGCTGTCGCTCGTCATGGTCAAACGCGCGCACGCTATACAGGTCGGGATTTCAATGCAATCCGCGCAAGCGGAGAGGAGGCTGGGCACGCGGCAGCGTCGACCTCAGCATCGAAGTGCGCTAAAAAGTTGGGCATGTCCACCGAGGGGATAGAGAGTGCCCTGCGGAAGGTGAAGGGTCTTCCCGCGCCCGTACAGGGGTGGCGGGTCGAGACGGGTGAAGACAGCACCGGCAACGAAGCCGTGTGGGTCTGGGTCACCCTCAAGGATGAGGACCTCGACTCGGAGACGACAACGCAAGTACGCAGCCTCGTCCGTGATGCTGTTCACCGAAAGCTCGGCAAACCGGAACCTTGGGTCTACGTTCGTTTTCGGGGCGCTTCCGAGACCGAAGAGTGAGCCTTCACGGAGATCTCCTTCACCAGGCGCGGCAGCTCGCCACCCGAGAGCCCCGCCGGCCCCAGCAAGCGAGTCTACGCCGTGCAATTTCTGCGGCGTATTACGCGCTCTTCCATTTGCTCATCGATGAGGCGAGTTCGCGCTTCGTGACCGGTGTCGATCGCGCCGCACTGCGCCACACGCTCGCCCGAGCATTCGCGCATGCCGGGATGAAGGATGCCGCCACAGGCTTTGCGAACCGCAACGTTTCCGCGAAAGTCCGTCCGGCGCTGGGAAAACTGCCCGTACAGCCCGAGCTGGTGGCCGTAGCCTCCGCGTTCGTTGATCTTCAGCAAGCACGCCATGAGGCCGACTACGATACCGCGCGGCGCTTCACGAGACAGGAATGCCTCGATCTAGTCCATCAAGCTGAGAAGGCCTTCGTGCACTGGAAGATTGTCCGGCAAACCCTGCAGGCAGACACGTTTTTGGTCGCATTGCTGGCGCAGCGTCAGATGCGATTCTGAGAGGGCATCGGGATGAAGGAGTTGCGCAACCGCGTCGCCGTTGTCACCGGCGGGGCCAGCGGGATCGGCAAGGCGCTGGCGACGGCGTTTCTCGGTGAGGGGATGAAGGTCGTGCTCGCCGATGTCGAGGAGGCGGCGCTGCGGGCGACCGCGACGGAGCTCTCGGCACTCGGCGAGATCAGTTCCATGGTCACCGACGTGCGCCGATTCGAGGCGCTCGAAGCGCTGGCCGATCACACCTGGGCGACCTTCGACGGCTGTCATCTGCTCTGCAACAACGCCGGGGTCAGCGTCGCGCAGCTCAAGGTGTGGGAGACGACGCCGAACGACTGGGAATGGGTGCACGGCGTCAACGTGCGCGGCGTCATGCACGGCGTGCAGGCGTTCGTGCCGCGCATGATCGCTGCCGGCGACGAGGGGCTGGTGATGAACACCTCCTCCGGCGACGGCGGCATCCAGCCGCTGGCGACGCAGTCGGTGTACGCCTCGAGCAAGGCGGCGATCTCGATCCTCACCGAGTGCCTGGATGCGCAGCTCGCCGCCGAGACCCGACTGCGCGCCGCCATCTTCTATCCGTCTGGAGGCCTGCTGCCGACCGGCATCTGGACGACCAAGCGCAACCGCCCGCGCGAGCTGGCGCGCGAGCGACCGGTGCCGGCGGGCTCGGAGACGACCTTCGACGAGTTCATGCAGACCATGAAGAACATCGGCGTCGAGCTGCCGGTGCAGGACCTCGACGAGCTGGCCCGCTTCGCGGTGAGCGGCATCAAGCGCGGCGATTTCGTCATCATGATCGGCCGCGATCAGATGGAGGCCCAGTTGGTCGAACGCGCCCGCAAGCTCGCGGCCGGAGAGAATCCGACAACGGTGATCCCGGGCATGTGATCGGCCGCTGCCGCCTTGACCGTGTGGGGTCGCTGCAATAGGGCTGCGGGATGACTTCGCGGGGCGGCCTCCGACGGCTGGACGGTCGCCACCAGCTCTCTTTCTGCATCGTTCAGCGGCGCGCGCACGGCGCGCCCCGCCGTTGGCTGATCTGTGCGCGACCAGGCTGACCTCGATCTGCAGATCAAAGTCGCAGATGAACACAGATAAACGCCGATGCCTTTCACTCCCCGAATGCGAAATCGCGCGTTCTCGTCCTCATCGCTCCTGCAGTTGGTGCTCGCCACGGCGGAGCTGACCACGGATCGAGAAATGCCCAGCGATTCAGGATCCGCGTTCATCTGCGTTCATCTGTGGCTAAAGTCCTTTCTTTCACACCGCGGTTGAGGAACCGCCAGGACAACAGCTTGCCGTTTATCGCCATCTTTCTGATCTCGTTTGCGCTGCTGATCGACGAGATCATGCTGAGCGCGATCTTCCACGTGTCGCTCGGCGCCGGGAACACGGTGACGGCGATCTCGATCGCCCTGATCGGCCTGTCGGCGGGCGGCATCTTCGCCTATTCGGCGCCGAGCTTGAACGATCCGACGCGCGCCGCGGCGACGTACCCGAAGCTGCTCTTCTGGTTCAGCGCCTCGCTGTTGGCGAGCGCTTTCCTGATCATTCGCGTTCCGCTCGGGCACGGTGACCTGATCTACACGCGCGGCGACTTCGCCATCCAGTTGTGGCGGCTGGCCGTCTACCACATCGCGGTGATTCCGTTCTTCCTCGGCGGTCTCACCATCGCCGTGCTGCTGCGCAGCTACGTCGCCAAGGTCAGTCGCCTCTACTTCTTCGACCTCGCCGGCGCGGCGATGGGATGTGCCGTCAGCCCGCTGCTGCTGTCGGCGTTGGGCGCGCCGGCGTCGATTCTGTGGGGCGCGGCGCCGGCGGCCGGGGTCGCGATATGGCTGGTTCTGCGCGAGCGAGTCCTGCCGCGGCCGCTGGTGCTGATTCCGCTCGCCATGCTCCTGCTCGGCGTGCTGAAGCCGTCGGTCGGTACGTTCCCGACCTTGAACACGATGGGGCGGGTGAACGATCCATCCTACCGCAGCTTCGCGATCGAGGCCGGCGACCTCGAGCTGGAGAAGTGGGCGCTCGACGCCTGGACGATCATCCGCGGCGACCACATCCCGCAACAGTGGGAGGACTTCGAGGGGTGGGGGCTCAGCAAGAACTATCGGGGCCCGGTTCCGGACATCACCCTGGTCAACTACAACGCGCGCTTCAGCACCTACATCACCGAGTTCGACGGCGACTTCGACGAGATCGCGCCCTGGCTCGACGCCGATCTGACGTCGCTGCACTACCAGTTGGGCCGGCCCTACGAGACGGTTCTCAACATCGGCGCCGGCGGCGGCCGCGAAGTGCTGAGCGCTCTGCAGCACGGGGCGACGCACGTCGTCGCGGTCGACATCAGCGACGTGGTGGTCGAGGACATCATGAAGGGCCACCTGCGCGAGTTCAGCGGCGACCTGTTTCTCGACGATCGCGTCACCGCGGTCGCCGACGAGGGGCGGACGTATTCCGAGCGCTCGCGCGAGCGCTTCGACGTCATCGACTTCAGCATCGTCGGCGGCGCCAATCTCGAGAAGATGGATCTGGTGCGCGTCGACGATCTGTTCACGCGAGAGGCGCTGGACACCTATGTGCGCCGAATGTCCGACGACGGACTCTTTTCGTACGTGATGTACTCGACGCGCTCCGACATCGTCACCGAGCTGGCGGAGCCGGATCAGCCGGTCACGCAACCGTATATCCCGGCGCTGCGCACGCTGACCGGGCTGCGCATGGCGCTCGAGGACGCGAACCCGTCCCTGCGCTTCGCCGATCACGTCCTGATCGCGGCGCTGCCGGGCGTCATCAGCCCGAGCTATGACCTCGTCCACATCATCGCCAGCGTGTCGCCGTTCACCGCCGCCGAGCGCGACCGCTTCGTCGAGCTGTGCCGCGAGTACGAGTTTACGCTGCTCTACCCGCGACCGGAGGCGGCGTCCGCTGCGCCCGATCCCTATGAGCGAGTGATCGAAGCAGCGGATCTCGACGAGCTCTCGCGCGAGCTGCCGTTCAGCATCTGGCCGACCACCGACGATCGGCCGTTCCAGTACTCCTTCGAGTGGAACCAGTTCTCGAAGGCGCTCGAGCGCGGTGGGCTGTGGACGCTGCTGTCCGAGAACGCGTTCATCTCGCTCGGCGTGAGCATCGGCGCTCTGGCCGTGGTGGTGACCTTGATTCCGCTGGTCGTCATCCGCGTCCGCACCGGCAGCGGCCCGCGGGTGTTGCGGCGCAGTTGGCGGCTGATGCTGTACTTCGCGTGCATCGGCTACGCCTTCATGGCGGTCGAGATCGCCGCGTTGCTGCGCCTGCAATCGTATCTCGGCAAGCCGATCTACGGCCTCAGCGTGGCGCTGTTCGCGTTCCTCCTGTTCAGCGGCATCGGCAGCTACCTGACGAGCAAACTGCCGGCTCCGCGTCTGGCGCAGAGCGTCTACGTCATCGTCGCGCTGATCGGCGTGCTCGGCATCGGCTTCGTCTGGATCGCCGGGCCGCTGTTCGCGAGCACCATTCATCTGCCCGTCGCGCAACGAGCCTTGATCGCGGTGGTCGCGGTTTTCCCGCTCGCCCTGCCGATGGGCATGTTGTTTCCGATCGGCGTCAAGCTGATCGCGCAGGACAGTGCGGATCTGATTCCGTGGGCCTGGGCCATCAACGGTTGCGTGTCGGTGCTCGGCATCTTCGGCACGCGCATCACCGCTTTGTTTCTCGGCTTCAATCGCGCCTTGCTGGTGGGCCTGCTGGTGTACGCGCTGGTGGCGGCCTGTGTATACGCGCACACGCGCAAGGCCCCTTTGACTACGCCGGTCGCGACGTGATCTTTCTCGGAGTCGTGAGCGAAGTTGGCGGTGCTTCCGCGCGGAGCGCGATCGCTTCTGCTCTCGAACGGAGGTAGCGAGAGTTTGTTCTGGTTGCGACTACGCGATACGGCCCTGCTGGTTTCGATCTCTCTCGTCGCGTTCTTTCTCTTCGGCGAGCTGGCGATGCGGCTCTACCTGATGCGGCAGACGTTCTACGACGTCGAGATGTCGCGCTACGCCCTGAGCCTCAAGCAGGATGCCGAGAACCCGCTCATCGGACACGTGCATCGGCCGAACCGCGAGGTCGAGCTGATGGACGTGCCGGTGCGCACCAACGCCGACGGCTTCCGCGACGACGACTACCCGGTCGAGAAGGGCGACCGGTGGCGGATCATCTTTCTCGGCGACTCGCTGACCTTCGCCTGGGGCGTCGAGAAGGAAAAGTCGTTCGAGCACCTCCTCGAGAAGGTGCTGGACGCGCGGCGGCCGACCGAGATCATCAACTTCGGTGCCGGCAACTACAACACGGTCCAGGAGGTGAACCTCTTCCTGGAGAAGGGCTTGCGGTATCAGCCGGACCAGGTGGTGCTGTTCTACTTCATCAACGATGCCGAGCCGGTGCCGCAGCGGTCGAGTCTCGCCTGGCTCGGATATTCGCGGATGGCGACGTTCTACTGGTCGCGGATCAAGGCTCTGCTGGCTCGCTACGACGAGTCGACGACCTTCGCGGGATATTACTCGGCGCTGTACGAGCCCGATGCGCAGGGGTGGAAGGACGCCAAGGCGGCGATTCTGCAATTGCGCGACGTGTCACGCGAGAAGGGCATCGCGTTCCAGGTGGTGCTGCTGCCCGAGCTCCACGACCTCGTCGACTACACCTTCGCCCGCGAGCACGGCTTGATATCCGAGTTCCTCCGGAACAATGGTGTAGAGGTGCTCGACCTCGCGCCTTCCTTTGCCGATCAGACCGAACCGATGTCGCTCTGGGTGGCGCTCGACGACGCGCATCCCAACGCGAAGGCGCATCGCCTGATAGCGGAGCGCAGCCTGGAATTCATAGCAGCAGCAGGAAAGTGATGAGAGAGTTCGCGAGAAAGTACAAATGGTACCTGCTCGGCATCGTCGGTCTCTACGTAGCCGTGTCGCTGTGGCTGTTCTTCTTCACCGATTCGCCGCAGACGGTGCCGTTCGTGTACCAGGTCAACTGACGGGAAACCTCCAGGCGGTGCGCCTGAACGCGCCTCTCCCTCAGGAGACCGTCGGATAACAAAGATTCGTGACCGTACACGTACCCGTACTCGTACACGGAGTTTCCTGCAGAATTCGGGCATTGATCGTGTACGGGTACGCGTACGAGTACGTGTACGGGAGAATATCGACAGTCCCTCAGGGCGAGGCGATATCCATTCGCTACTTCTCGGCGGCGATGATCAGGCACTCGCCGAGGGCGGCCGGCAGGAACGGACGGGCGACCGGCGCGAAGATCTGCAGGCCGGCGGGTGCGCCGAACAGCAGGCTCTGCGGGCCGGTCGGCAGCCACCCGATGTAGGGCGAGTCCCACAGGCCGTCGCCGCGGATCCACAAGACGCGCATCCCGCTGCGCCGCACGATCGTCGCCCACTCGCCGCGGCTCAGCAGCGAGCAGTGTGTGGGGTCGCGCAGGGCGAACCACTTCTGTCCCTTGAGGCGGCGGCCGGGGCTGCCGGTGTTGGGCACGACGATCAGCATGCGGCCGCCGGCGACGAGGCGTTCGGCCAGCCCGGCCACGGTCGTCAACGGACGCGGCACGTGCTCGAGGGTGTGCAAGCTGACGACGCCGTCGAGTGACGCGGGCGGAATCGATTGCCAGTCCTCGAGAACGACCGCGTCGGGAGCGTTCTCTCGACAGGCGGAGCGCGCCAGAGGCGAAACATCGTAACCGCACGCTTCGAAGGACGACGAGAGCCGGCGCAGCAGATGGCCGGTGCCGCAGCCGAAGTCGAGGACGCGGCCGTCGCGGCGGAACATGCGGCGGGCCACGCGGGCGTAGTACCAGAGAGCCAGGCGGTCGTCATTGATGCCCTGCTGGCGATAGTACGCGGCGTCGAAGCGACCGGAGTCGTCGGCCATCGCTCAGGCGCTCCCGCCGCCGCACAGGCGTTCGAACAGCGCTTCGTAGAGTTGCAGCGAATGCTCCGGCGCGAACTGGGCGCGCGCTGCCGCCGCGTTGGCGGCGTAGCGCGCGCGATCGCCGAGCACCGCGATGAGAGCGTCGGCCAGGGCCGTCGCGTCACCGGGCGGGACGAGCATGCCCATCCCGGTGCGGCGCACTGCTTCGCGCACGCCGGGCAGGTCCGACGCCACGACGGGAGTTCCGGCTTGCATCGCCTCAGGCTGTACCAGTCCGTAGGCCTCAGTGGAATTCAGACTGGTGACGGCGAGGACATCGCAGAGAGCGTAGAAGCTCGGCATCGCCGCGTCTGGCAGGAGGTCGAGGAACACCAGGCGGTCGCGGTGGCGCTCGAGCGCCGGTCGCAGGCTCTCCAGGTACGCCTCCTCGCCGATCGTGTCGCGATGGGCCCCGGTGAACACGACGCGGACGGTGGGGAAGCGCTCGACGACGCGCGGCAGAGCGGCGAGCAGCACTTCGACGCCCTTTTCCGCTGCGAACCGCGCCGCGAAGCCGATCAGCGGCCCCTCGGTCAACCGCCAGCGATCGGCGAGAGCGCGTGTTTGGGCCGGATCCTCGCCGCGTGCGTCGATCGGCGGCGGAATCGTTTGCAGCTTCGCGGCGTGGCGGGCGAGGAAGCGCGAGTGCGCCGCGTAGTCGTCGCTGGTGGTGACGATCGCATCGCAGCGCGCCGCCGCGAGAGCGTTCAGCGGCACCAGAGCTCGCTCGACGAGCCGGTTCAGAAGGCCCGGCGGCATGCGCAGGTCGCACTGGTAGGTCAGCACGATCGGGCGGCCGCGCAGCCGCGCCATCTCGGTGAGGAGCGTGGCTTCGAGCTGCGGCATGTGCACGTTGACGATCTGGTGATCGCCGATCGCCTGCCACGCGTGCAGCGGAAACGACGGCATGAGGACGCCCTTGCTCACCTTGCGGGCGATCGGCACTCGCACGACGTCGACGCCGTCGCGATGTTCGCGCCGCGGTAGCGCCGGGTCGAAGCGCGAGGTCAGCACGGTGACGCGATGACCGCGCGCCGCCAGCCCGCGCGCCAGTCGCTCGGCGTAGATGGTCAGGCCACTGACGTGTGGCCGGTAGTAGGTCAGAGCGATCAGGATCCGCATGCGGCTCGCGAGCGCGGCGGGCCGCTGCCGCTATTGGACCTGGTAGACGACGGTGTTGCCGCTCTCGAAGGCGCGCGGCAGCGCGTCGAACTTAGGCAGACCGGCGGGGTGCTCCTTGCGCTCGAGGTCGCCGACGACGACGTAGCGAACGCCGTACTTCGCCAGCAGCGGGCGCACGGCGTCGAGGCTCGGCGATTCGTAGATGCGCTGCGCGTCGGAATGGCGCTGGCCGACCTCCGGGTTGTGGGCGCGCCACAAGCCCTCGTGGTTGGACCAGCCCATCACCGTCGGTCTGCCGGTGTTGCTGGAGATGCGCGCGAAGTACGAATACGGATTGCCGGCCGCTTCGAGGATGACCGCGTTCGTATCGGTGTTGGCGCGCACCCACTCGATCACCGCCCAGTCGTCGCGCTGATGCTCGCGCAGATACTGGTTGCCGTCGAGCGTGCGAGCACGGCCCCATGCCATACGATCCTGAGTGACGCCAATCGGATAGCAGGCGGTCGCCGCCAACAGGATCGCCAGACCGCCGGAGAAGGCTGCGCGAAAAGCGCTGGGGACCGCGGCGCCGGACAGGATCTTGTAGGCGCACCACGGCGTCGCGATGGCCAGCGCCGTCCAGGCCTGGAAGTACAGCTTGAACACCGTGTTCATGCGGTAGAGCTTTTCGCCGTACGAGTCGCGCAGATAGACGAGCTCGCAGGCCAGCAGGGCGATCAGGGCGACGGCGATCAGCAGATAGCCCGAGCGGTCGGCCTGATCGCCGCTGTAGGCGAGGATCAATGCCGCGGCGATCAGGATCGCCAGCAGCGGGAGCACCGCGTTGCCGGCCATCAGCGCGAACACGAGGGCCAGCGCCGCGCCGGCCCAGAGCAGATGGCGCCACTCGCCGCCGCCGGCGGTTGCTGTACCTGCGCCGTCCGTACGCCGCCGCCAGACATCGACGCCAATCAGCGCCGCGACGGGAAACAGCATGTGGCCGAAGACCAGCAGGAACTGACCGAGAGAGGAGGTGGCGATCTTGAACGCCGGCGAGCTCGGCGGCGCGGCGAAGTTCAAATAGAACGGCAGGAACAGGACGTAGGTGCCGACCAGTGCGATCGCGACCTGGCCCGCGAACAACAACCGCTCGCGGCTGAACAGCGGCTGCAGTGGAATCGCGCGACCGGCGAGCAAAGTCAGGGCGACGGCGCCGACCGGCAGCTCCCAGGTGCTGATGCCGACGATCGCGGCGAGCAGGAATGCGGCGAAAGCGAACGGCACCATGCGGGGCACGGCCGAGCCGCGGTCGGCGACGCGGCTCGGGAACATCCGCTCGTCGAGCAGCGCGGCGAGGAAGACGATGGCGATCGGCAGGACGATGAAGTGCGGGTGCAGGTCGCCGTGGATCGTGCT
>CADEER010000172.1:0-3517 GCA_902826395.1 uncultured bacterium
AGCAAACATTCGTTTGTCAAACCGACTCATCGGCGTGGTGGAGTCGCAAGCGACTTCACCACGCCGACAGGCGACACCGTGACCATTGCCGATAGGGCGTCTGCTTTTTGAACGTCACTGCGGCGGCATGAGCATGCGGTCAGGCGGGGACTGTTGCGCATCGTTCGGGTGCGGATCGTACGAGCCGACCACCGTCCGCATCAACTCCCAGAAGAAGAGCAGCTTGGTGGACAGGTGTTTGATCTTCGTCGGAGTGCTGCCGCTGTCGGGGTAGACGCGGCGGACCGGAATCTCGACGAAGCGGCACTTCAGCGGGATCGCGCGCCGCACCAGGTACAGTTGAAGGTTGAAGCGAACGAAGACCGCTCGCACCGGTTGCAGCGCCGGATTGGTCAGGTAGGCGCGGCTCATCGCGCGGAAGCCGTTGGTCGGATCAGTGATGTGGCGCCCGGATGCGAGCGACAGCAGAGGCGATACGAGCAGGCGGATGGCCAGGTGACGGGCGCGCGGCGTGTTGGCGTGCATGCCGCCGGCGAGGTAGCGCGAGCCCTGCACGAAATCGAATCCGGCGTCGAGTCGTTCGAGGAATCGCGGGATCGCGTCGACACCATCCTTGCCGTTGCCATCGACGGTGATGATGCCGTCGTAACCTTGCTCGATCGCATAGGCGACGGCCATGCGTACGGCCGTTCCCAGTCCGCCTTCGTCGGTGGTCAGGAGAGTGCGCACGCCGTTGCGGCGCAATTGTTCGAGGTCCGTCGAGCCGTCGGTGCTGCGCCAGTCGGCGATCACGATGTCGGCCAGCGGCGCGTAGGGTTGCATCCGTGCGAGTTGCGCGGCGAGCCGCTCGCCCTCGTTCCACACAGTCACGGCTATGCAATAGGGGGTGCGCTTGGGAAAGAGCTCGGTGAGCGCGAACACCGGCGGCTGCCATATCATCCACGGCGGACGCATCTAGCCCGCGCTATTCATGAAGTCCGCGGGGCAACCGTTTGAGACCGTTGTCCCATGTGTATTGGAGATGTATCGGCGCATCGCGCTCGGCACGACACTCTGCTGAATCTGCGACTCCGGATCGACGCTCAATGTCTCCATTTGACGGCTCTCCCGCGGGCGCTTCCTTGGCTTGTGAATAATAAGGGTCAGCAGACTCCCGGTTGTGACGACGGTGTTTCACGGCTTTGCGCGTCAGTTCAATCAGCAAGTGTCACCCCGGCGAGGGGGACTGTCGATTCTTCTGTTGCGGAAGGCGAGGCAAGGCAGAGGCGAGGCGAGGTGAAGCTAAAAACCTTTGCCTCGCCTCGCCTGTGCCTCGCCTGTGAAGCCGACGCATAGACAGTGCTGCCCAGAACTCTCCTTTTCCGACCGTCCCGAAAGCCGGCGTCCAGGCGGTGTCGCACTGGTGCTGCAACTGGATCCCGGCTTTCGGGACTGTCGGAAAACGAAAGATGAGTAACCGTACACGTACTCGTACCCGTACTCGTACACGGAGTTTCCTGCAGAATTCGGGCATGGATCGTGTACGGGTACGCGTACGAGTACGTGTACGGGAGTAAATCGACAGTCTCTTTCGCCGGGATGACTCGCCCCTTCTCCGAGGCGTGTCTGAATTGGCGCGAAAAGCGGCGCTTCATCAGGGCGGACCCGTGGCATCTGAACCGCCGACTTCGTCGGTGGCCTCGTAAAGATCGGCGAGCACGCGAGCGTCGATGATCACGGTCCAGAACCGCTCGTCGCGGTGTGTAGCGACTTGTTCGGGGATTTCTCGTTTCGCTCGGGCCAAGACGTCCGCCGCGTAGCTGGGTTGGCCGCGCTCGAACGACGTCAACACCAGGTAGTCGATGCCGGTCAAGGTGTCCTGCAGGGGCCGCCCGGTCTCGCGCACCCGGCGGTCGCTCGGCATGCGATGACAAGCGCGATCTGCGTACCAGGCGATCTGGTAGCCATTCTCTCCCATCAGCACGGTCGACGGCGGAGAGGTTTCGCGAATCTCCCGCATGGCCGTGGCGAATGATGGGTAGCCGAGTGTGACGGTTCGGGTGATCGCCAACGTGGCGCGGGCGTAGCTCGGGTCGAGTTGGACGGCGATCGCGAACGCCGCGATCGCCGCGGCCCGCATGGCATTCTGCGCGCGGCTGGACGGCGATGCGGAGTCGCGGTCTGCCAGGTCGCGCCACAGGTGCTGAAGACCGAGGCCGATCACGATCGCCAGGAACGGCAGACTCGCCGAGACCAGGCGCGGCTCCTTCCAGCCGTACTGCGACATCCAGGCGATGACGACGATTGCAGCGATGGTGCAGCTCAGCGCGAGGCGGTCGCGCTGTGCCCAAGTTCGGGCTATCGAGAACCCCAGTGCCGCGGTGGACAGCCAACCGATCATCGATGGCATCGCGGAGAGGTAGTAGTGCGCCGGCATCTGCGCGTGCTGGGAGTACTTGGGTAGTTGCTGCGACGCGGCCCTGAACCCGATCAACGGATCGCCGAGCTCCTGCCAGGCTCGGACGAATAGCGGTGCGAGCATGGCGGCTGCGACGACCGGGCCGAGCCAGAAGTGTCGCGATCGCAGGCGCGCGACGGCTTCCTCGTCGCGCAACAGCAGCGGAATGGCACAGAGCAACAGAGCGGTCGGACCGAACAGCACGGCCGTGTAACGCGTCATCAATGCCAGCGCGAAACAAGGCCAGGCGATGAGGAAATACCGCGAGTCGACGTAAAGCCCGCGGTGAAAGAGGAAGACGGCCGGCGTGTAGAAGAGCGCCAATGGCAGCTCCGTGAGCAGAAACGATGTCGAGCGCAATATCTCCGGGAAGGTGGCGAAGAGCAGCGCCGCGCTCGCGGCGGCGAAGGCGCCTCCTTCCCGGTATACGCAGCCATAGACGACGGCCGCGAGGAGCAGGGCCGTCGCGACGGAAAGACGCAGCAGCGCGGCGTCGCCGGCGGTCGGGGCGATGCGCAGCACCGCGGCGATGGCAGCCGGGAGCAGGGGTGGCCGCAGCGACTCGGGCCGTCCGGCCGGATCGACATACCCCTGGCCGCGCGCCAGCGCGCGACCGAGCACGGCGTAGTGAGCCTCGTCCCACATGAACATGCCGTGCTTGCCGAGCCCCTGCAGGTACAGAGCGCCGACCAGCAGGAGAATGCCGGCTAGACCGCCATGGCGCGCGATGAGACGCATGGTCGACGCTAGCCGCCGAACGAAAACATGGGGCGGCATCCATTGGCGACGTCGTACCGATTCACGCCCAACTCCTTGTTTTTGTGAGCATCACGTCATTTACAAACGAGCGTTTGTCAAGGTCTCGCGATACTGGTAGGGCTCGACGTTCGCATCATTAGAGAAACGGAGCGCGAATCGCGATAGCGAGCCGGTGTGCGCGACTGCCCCGGCGAGGCGGGGCCGCGGCTCGAGTGAGAGGAAAACATGAGTATCGAATCGTTGATCAAGAGTGCCGAGCCGCTGCGCGGGCCGCACGTCATCGAGTATCCGTTTCGGCGCTCGTGCGGGCCGGTGCTGGAG
>CADEER010000172.1:3617-10049 GCA_902826395.1 uncultured bacterium
CTCGAGTACAACTTCACCGCCGGCAAGCAGCAGTCCCTGTTCCTGCGCGGGCTGGCGCAGAAGACGATCCTCGGCGCGCTGCGCGAGGGCGATGATCTGGTCTACATCCCGCCGCGCGGCGCCGATCCACGCAGCGGCGAACCGACGAACAAGATCGTCGAGGTCTCGGACAAGGGTACGGTGGTCACCTACTCGATCGTTCGCGTGCCGTCGGAGAACATCAAGTTCGAGCTGCCCTACGTCTGCATCAACATTCTGCTCGACGGCTCCGACATCCCGATGTTTCACGTCCTGCAGAAGTGCGCCCTGGAGGATGTTCGCATCGGCATGCGCGTTCAGGCCCACTGGCTGCCGGACGACCAACTCATCGCGTCGGTTCAGAGCATCGACTACTTCGAGCCGATCGACGAACCCGACGTGCCGTTCGAGAAGATTCGGGAGTACTGCTGATGCGCGACGTTGCCATCGTATCCTTCGCTCAATCGAACGCCGAATCGGAGATTCGCAGCGAGGTCGAGATTCTCCAGCCGGTCGCCGCCGAGGCGGTCGCGAAGTCCGGCCTGGCGCGCAACGAGATCGAGTTCACGTGCTCCGGCAGCAGCGACTGGTTGCAGGGACAGCCCTTCGCTTTCGTCATGGCGCTCGACGCCGTCGGCTCGTGGCCGCCGATCGTCGAGTCGCACGTCGAGCAGGACGGCGCCTGGGCTCTGTACGAAGCCTGGGTGAAGATCCAGACCGGCGAAGTGGAGTCGGCGCTGATCTACGCCTTCGGCAAGACGTCGCCCGGCGACATCGCGCAGGTACAGGCGCTGCAGCTCGATCCGTATTGCGTGACGCCTCTGTGGCCCGATCTCGACAGTCTCTCGGCGATACAGGCGCGCGCCTGCATCGACGCCGGTGTGGTCAGCGAGCGGCAGATGGCCGAGGTTGCGGCGCGTGCGCTGGCGGCAGGGCGCGACAATCCGCACGCCGTGCGCAAGGAAGCGGCCGCGGTCGACGCGTTGCTGGCGCGGCCATATCGCGTCACGCCGTTGCGCGATCACGATTGCCCGGCCAACAGCGACGGAGCGACGGCGATGGTGATCGTCGCCGGCGATCGCGCGCGGCAGCTCTGCGAGCGGCCGGTGTGGATCCGCGGCATCGATCACCGCATCGATCCGCCGGCGCTCGGTGTGCGCGACCTGACGCGCATTCCATCCGCCGCGCTGTGCGCCGAGAAGGCGGGCGCGTCGCGCGACAAGTTGGACTTCGCCGAGGTCACGGCACCGTACTCGCATCAGGAGATTCTGCTGCGGCGCGAGCTCGGGCTGGGCAGCGATGCGCTCGTCAATCCGTCGGGCGGCTCGCTCGCGGCGCACACGTTGATGTCGTGCGGGCTGAACCGAATCGGCGATGCGGCGATGAGAATCGCCGCCGGCAAGGGGGACCGAGCACTCGCGCACGCGGGGCAGGGGCCGTGCCTGCAGCAGAACCTGGTCGTCGTCTTGGAGGGTGAGTGAAATGGCAGAGCGCTGCGCAGTAATCGGAGTCGGTCAGACCAAGTACGACGCCAAGCGCATCGACGTCTCGATGCCGGGCCTGTTGCGCGAAGCGGCGCTGCGCGCCCTCGAAGACGCCGAGCTCACCTGGAGCGACATCGACGCCGTGGTGATCGGCAAGGCGCCGGACACCTTCGAAGGGATGATGTACCCGGAGAACTACCTCGCCGACGGCCTCGGCGCGACCGGCAAGCCGCTGCTGCGCGTGCACACCGCGGGCAGCGTCGGTGGCTCAACGGCCAATGTCGCGGCGAGCCTGGTCCAGGCCGGCATTCACGATCGAGTACTGACGGTGTCCTGGGAGAAACAATCGGAGAGCAACGCGATGTGGGGGCTGACGCTTTCGCCACCCTTCTCGGTCGCGGTGGTCGCCGGCGCCGGCGGTTTCTTCGCCCCATTGGTGCGCACCTACATGCACCGCTCCAAGGCTCCGGAGGACACCGGGATCCTGGTGGCGCTCAAGGATCGCCGCAACGCGCTGAAGAATCCGTACGCGCACCTGCAGATGCCCGACGTCACGTACGAGGCGATCCGCGATTCGTTCATGCTGTGGGATCCCATCCGCTACCTCGAGAGCTGTCCGTCGTCCGATGGCGCCTGCGCCATGGTGTTGGCGAAAGAGGCGCTGGCGGAGCGCACGCCGCGCAAACCGGCTTGGGTGATGGCGACGTCGATGCGCAGCGAGCCGGTGCAGTTCGCCAAGCGCGATGCCGTCAATCCGATGGCCGGCCGCCTGGCGGCTAAAGACCTCTACAGCAAGGCCGGGATCAAGGATCCTCGCAAGGAGATCGACTGCATCGAGTGCTACGTGCCGTTCAGTTGGTTCGAGCCGATGTGGATGGAGACCATGGGCTTCGCGGACGAGGGTGAGGGCTGGAAGCTGACTCACGACGGCACGACGGCGCTCGACGGCGCGCGCCCGGTGAACATGTCGGGCGGCGTCCTCTCGTCGAACCCGATCGGCGCATCGGGCATGTGCCGATACGCCGAGGCCGCCAACCAGGTGCGAGGCGAAGCCGGCGAGCATCAGGTCGACGGCGCCAAGGTCGCGCTCGGCCACGCCTACGGCGGCGGGTCGCAGTACTTCGCGATGGCGCTGTTCGGATCTGCGAAGCCGTAACGGATGATTCAGCCGCGGCCGGCGTTGCTCGACACGCCGGCCGCGGTTGTACGGATCACGCGGCGTCGAGCGCCGCCAGCACTTGATCGGGGTGCTTCTCGGCGTTGGCGACGCGAGCCCAGTGCTTGACCACCTTGCCGTCCTGGCCGATCCAGACGGTCGAGCGGATGACGCCGACGGTCTTCTTGCCGTACATCATCTTCTCGCCGTAGGCGCCGTATTTCTCCATGACCTTGCGGTCGCTGTCGCTCAACAGCGGGAAGGGCAGCTTGTACTTCTTGCGGAATTTGGTGTGCGCCTCGGCGCCGTCGGCGGAGACACCGAGCACGACGACGCCGCGCTTCTGCAGAGTCTTCCACGCATCGCGGAAGCCGCAGGCTTCCTTCGTGCAGCCGGGGGTGTCGTCCTTCGGATAGAAATAGAGGATGACGTCTTTGCCGCGCAGATCCTTGAGCGAGACGCTGTTGCCGTCTTGATCGGGCAGGGTGAATGCGGGCGCTGCTTTTCCTTCCTCGATGGGCATGGACGTCCTCCTCGTGCTGGGTTGGTTGGCGGTCGATAGTAAGACACCGATCGAAGTGCGCAATGGGGGGCGGAGCGTTGTTCAAAGCCGCGCCGACGCCGTAAGGTGGATTGCACATGAGAGGGTTGCGAGTGAGATTTCGAGGAACGCGCCGTTGGGTCTATGCGGCCGTGATGATGATGACGGTTCGGGTGGCTGTCGCGCAGAGCTGCCCCGGTGATTGCAACGGTGATGGACAGGTTTCGATCGCCGAGCTGATCCGCGGTGTGCGCATCGCGCTCGGCGAGTCGGCGCTCGACGAATGCCCCGTAGTGGATGCCAACGGCGACGGGACGGTTTCGGTTTCCGATCTGATCGCCGCGGTGCGCGCTTCTCTCGAGCGATGCGTCGCCGACACTCCTACGCCGACCGTCACTCCCTTGGGGCCGTTCTGCGGCAACGGCAAAGCCGAGGCCCCCGAGGAGTGTGACGACGGCGGTGCCGGCAATGGTGATGGATGCACGGCGGACTGCCAGCTCGAGCCCGGCGGCAACGTTTGTGCCGGGGTCGAGATCACCGACTCGGCAGTCCTTCGCGCCGAGCTCGTGGCGAGTGGCTTGCAGAATCCCGTGCAGGCTACCTCGCCGCCGCTCGATCCGAATCGGCTCTTCGTCGTCGAGCAGCCGGGCCGCGTGCGCCTCGTCAAGACGACGGCGGAGGGGCGCGAGCTGCTGGAGACGCCGTATCTGGACATCACGGACCGCGTGCGCAGCGCCGGCGGCAACGACGAGCGCGGCTTGTTGGGGATCGCCTTTCACCCCGATTACGAAGTGAACGGCTGGATGTTCGTGAACTACACCTGTCGCGCGCCCAATTGTCCGGAAGGCTTCGACGACAGCTCGACGGTGATCTCTCGCTTCACGCGCAGCGCCGATCCGGATCGCGCCGACGTGGGCGACGAACGCGTGATTCTCGCCATCGAACAGCCGTTCACCAATCACAACGGCGGACAGCTCGCCTTCGGCCCGGACGGTTACCTGTACGTGGGAATGGGCGACGGCGGTTCGGGTTTCGATCCGCAGGGCAACGCGCAGAACGACTCGACCCTCCTCGGCAAAATGCTGCGCATCGACGTGTCGCCCACCGATCCGCCGTACTGGCGGGTGCCGGACGACAATCCAATTCCGGGGCGCACCGAGCTGTCGCTGATCTGGGCCAAGGGTTTGCGCAATCCGTGGCGGTTCTCGTTCGATCGCGCGACCGGCGACCTCTACATCGGCGACGTCGGCCAGCGCTCTTTCGAGGAGATCGACGTGCAGCCGGCCAATAGCCTCGGCGGCGAGAACTACGGCTGGGACATCTACGAGGGGTTCACCTGCGTCGAAGCGGGCAACTGTCCCGACCCCGACCTCTTTGCCCGCCCGGTCCTTCAGTACGGCCGCAGCGACGGCATCTCGGTGACCGGCGGCTTCGTCTACCGCGGCTGCGCGATTCCCTCGCTGCGCGGCAACTACTTCTACAGCGACTTCGGCACGGGCTTCATCCGGACGTTCGTCCTGCTCGACGGCACCGCGACGCAGCGCCGCGATCGCACTGCCGAGATCGGTGTGCCCAACGGGCTCGACATCCAATTCCCCGCCAGCTACGGCGAGGACGCGCGCGGCGAGCTGTACATCGTCGATCGCGACGGAGACGTGTTCCAACTCGTCGCCGGCCAATAGACGGATGCGGCGGTGTCCTGCCGCTGCTCGGCGAATGTCTCGAGAGAAAACGAGGGTGTCATGCGGGCGATCTACCTGGTGAAGACCGGCGCGGCCGGGGAGGCGTTCGAGGAGCGCGAGGCAGCCGATCCGGTTCCCGGCGCCGGCGAGGTGCGGATCGCCGTCGACGCTTTCGGTCTCAACTACGCAGATGTCTCGGCGCGCCACGGGCTGTACCAGGACGCGCCGCCGATGCCGAGCGTGCTCGGCTACGAAGTCGTCGGCCGCGTCGACGAGCTCGGCGCCGGTGTGACCAGCCTGGCGAAGGGCCAGCGCGTCGCGGCGCTGACTCGCTTCGGCGGCTATGCGACCCGCGCGGTGACCGATGCGCGTGCGGCGGTCGCGATTCCGGACGATCTCGACGTCGGCGTCGCCGCGGCGCTGCCCACCCAGGGGTGCACCGCGTACTACATGGCGGTCGACTCGCTCAACATGCACGCGGGCGATCACGTCCTCGTTCACGCCGCCGCCGGTGGCGTCGGCACGCTGCTGGTGCAGTTGTGCAAGCAGCGCGGCTGCGTCGTGTACGGCACGGCCGGCTCGCCGAGCAAGCTGGAGTTGCTGCGCGAGATCGGCGTCGACCACCCGATCAACTACAGCGCCACCGATTTCGTCGCCGAGATCGAGCGCCTGCGCGGCAGCGAGGGGCTGGATGTCATCTTCGACTCGATCGGCGGCTCCTACGTCCGGCGGGGGCTGAAGCTGCTGGCGGCGGGCGGCAAGATGGTGTGCTTCGGGGCCGCGAGCCACGAGGCGGGCTCGCTGCAGTTGCTGCGGTCGGTGAAGTTCCTGGCGTCGTGGGGCGTCCTGCATCCGGTCCCTTTGCTGATGCGCTCGCGCTCACTGATGGGCGTCAATATGTTGCGCATCTCCGATCAGCGGCCGGACGTGTTGGCGCGCTGCATGCGGGGCGTCGTCGAGCTCGCGCTCACCGGTAAACTGAACCCGATCGTCGGCGGTCGCTTCCCGGCATCGCAGATCGCCGCCGCGCACGATCTTCTCGAGAGCCGGCGTTCGACGGGCAAGATCGTCGTCGAGTGGTAATATCGCGCAGACGCGCGGATGCTCGCTCTTGCGGATTCGTCACGATCGAGCTTTGGGCAGCGTCGAGGTCGGCCCGGCGACGATGACCCTCACGATCAGGAGCGCCGAGAAGCCCTACGAGTCGCAGTTCGCGAGCTCGCCGACCGTTGCTGCGCACCGGGTGCGCAGCAACGGAAGTACTCAACGGCGGCGACTGCGCCCACTTCAGGGCGTCGCCGCTCAACGGACAGGTGTGGTAGCGCGAGCTCCGAATGTTCAATGCCACTTCGGACAGCTGCGGAATGCGACCACGTACAAATGAAGGGCTGAAGCCGCATTCAGGTGAGGGCGGCTTTGGATGAAGTCCAGGACTTCAAACTGCGTCATAGGCTGAAACCAGATAACACTCCATCCAAGCGGTACGATCGTGCTAAGCCACTGCCGCAATGCAAGATTCCGTTCACCCCCCGTTGCGTGTTACACGGAAGA
>CADEER010000173.1 GCA_902826395.1 uncultured bacterium
AGCCGTTCTGCAAAACCAGCCTGCGCGACGGCACGCTCGACAAGGTGACCTGCAAGGGCGAGTGACCCGCGTCCGCCCCGCCGGCGCTAGTATCCCGAGGCCCGATCTCCGGATGCTAGCGCCGCGGCGACGCGACTCTCTCTGGTCAACTCAGGAGCGGCGCAAGCCCGCTCACTGAGCGGTCGTGGCGCGAGTTGCGGCGACGTCGATGGCGGTCCAGGCGAGGGCCAGGGATGCGTCGACCAGGGCGCGTTCGGCGGACGGGCCTACGCAGTGGCGGGCGAAGGCCGCCTGGTGGGGGACCGATCCCTCGGAGTCGATTGCGATGATCGGGTGGATCGACGGCGCGCGCAGAGAGACGTTGCCCATGTCGGTCGACGCGGCGCTGCGCTCGAGGGCGCGGCCGAAGTTGCGAAACGTCCGTCCCAACGACTCGGCGTTCGCCTGGTAGAGCTTCGCCAGGTCGGTGTCGTGGACCATGTGCGCGTAAGGCTTGTCGCCGCCCTCGATCCGCAGCTCGGCGCCGGTCGCCAGCGCTCCTGCCTCGAAGCAACGCCACACCCGCTGTTTGATCTCTTCCATCTGCGCGAAGGTGGTCGATCGCACGATGTACCTGGCGACCGTGTGCGCCGGGATGATGTTCGGCGCTTCGCCGCCTTTGGTGACGATGCCGTGCACCCGGTCGTCGGCGCGCATCTGCTGGCGCAACAATCCGATCGCGGTCTGCGCCACCGTGAGTGCGTCGCCGGCGTTGATGCCGCGCTCCGGAAAAGCCGACGCGTGCGCCTCGACGCCGTGGTAGTGCACGTCGAACGTGGCGCACGCGAGCATCGGCGGCATCGCCACGTCCACCGGACCCGGATGCGCCATCAGGGCCGCGTCGACGCCGTCGAAGATCCCCGCGTCGAGCAGCAGGATCTTGCCGCCGCCGTCGCCGAGCTCCTCCGCCGGCGTGCCGACCACGCTCACCGTCAGGTCGAGATCGTCGGCCAGCCGCGCCAGGGCGATGCCGGCACCGGCCGCGGCGGCACCGATCAGATTGTGACCACAGGCGTGGCCGATCCCCGGCAGCGCGTCGTACTCGGCGCAGATCGCGACGTGGACGCTGCCGCTGCCAGCGCGGGCCAGAAACGCGGTCGGTACACCGGCGACGCCGCGCGCCACATCCAGCCCTCCGTGTTCGAGGACCGAACAGAGTAGATCCGAAGCTCTCTTCTCTTCGTACGCCAGCTCCGGATGGGCGTGGATCTCGCGACTGGCCGCGATGACGTCGTCTGCCCGCTCGGTGAAGAATCGCTTTGCCGCCTGTTTAGGGTCGGATCCCCTCATCGCGTCTTCCAAGATCTGCAGACGGTGAATGCGTATCTGTCCATAACGCCCACCTCTATTGCCGCAGTACTGGTTTGTAAAGCTCGAATCTTGGATCGCGAGCCGCGCCAGCCATACGACGCGGCAAGCGATGGGTTGCAGGGTCGCGGCTGAGCGCGAGAGCGTTGCGGCATCAGCCGCGCGTCAGAAAACGAGGTCGCACCAACAAAGCCAGCGCCGGAATCAGGGTCAGCGTCGCGAACGCGCTGACCGCGACGATCACCGACGTCAGGACGCCCAGGCGGATCCAGATGCTGAATCCGGACAGCGGCAGGACCAGGTATCCAACCGCGACCGCCGACGAAACGAAGAAGATCGCTTTGCCGGAAGTGCGCAAGCTGATGCGCACAGCCCTCTCGAGATCGGCGCCGCGCAGCAATTCCTCGCGAATGCGAAAGATCAGATAGATGGCGAAGTCGGCACCGATGCTGACGCCCATCGCCGTGATTGTCGCCGTCGCCATGTCGAGCCACGTGCTGGTCCAGCCCATCATGCCGAAGTTGAACGCGACCGCCACGACCAGCGGCAGCAGCACGAACAGGCCGCCGACGAACGACCGCAACAGCCACGAGCAGAGAAGAAAGATGATCGCGCTCACCTGGATCATGTTGCGAATCTTCTCCTCGACCACGACGTCGTTCAGCGCCGTCTGAACCCCGAGCGTTCCGCCGGCGATGCCGACCTCTACCGGCAGGCCGCGGAAACGGTCCTCCGTAAAAGCGTGCAGGCGGTTGATGAGCTCGTGTGAGAACGACGCGGCGTCGGTCTTGCTCAAGGCGCGAATCATGGTGCGGCGATACTGCGGATCGACGAAAGCGGTCAGGCCGTTCGGCCCAGCGGCCATCTCGTAGAGAAACAGATACTGCCCGATCGTCCCCTGATCTTGGGGTACGCGATAGAAAGACGGATCGCCCTGGTTCATCGCCTGGTGGATTCTCTTGACGTGTCCCGGCAGCGCGGTGACGCCGCCGATCTCCGGGTCGGCCTCCAAGTAGGCCGCGAGTGCATCGACCGCGCTCAGCACGTCGGGTCTCTGCAAAACGTTCGCGTCCTCTCCCTCGATCAGGATGCGCAGCGTCGCGGTGCCGGCCAGTCGCTCGTTCAGCAACGCGTCGTCGATCCGCACGTCCGTCGAAGGGGTGAACCAATAGCGAATGCTGTTGTCGACCTCGAGATCCACCGCACCCGTCAGCGACACGGCGAAGAGGGCGAAGCCGGCGCCCAAGACGACCACGGGATGCCGCGTGACGAAGCCGGCGAGGGTGTCGAGCACCCCCTCGAGCCAGGCGCCGCCGCGTTCGCGGAGCCGCTCGCGTTCGCGCGGCGGCGGCAACAGCGAGCGGCAAGCCGGCGTAAAGGTCATCTCGATCACCAGCGCGCTCAAAATGCCGGTCGCCAGCAGCATGCCGAAGACGCGCACGCTCAACACCCCGAACGTGCTCAGCGAAGCGAAGCCGGCCGAGGCGACCGTACCGGCGGTCAGCATGACGGGGCCGACCGCGACGAGCGCGCGCACGATCGCCTCGTCGTTGTCGGCGACCACGGCGAGCTCCTCGTAATAGCGCTTGAGAATCTGCACCGCGTGGCCGGCCGCGACGGCCAGGATCAGCACCGGCGTCATCGCGCTCCACGTGTCCATCGGCAGTCGCAGCGACGCCATCAAACCGAGCGCCCAGGCGACGCTCATCAGCGCCGTGACCAGCGGCAAGAGCATCGCCTGCAGCGTCCGGAAAGCTTCGTAGTGGATGAGGCCGATCACCAGCACGGCAAGCGGAAAGAGATACGCGATCATCGCCGTGTAGCGCGCCAGGGCGGCGCGCAGGATCGGCGATCCGGCGAGCGCGATGCGAACCGTGCCGTCCCGCTCCGCATCGACGATGCCCTCGACGAGCGCCGCCAGCTCCTCGTCACCGATCCCCTGATCGAAGTCGGCGACGATGACCGCGGCGCTCTCGTCTTCCGACACCAGGTTGCCGCGAAAGAAGCGATCCTCGCGGACTTCGCGGCGAATCCGTTCGATCTCCGCCGGTTCGGTCGGCACCTGGTCCATCAGCGAGTGGATGTCGACCGAGCCGTCGGAGTCGGCGACGATCGCACGGGCATTGGCCAGCGAGAACACACTCGCATCGATGACCTTGGGCAGCTCGAGCACTGCCTCGGTGATGCGGTAGACCTTGCCGAGGATCTCTTCGGTGAAGATGTCTCCACGGCGCGCGATGACGCCGATGATCACCACACCCTCGCCGCCGAACAGATCCGACATGCGGTTCTGCACCACGACGTAGGGGTGCTGGTCCGGCAGGTTGGCGCGCCGCTGGATCTCCAGGCGCAGGGTGAAGAGCTGGAAGATGAAGAAAGCCGTCACCAGCAGCGCCGCCGCCACGATGGCGACGCGGTGTCGGACGACGAATCGGCTGTAAGCTTCCACGCTCCCTCGACTTCTCAGCGCACAGCCATCTGGGTCTCGATGCGGAGGGTCCGGCCAGGCGCGATCTCGCAACCAACTCCGACGGGCCTCGCAGACGCACCTGTACCGACCGCCCGCGAACCTCGCAAGGGCGCGGCAGCACGCGGCGCCTGATTTCACGCCAACAAATTGATAGATGCTGACCGCAATGTCCGACCTGCACTGCATTGCCGTCGGAGCGGCCCTCTCGTGGGAGATCGAAGCGGTGCTCGCTGCGCTGCAGCAATGCGGCACGGTGCGGCCAATCGAGAGGCGCCACTGGCATGCAACGGTCGGCGGCGTGCGGTTCGTCGTCTACCAAACCGGCGTGGGCGTCAGCGCGGCTCGCCGCTCCACCCGGCGCGTGTTGCGCGCTACCCCCGCTACGCTGGTCCTGAACACCGGCTGCGCCGGCGCACTGGTCGACGACTGGTCGCGCGGCGACCTGATCGGCGGAACGACCATCGTCGGCCCGCCGCCGGCCTCTTCGCTCTGGCCTACCGACATCGGAGCCCGCGAGATGATCTGCGAAGTCGCAGCGACAAGCGGCCTCAGGGTGCGCTGCGCGCCGTTGGTGACGACGATGGCACCGCTGATCAACGAGGGACAAAAGCGCGCCTGTGCGCTCGCCAGCCGGGCCGAGGCGGTGGACATGGAGAGCGCCGGCGTGGCCGAAGCGGCCGCCGAGCAAGGCCGGACTTTCGTGAGCATTCGCGCCATCCTCGACCCGCTGCGGCCCGATCTCCCGTCACTGGCCCTGCCGATCACAGGGCGACGGCGCGAGCCGTGGCAGATCGCACGCTCCCTCGCGTCGCCGGTCGAATTGCTGCGCACCGCCGCCCTGTACCGCGGCAAGAGATCCGCGCGAGCGTCCCTGCGCCGCTTCTGCTACGCTCTCTTCAGCGCCGCGCAGAGAGGTCAGATTGACCCGTACCTAGAGGGTCTGCGATAGTGCGCAATTCCCTGCTTCAAAGCGGACGGAGGAAGCATGTTCAAAGTGGGCGAGAAGGTCGTCTACCCGGCTCACGGCGTCGGTGTCATCGACAGCATCGAAAACAAGGTCGTGTCGGGAACCGAGCGGCAGTTCTACATGCTGCGCATTCTCGACAGCGACATGACCATCATGATCCCCACGGAAAACGTCGACTCGGTCGGCCTGCGGCGCGTGATCGGCAAGGACATGGTCAACAAGGTCTACAAGATCCTGCGCGAGAAGAAGGTCGAGATCGACCAGCAGACGTGGAACCGCCGCTACAGGGAATACACCGAAAAGATCAAAACCGGCTCCGTCCTCGAGATCGCCAAGGTCCTGCGCGATCTGTTCGTCCTCAAGGGCGACAAGGAGCTGTCCTTCGGCGAGCGCAAGATGCTCGACACCGCCCGCAATCTGCTCGTCAAAGAGCTCTCGATCGCTCGTGCCCATCCGGAAGAGAAGATCATGGAGGAGCTCACCGACATCTTCGCCTCCTGAGGAGGAGACGAGCTCGCCGCGCCGATCGCGTGGCAGACGGCTACCCTCGGAACCAGGTGCGGAGCGCTGAATGGTACGGGCTGGCGTTGCGATCGTAATCGTCGCCGCGGGCCCCGGCACCCGCCTAGGAGCGAACGCTCCCAAGGCTTTCGTCGATCTCGCCGGGCGACCACTGCTGGCCCACACCGTCGACTCGATCCGCGCCGCCATCAGCGCCGGCACCCCGCCGCTGACCATCGACGGCGTCGTGGTAGTGGCGCCGCCCTCCCATACGCGACAGGCTGAGAGTCTGATCCGCGATCTGCCGGTGCCGATCCGGCGCGTCGTCGCCGGCGGCGAACAGCGCCAGGACTCGGTTCGAGCCGGTCTGACCGCATGCGGCGACGCGGACGTCGTGCTGATCCATGACGCGGCGCGGCCGTTTGTCACCGCGGCAACCGTTCTCGCAGTCGCAGGAGTTGCGCACGAGCACGGAGCGGCAATCGCCGCGCTGCCGGCTGTCGACACCGTCAAGATCGTCGGCGACGACAGCCGCATCACGTCGACGCCGGAGCGCAACAGCGTCTGGTTGGCACAGACGCCGCAGGGCTTTCGCCGCCAGCTTCTGCTGGAGGCTCACGCGGCGGCCCCGGACAGTGGATCGACGGACGATGCCTCGCTGGTGGAGGCGTACGGAGTCGCGGTTCGCATTGTCGCCGGCGATCCCGCCGCGCGAAAGATTACGACGCCGGACGACCTGCGCTGGGCAGAGTGGATGCTCCACTCCGGCCAATGGCCTCGTTGAGGCTGCCCGAGCGAAAGCCCGCCAGATCGACGGTGACGTGGGCGAATCCCGCCGCGCGTATGCCCTCCCACACCGCCGAGCGCAGCGGCTCGGACATCAGCAACTCGAGCTGCCTCAGCGGCACCTCGATGCGCGCCATCGAGTCGTGGAATCGGACCCGACATTCGGCGAAGCCGTGCTCGTGCAGCACCGCCTCCGCCGCTGCGACCATCGTCAGGCGCTCCGGCGTGATCGTCGTGCCGTAGGGGAAGCGGGACGAGAGGCACGGACTCGATGGCTTGTCCGCCGTCTCGAGCCCGAGCCGCCGGCTGAGCTCGCGAATCTCCGCCTTGCTGAGACCGGCCTCGACGAGCGGATGGCGAATCTCGCGCTCGATCGCCGCCGTCAGGCCCGGCCTGTAGTCGCCGAGATCGTCGACGTTGACGCCGTCGGCGATCCACGCGATGCCGCGTCGATCCGCTTCGGCGCGACAGATCCGATACAGGCTGCTCTTGCAGAAATAGCAGCGGTTGGTCGGATTGGCGGCGTAGCCCGGGATCTCCAGCTCGTTGGCGTCGACGACCAGGTGCTCGACGTCCCACGCTGAGGCGAGGCGCCGCGCCAGATCTTCGTCGCCCTGCGGCGCCGTCGGCGAGGAGGTGGTCAGAGCGAGGACGCCGGCACCGAGCTCTTCGCGCGCGATCCGCAGCAGGTACGACGAATCGACGCCGCCCGAGAAGGCGAGCAGTAGTCGCCCCATCTCGCGCAGATTGCCGCGCAGGCGCGCTTCTTTCGCCTCGACCGTTTCGGGCGAGGCGGCGATCTCGTCAGATCCCTGCGCCCAGGAAGACATCCGTCGTCAGATAGCGCTCGCCGGTGTCGCAGAAGATCGTCACGACGACCTTGCCCGGCCCGAGGCGTTCGGCGACGCGAGCAGCGGCGCAGCAGTTGGCGCCCGAGGAGATGCCCAGCAGCAGGCCTTCTTCGCGCGCCAGGCGGCGCGTGAACTCCGCTGCATCATCGTCCTCGACGCGCACGATGTCGTCGTAGGCATCAGTGTCGAGGACATCCGGGACAAAGCCGGCGCCGATGCCCTGGATCTGGTGATAGCCGGGCTCGCCGCCGGAGAGCACGGGGGACGATTCGGGCTCGACCGCGTAGATGCGAACGCCGGGCATGCGCTCGCGCAACACCTGCGCGACACCCGTGATCGTGCCGCCGGTGCCAACGCCGGCGACGAATGCGTCGATGCGATCGAACTGCTCCAACAACTCGATCGCGGTCGACTCGCGATGCGCGCGCGGGTTGTCGGGATTGCTGAACTGCTGCGGCATGAAGTACTCGGGGTTCTCGGCCAGCAGCTCTTCCGCCCTGTCTACCGCGGCGTGCATCCCCTTGGTATCGGGTGTAAGGACGATTTCCGCGCCATAGGCCAGCAACAGGCTGCGCCGCTCGACGCTCATCGTGTCGGGCATCGTCAGAACCAATCGATAACCCTTCACTGCCGCAACCAGAGCCAAGCCGATGCCCGTATTGCCGCTGGTCGACTCGATGATGGTGCTGCCCGGCGCGATTTCACCGCGGCGCTCGGCGGCCTCGATCATGGCGAGACAGATCCGGTCCTTCACGCTGCCGCCGGGGTTGTTGCACTCCATCTTGCCCCAGACCTCGGCACTGCCCGCGGTCGGAATCCGATTGAGGCGGACGACTGGCGTGCTGCCGATCAACTCCAGCGGGTTCGTCGCGACGATCGAGCGGGGCGCGGACACATTCGAAGTCTTATCGGCGGCCTCTCGGCGAGTCAATTGAAGACGTCTCATTCCGCATGAAGACACCCTCCGACTCCCGAGCGACCTGCCTGATCATTTTTCCCGGGGCGCTCGGCGACTTCCTGTGCTTCTTGCCGACCGCGGACGCGATTCGCGAATCGAGCGGTGCAGCGGTGACACTCGTCGCCCACGGCTCGCACAGCCCGCTGGTCGCCGACCATCGATTCGAGTTCGTCGACATCGACCGCCGCGAGGTCAGCGCGCTGTTCTCCGCCGACTGCGACGAGCGGGCGCGGCGCCTGCTCGGCGGTTTCGCGCGCGCCCTGTCGTGGACCGGTCACGGCGACACCAACTTCCGGCAGAACCTGACCGCGATCACCGACGGCCCGACCGAGCTCTTCCACTTCAACGGCTTTCACAGCGGCCTGCACGCCGTCGATCACTTCGCACAGTGCGCCGGAGTGGTTCCGACCGCGCCGCGCATCGACCTCGGCGACGAGGCGCGACGCTGGGCGCGCGACGCCGCCGCCCGTCTCGGCATCGACGACGGGACACTGCTGATCCACGCCGGCAGCGGCAGCCCGCGCAAGAACTGGGAAGGGATGAGCGAACTGGCGCGGGCGTGGCGGCAGCGCGGTGGCAACGTAGTCGCGCTGGTCGGCGCCGCCGATCGCGACTTCGATCAGTGTGACGCCGCGGTGCGCAACGAGCGCGTCGATCGCGTCGCCGCCCTCCTCGAGCTCGCGCCGTTCTTCCTCGGCAACGACTCCGGCATCTCGCACCTCGCCGGCGCCGTGGCGTGCCCGGGCGTCGTCGTATTCGGCGACACCGATCCGACCATCTGGCGGCCGCATCACGATCAGATTCACATCGTGCACGCGACGCGCGCGTGCGCGACATGTGCTCCAAGACGTTTCTGCACGCATCGCCTCGACGTTGGCGATGTGCTGGACCAAGTTGACCGTCACCGAAGTCAATCGTATCGTCTCCGCGCATGATTCGGCCGGTAGAATGGCGCAACGGCGCCGTCGTCCTGCTCGACCAGAGGCTTCTGCCGGTGCAGGAGGTCTACCGTGTCTATCGCGACCACCGCGAGGTCGCGCGTGCGATCAAGGACATGGTGGTGCGCGGTGCGCCGGCGATCGGCGTCACGGCGGCGATGGGGATCGCGCTCGGCATGATGACGGCGCGCCCTCGCGAGCTCGACCGCAGCTTCGAGCGTATCTGCAAACGATTCGCCGCGACACGCCCGACGGCGGTGAATCTCTTCTGGGCGATCGAACGCATGCAACGCAGTTTCGCAGCGGCGCGCGGCCGCAGCCTCGAGGTGGTGCGCGAGATCCTGCTGCAGGAAGCGCTCGCCATCCATGAAGAGGACATCGCCAACAACCGCGCCCTCGGCGCCTACGGCGCGCCGCTGCTGCCGAAGCGCGGCACCGTGCTCACCCACTGCAACGCCGGTGCGCTGGCGACGGCGGGCTACGGCACGGCGCTGGGTGTGATCCGCGCCGCGCGCGAGTCCGGCAAGCTCGTCACCGTGCTCGCCGACGAAACTCGTCCATTCCTGCAAGGCGCCCGCCTGACCGCCTGGGAGCTCAAGAAGGACAAGATCCCGGTCACCGTCATCACCGACAACATGGCCGGTCATCTGTTCAAGAGCGGCAACATCGACGCCGTCGTCGTCGGCGCCGACCGCATCGCAGCCAACGGCGACGCCGCCAACAAGATCGGCACCTACACCGTCGCCGTCCTGGCCGCACGCCACGGCGTTCCTTTCTATGTTGCCGCGCCGGTCTCGACGATCGACCCCGACAGCAAGAGCGGCGACGACATCCCAATCGAAGAGCGCCCGGCGCGCGAAGTGACGCATCTGGCCGGCGAACAGATCACGCCGCGCGGCGTGCGAGTCGCCAACCCGGCCTTCGACGTGACCCCGCACGACCTCATTGCGGCGATCATCACCGACCGTGGCGTCGCCCGCGCCCCGTACACGAAGTCGCTCGCCAAACTCCTCAAAGCCACGCCCCGCCGCAGCAGCACCATCGCCAAACGCACCAGCGCAAAAAAAGCCACCCGCCGCTGAATCTAAAACCACGAAGACACGAAGAGCACGAAGTCGGCCAATCAGCCCTTCGCGCTCTTCGTGTCT
>CADEER010000174.1 GCA_902826395.1 uncultured bacterium
CGTCGGCGCGCGCCGTCGCCCGCGATGTCCCCACCTGGGCCACGCCTTCCAACTCGACATCGAGCGCGCCCCGGGCCGGAGCGCGGTAGACGCGCAGGCCGGGGGTGACGAGCTCGCGGTCGCGCGTCGCGGTGTCGCCGGAATCCTGCTCTTGCAGGCCGAGCACATACAGCTCGCCGCGCAGCGCCGCCGGCAGCGGCCGCGAGGCGAGGAAAATGCCCCAGAAGAACGAGTCGGAGCTCTCGTCGTCGAATTCGGTGTCGTTGTCGTCGAGCCGGGCGCGGTCACTCGGCCGCCGATCGACCGGCAGCACGGCGAAGACACGCACCGCGTCCTGCGCCGGCGACGCCCACAGCAGATCGGCGCCGGTGAACGCATTGATCGTGTTGCGGAAGAGGTTGCGCGCAACCAGGCGCCGGCTGCCGAGATCGATCGTGACGCGGCCGCCGCGCAGGCGACCGGTGGCGCCGGGCATCATCACGTCGCGCAGGTCGACGCCGGCGTACCCCTGCAGGAGCTCGAAGGTGTTCACCATCGTGGTGTCGAGCGGCGCATTGTCGTCGTCGAGGTACATGCGCGAATCCTGGAGCTCGGCGCCGAAGAACAGCGGCTCGAAGCTCGCCTCGCCGGCCACCAGGGTCAGCATCGACAACGCCATGTCCTCTCCCGGCAGGCCGGCGCGGAACTGATCCGAGAGGTACTCGTATCGAGTGCGCTGGGTCGCGCCGATCCGCACCCAGGCCGGCAAACCGGCGGCGTTGCCCGCCCGCCAACCGGCCGGTGGCGTCTGCCCTATCGCCGCGGTGGCGAGCACCAGAATTTGAAGCAGAGACACCCGAACGAGAAAGCTACCGCGATCGGCGGGCATGAGGGTGGCGCTCCTTCCAGGTGACCAAGGCACCGGCCCCCTTCGGCCATCGACCGCCCCCTGTCAAGAGACTGTCGATTTTCTCCCGTACACGTACTCGTACGCGTACCCGTACACGATCAATGCCCGAATTCTGCAGGAAACTCCGTGTACGAGTACGGGTACGAGTACGTGTACGGTCACGAATCTTCAATTTACGACAGTCTCTCAAGCCGCGGATACGCGCCGCGGAGGGAGATTACTCGTAGCCGAGCTGGCGCAGTCGTTCGCGCTGCGCCGGGTCGAGATCCGGCTCTATCTTTCCCTCGCCATCGGCGTCGCTCTTCAAATCGGCGCGCGCGTTGGCGAGCAGCAGGCTCGCCGCCTCGCCCGGCGGGTCCGCCCACGGAAGTGGACGAATCGCAGCGGGATCGACCGCCAGGTCGAATCGCTCCATATCGGCGATGTCGTTCTGCGGCGTCACGCGCAGCGTCCACTTCTGCGTCTGGTGGATCACCGCGCGAGTCCCGCCGGTACCCTCGGAAAAAATCATGCGCTCGCTATCAGGGTCCCGTGTGCTCAGATCAACGCCGGGCAGATCGCGCGGGCGTTCGACTCCGGCGAAAGCGAGCACCGTCGGCGCGATGTCGATGCCCGACACCGGCCCCCGCCGCCGCCCGGGGGCAATACCGGGACCGCGGATGAGCAGCGGCACCCGCAGCACCGGCTCGTAGACGCCGATGTGGGCGAACCACACCGGCCCGTCGCGCATCGTCTCGCCGTGGTCGGCCGTGAGGATGATCAGCATGTCGTCGATCTTCAGCGCCGCTCCGAGCCCCTGCAGCAGGTGTCCAATCTCCATGTCGAGGTAGACGATCTCTTCGTCGTACTCGTTGATGTTGTGCGCGGCGTACGACTCGCCGACCTCGACGAGCGAATCCACGAGTCGCGGCCGCGGCGGCGCCTTGCCCTCGAAGCGCCGCCGCCAACCTTGTGGTGGTCGATACGGCGAGTGCGGGTCGATGTAATGAACAAACACGAACGACGGCCGCTTTGGATCGCGCTGGGTGCGCACCCAGCTCAGCACCGCTTCGGTCGTCGGCCGTGCCACCCGCTGGAACGCGGTGCCGTCGAGACGCTCCGCCAACTGATCGTCGAAATGATCGAAGCGCCCGCCGAGCCCGAGCGACGCATTGGTCATCGCGGTGCTCGAGACGAAGGCCGCCGACTGGTACGCGTCGGGCAGCAACTCGGGGAGCAGCCGAACCGCATCATCGACGTGCCGGCCGTAGCTGCGCACTCGATGCGTGCTCGGCATCGTGCCGCTCAGGATGCTCACCATGCTCGGCGGCGTGTAGCCGGCGGCGGAATACGATCGCTCGAAGATCGCCGCTTTGCCGAACAGGAGATCGACATGCGGCGTGGTCTTGCGGCCGTACCCGTTCACGCTCAGATGATCCGACCGCAGCGTGTCGACGACGATCAGCAAGATGTCGCGCAGCGGCGGAGGTGGCGGTTCTTCGCGCCGGCACCCGAGCGCCCCAAAGGTGACCGCCGACACCGAGAGTGCAAGAACGCTGCCGGCCAACATTCGACGCCAAACTCGGAGAACCCCCATGAGGTCGTTGACGATACTCAATGGCCTCGTCGCGCGCGAACCCGCGACCCACCGTTCACGGTTCACGGTTCACGGCCACCAACATCGGCGACGGTGTCGCGACACTGGTCAACCACAACTGATGAATCGCCCGCGTCGCGGCGACGTGCAGCAGGCGCCGCGAGGCCGGCGTATCGGGATAGTGAGCGGCGCTCGCTTCGACGATCACGACGTAATCGAACTCCAACCCCTTCACCTGGCTCGCCTCGGTGATCTCCACGCCGGGCGCGAAGCGGTAGGATTGGTCGCGCACCAGATGAATGTTGGCGACTTCGGCATTCGAAAGACCGCGGTAATACGTCTCGCTCAGGGCGGCGTTCGGAGTCAGCAACGCCACCGAGGCGAGCGGCTCGGTGCGCGCCAGGCCGCGCAGCGCCTCGGCGAGAAACGCGACGCAGGCGCCGTGGTCGGTGAAGCGGAACCAGTCGACCGGCGGTCCTTCGCGCGGCGTCTCCGGCTCCTCGTCGTCCTCGCGCAGCGGCCCCAACACCGCGCGCGCGAAGCGCACGATCTGGCGCGTCGAGCGGTAGCTCACGCGCAGCGTATCGACCATCGTGCCGGCCAGCCCGAGGTGGGAGAAGAAGTCGCTCCACGACGTGAAGCCGGCATCCTGCAGGACGTGCTGCTGGGTGTCGCCGGCCAGCGTCATGCTCTGCCGCTCGTCGAGACAGTCGAGCAGCACCCGCACCTCGAGCGGCGAGAAGTCCTGCACCTCGTCGATCGCGACGTGGCGGTAGCGCAGTGTCCGGCCGCCGACGCGCAGCGGTCCGACGCGAAGTTGATAGGCGCGCAGCAACAGCGCCTCGTCTTGCGGATCGAGGGCCGCGTCGGCCCCCCGGTCGCCGCCCACGAAAGCGGCGATCTCGTCGTAGCGGGCGCGGCTCCAGTCGCAGGCGCGCTCGATCTCGGCATCGGCGAACGCCCCCGGCGCCGTCTCGGCGGCGACCTCGCCGAGCAGTCGGCGATCGGTGAGCACGCTGCCCCAATCGTCGATCGCCTGGCGCACGCTCGCGGCACCGGTGCTGCGCTCGACCTGACGCGCCAGCGCCGCCAGCATCAGCGGATGCTGCTTGAGTCGCTGCACGACAGCCGGCGCGTCATCGCGTGTCTCGACCGGCAACATCGGCATCAGCGCGCGCCGCACCTGCCCCGCCCATTCGGCGAAGGTGGCGACGCGCACGCGCTGCACACCGAGCGCCGGCAGGACGTGCGCTACGTAATCGCGCAAGGCGCGCGAGAAGACCACCACCAGCGAACGCGGCGAGTCGATCTCGGGATCCTCGTAGGCGAGGAAGGCGATGCGGTGCAGCGCCACCGTCGTCTTGCCGGAGCCGGCCGAGCCGCGGATCACCACCAGTCCCGACGACGGCCGGCCGATCAGCTCGAACTGGGCCGGGTCGATCAGGCCGGCGATGTCGGGCAGGTGCTTGTCGGCCCGCGTCGCGCCCGCCAGCGCGGCGCCGAGCGCGGGCGAGCGATCGCCGTGCTGCTCGCGCAGCACCGCGTCCGGTCCCGCCGCGAGACGCGGCGGCGATGCTTCGACCCGCGCCCAGTCGCCGTCGCCGGCGACGAACACGCCCTCGGGCGCGTCGATGCGCTGCACGCGAGCTTCGCGGATGGTCAGCATGCGCCGCGCGACGACCTCGCCGATGCGCAGCCGCCCGGCCACCGACTCCTCGAACTCCTCACCCTGCCGGTAGCGGTAGAAGATCTTCGAGATCGGCGCGTTGCGCCAGTCGACGACATTGATCCCGTCTTCGATGAACGTCGCCTTGCCGAGGCAGACGTCCCATCGCCGGCCGTCCTCGGCGAGGCGCATGTGCCCGAAGTACGGCGACTCGCGCCCGACGCGGGGCGTCGCGCGCGACTGGCGAAGCTGATTCAGCAGCGCCTCCTGGCGATTGAGCTCGGCGCTCAGCGCGGCATGGTCTTCGACGCTGCGCCCGGACAGCAGTTGGTCGCGCAACCGCTCCATCTCGGCGAGGATGTCGCGCTCCGACGCGACGGCGCGGCGCGGCCCGCGATCGATCGCCGCCACGACCCGCGCGCACAGCTCGATTTCCTCGTCGACGATGGGATGCGCGGGAGCCATCAGCTTTCAGCGGTCAGCTATCAGCTTTCAGCGCGAGCGCGAACCATCCCCATCCCCGGTTCACGGTTCCCGGTTCACGGCTCCCCGCCCCTCGCCACACCGCATCGATCGCGCTATGCCTCCCCACTTTCAGCCGAGGAGCATCGCATGGCCGAACACGGATTCTGGAGCTACGCGCAGCGCGCGCCGCAGGAGCTGGCGCTGGTCGACCCCGACGAGCGCCGCTGGACGCGCGGCGAGTTGCTCGCCGAGTGCAACAAGTTGGTTCACGGCCTGCGCGCCCTCGGCCTCACGCACGGAGACGTAGTCGCCATCGATGCCGTCAACTGCGCCGAGTACTACATCACGGCGCTCGCCTGCACGCAGGCCGGCTGGTACCTGACCCCCATCAACTGGCACCTCGCGCCGCCGGAAATCGCGTACATCTTGCGTGACTCGGGCGCCAAGGCGCTGATCGCCCACGAGCGGGTCGGCGACGTCTGCAAGGCGGCCGCGGACCAGGCCGAGTTCCCGGCGGCGGGGCGCTTCGCCATCGGCTCGATCGACGGGTTCAGGCCGTTCGCCGATCTGACGGCGGGCCAATCGCCCGAGATGCCGGATCAACGATCCGCCGGCGCGGTGATGAACTACACCTCCGGCACCACCGGCAACCCGAAGGGCGTGAAGCGCGCCCTGCCGCCGGCCGACATCGAGCCCGATCTCATCGCCGGTTTCTTCGGGCTGTTCCTGTCGATGTTCGGCATCCAGCCGGAGGACGGCAACGTCCACATCTGCGGCTCGCCGCTCTACCACACCGCCGTGCTCATGCACTCGTCCTCCGCCCTGCACTTCGGCCACGCGGTCGTCTTGATGGACAAGTGGGAAGCCGAGGACATGCTGCGCCTGATCGAGAAGTACCGCTGCACCACCAGCCACATGGTGCCGACGCAGTTCAATCGCCTGTTGGCCCTGCCGCGCGAGGTGCGCGAGCGCTACGACGTCTCGTCGACGCGGACGATGATCCACGCCGCCGCCCCCTGCCCGCCCGACGTCAAGCGCCAGATGCTCGATTGGTGGGGCGACTCGATCTACGAGTACTACGCCGCCACCGAGGGCGGCGGCACGATCGTCACGCCGCAGGAGTGGCGCAAGTACCCGGGCACCGTCGGCAAGGCCTGGGCCACCGCCGAGATCCGCATCTTCGACGACGACGGCAAGCAACTGCCGACCGGCGAGCAGGGCACCGTCTACATGCTGCTCGGCGAGACCAGCAAGTTCGAATACAAGGGCGACGCCGAGAAGACGCGCAAGAATCGCATCGACACGTCCGACGGCAAGACCTTCTTCACGGTCGGCGACGTCGGTTACCTCAACGACGAGGGTTATCTGTTCCTGTGCGACCGCAAGATCGACATGATCATCTCCGGCGGCGCCAATATCTATCCGGCGGAGATCGAGAACGTCCTGCTCGCACACCCCAAGGTGGTCGACGCCGCCGTCTTCGGCATCCCGCACGACGACTGGGGCGAAGAGGTGAAGGCGGTCGTCGAAGTCGCCGACGGCGTACAGGGCGACGACGCGCTGACCGCGGAGTTGCTGGCGTACTGTCGCGAGCGGCTGGCCAAGTTCAAGTGCCCGCGCACCATCGACTACACCACCGAGATGCCGCGCGACCCCAACGGCAAGCTATACAAGCGCAAGCTGCGCGACCCTTACTGGCAAGGCCGCGACCGCGGAATCTAAGGCTCGCTGCGCTCGCAGGCATAGGCTCAGGCTCGGGCTCAGGCTCAGGGTGGTGGTCGCTGCGCGACGGCCATCGAGCCTTATCGTCCTTGCAGTCCCTGCAGTCCTTTATGTCCTGCCGGCAAGAGCCGCCGCCTCAACCAAACGACCGAGCAAACACCCCATCGATCGCCGCCCGACCCGCGTCGTTGAGCAGCCGGGTCCCGGTCCCGCAAAAGTGCGCCTCGCCAACCACCGGGTCGCCGCACTTCGCGAAATCGGTGCCGGCCCAGCGGTACCAGGCCGCCTCCTCCTGATCGAAGACATAGAGCGGCTTGTTGCACAGCTTGGCGAACTCGGCCCCCCAGCCGGTGCCGCCCTTGACCGTCTTGTCGTCGAGGATCTTGCCGACGACGAAGACCTCCTGGCCGTTGTTGACCTGGTGCCAGATGGTCTGCAGCACCTTCTTGAACAGCGGCGTGTCCTTGTAGCTGCGGTTCATCAGCTTGCTGACGTAGGTGAGGCTGACGTCGCCGTGCTTCAGCTCTTCATGGGTGAGCACGCGGATGCCGCGATTGCGGGCGTCGCGATGCCCTTCGAAGGTGAAGTTCACCTCGTCGACGCCGTGCATTTCCGCCGCCGCTCCGAACGCCGCCTCGGCGCCGCTCGCGGCGCCGCTATAGAGGATGCAGTCTGCTGCCTTCACGCCGAACCTCCCGCCATCGAATGCCGGCGACCTTAGCTGAGCCAGCGCCGTTCGTCATCCCGCCGAGAGGCCGCTGGCACCAGTTCGGGCTTCGGTGACATATTGCGCAGCGCCATGAGCGACGATCGACACAACGGATTCCTCGTCGTCTTCGAGGGCATCGACGGCACTGGCAAGTCGACGCACCTGCGCCTGCTGGCCGAGCACCTCGAGGGTCTCGGCCTGGATGTCGTACGCAGCCGCGAACCGACCCAGGGTCCGCACGGCCTCCGCCTGCGCGAATCGGCGCGCCACGGCCGACTGCCGCCGCACGAGGAACTGGCGCTCTTCCTCGCCGACCGGCGCCAGCACGTCGCCGAGATCCTGCAGCCCGCACTCGCCGCCGGCGCCGCCGTGCTGGTCGATCGCTACTATCTGTCGACCGCCGCTTACCAGGGAGCGCGGGGCCTCGATCCGGAAGAGATCCTGCGCGCCAACGAAGCATTCGCGCCAGCCCCCGACGTCGCGGTGCTGATCGCCGTGCCGGTCGGTGAAGGACGCCGCCGCATCCACCACCGCGGCGACGGAGAGGGCGATCTGTTCGAACGCGAGGAAGAGCTGCGCCGCGTCGCCGACGTCTTCGCGCGGCTCGATCGGCCGTACATCGCGCGCTTCGACGGCGACCAACCGGTCGACGATGTGCAGCGCGCCATCCGCGCGCGGGTGGAGGCGCACCCGAGGTTTAGCGAGCTGCGGGCGCGACCAGTCCCCCCTCCTTGGTAAGAGACTGTCGGAAAACGAAGATTCGTGACCGTACACGTACTCGTACCCGTACTCGTACACGGAGTTTCCTGCGGAAATCCGGCGTTGATCGTGTACGGGTACGCGTAAGAGTACGTGTACGGGAGAAAATCGACAGTCTCGTAAGGAGGGGGACTGCCGATCAGGCCTCCGCCTTCTTCTTCGGCCGGATCGCCTGCCTCAGCACGCGCTTGCGCAGGCGCACCGACGACGGCGTCACCTCGACCAGCTCGTCGTCGGCGATCCACTCGATGCACTCTTCCAAACCGAGCTCGCGGTGCGGGGTGATGACGACGTTCTCGTCGCGGCCGGAGGCGCGGATGTTGGTGAGCTTCTTCTCGCGGCAGACATTGACGTTGAGCTCGGAGTCGCGCGCGTACTCGCCGACCACCATTCCCTCGTAGACGCGCGTGGACGGTGCGATGAACAGCGAACCGCGCTCCTGCAGGTTGAAAATCGCGTACGGCGTCGCGACGCCTTCGCGATCCGCCACCATGGCGCCGTTGGTGCGCGCCTGGATCGCGCCCTGCCACGGCGCCCAGCCGTCGAACAGCGCGTTCATGATGCCGGTGCCGCGCGTCTCGCTGAGGAAGCGCGAGCGGAAGCCGATCAGGCCGCGCGACGGCACGGTGAACTCGAGTCGCACGCGGCCCGAGCCGCCGTGCGTCATCTTGGTCATCTTGCCGCGCCGCATGGCGAGCAACTGCGAGATGACGCCGACGTAGTCCTCCGGCGCGTCGATCACCAGCAGCTCGATCGGCTCGTGCACGGCGCCGTCGACTTCGCGCGTCACGACGGTCGGCTTCGACACCTCCATCTCGTAGCCCTCGCGGCGCATGGTCTCGATGAGGATCGCGAGCTGCAGCTCGCCGCGCCCGGTGACTTTGATTGCCTCGCCGACGCCGGTTTCCTCGACGCGGATGCTGACGTTGCGGCGGCGTTCGAGCAGCAGCCGCTCGCGCAGCTTGCGCGAGGTCACGTACTCGCCCTCGCGACCCGACCACGGCGAGGTGTTGGCGCCGAAGAACATCGCGATCGTCGGCTCGTCGACGCGGATCGCCGGCAGCGGCCGCGGATTGTCCACTGCCGTGACGGTGTCGCCGATGTCGATGTCCTCGACGCCGGCGATGGCGACGATGTCGCCGCCCTCGGCGGATTCGACCGCGGTTCGCTTCAGACCGCTCCAGTTGTAGAGCTGCGTCACCTTCACCGGCTGTGGTGCTGCCGTGCCACGGCACAGCGCGTACACGCCGCCAGCGCGGATGCCGCCGTTCTTCAGGCGACCAATCGCGAGGCGGCCGACGTAGTCGTCGTAGTCGAGGTTGTTGCACTGGAACTGCAGCGGCATCTGCGGATCGACCGCCGGCCCGGGCAGGTGTTCGAGGATCAGGTCGAAGACCGGCGCCAGGTTTTCCCCCGGCTCCGCCAGATTGCGGGTCGCCGTACCGATGCGCGCGTTGGTGTAGACGACCGGAAACTCGAGCTGCTTCTCGTTGGCGTCGAGGTCGATGAAAAGCCCGTAGATCTCGTCGAGCACTTCGGCGGGACGCGCGTCCTCGCGATCGATCTTGTTGACGCAGACGATCTGCGGCAGCCCGAGCGCCAGTGACTTCTGCAACACGAAGCGCGTCTGCGGCAGCGGCCCCTCCGAGGAGTCGACCAGCAGCATGACGCCGTCGACCATCGCCAGCGTGCGCTCGACCTCGCCGCCGAAGTCGGCGTGGCCCGGCGTGTCGACGATATTGATCCGCACACCCCGATACAGAACCGCCGTATTCTTGGCGAGGATCGTGATGCCGCGCTCGCGCTCCAGGTCGTTCGAATCCATGACCCGTTCTTCGACCTTCTGGTTGGCGCGGAAGATGCCGCTCTGGTGCAGCATCGCGTCGACCAGCGTCGTCTTGCCGTGGTCGACGTGGGCGATGATGGCGATGTTGCGCAGATCGGAGCGGTGCTGCAGTGCGGGAGCGGCCACGGCTAACCTCGGAAAGTGAATCGACCAGCCCTAGCACCACCATTTCGCGCTGGCGATGGGGGTCAAAAGACTTTCACCACAGAGGCACAGAGGACACAGAGATCTCTCTGCAAGGCCGTGACCGTCGACTTGCTCGCG
>CADEER010000175.1 GCA_902826395.1 uncultured bacterium
CGGTCTCGCCCCCGCCTTCGGCTCGGCTCGGCGCTCCCAAAACGCTAAGTGTTAGGCATCTTCGCCATTCGATTCGAGCCATTCAATGCGTTCCCGCGCTTCACGCTCCGCAATGTCTGCACTTGATGCGAAGCACTTCGAGAAACGACCATACGGCATCCAGCACATCTCCTTTGGGTCGTCACTGAACTTTAATACTTCAAAGCCGTAGGTTCCGTTGTCCCGCTCGAAGATCTCCACCTTGCGAGTTCCGTCTTTGGACAGCAGTTCCCTGACGAACCTCATCGTTGTTCGAGTATGCCTAACCAATGATTATGCGGTTTCCGTGTAGCGCCGGCGGACGAGTGGAGCTTCCGTATAACGCCAACGGTTGAAGTTCGCGGATCTTCCGCGAATTCCAGGAGGTAGAGCGATCTTGTTCGCTCGGCTGCGTGTTATGCGGTTTCCGCATAAGCATCTCCTTGCGCTTTCTCACAGGTCGTCCGCGGGGCTCTTCACACCCCGGCCTCCTCGCTGCAGTACGTGCGTGCAAATCATCGTTGTTCGTACATCCTGGTGGCCGAGCAACTCCTGCACCGTTCGGACCGACGGCATCGGTCCTGCGTCGAACGTAGGGCACGAGTTCACCGCGAGTCAATTTCTCGTTCGCCGGCATCCCTGGAAGGACAGGTCCCTGCCCGCATAGGGGTCCTTCGGTGGAAGCGGCGATGACGGACGCTCAAGGAATCCCGCCGCGCGATTGATCGCCCAGATCCATCCTCGAGGGCGCACAGATTACTGATCCGCAGATCGCGCGGATGGCCGCGGATCATGTCCCGTGAGGATGTTCTCGACATCGGAACCATCGATGCCGCGCTTCGACCTCCTCGAGAAATAAACTTGGGGTTCCCGCATCTGGGCAATCTGCGTCATCTGCGGATTGTCTTTTCTCCGACCCGAGGCTGGTCTCGAGCAGAACATCGAGAACGAGATGAGCGCCGATCGCCAAGGAAGCGACCTTCGATTCGCCTTCGTGTTCGCCGTGGCGTCACCTGTATTCTCGTGGCGAGCACTCGATCCAGGAAAGGCGAGGCGCGGCACAGGCGAGGCGAGGCTTGACCCTATGCCTCGCCTCGCCTTGCCTCGCCTGTGAGGACTCAGCCGGCGAGGGTCGCGATCTCCTGATTCAGGCGGGAGACGATGAGGCCGAGGTTGCGCATCAGGTTGTGTTGCAGCTTGAGCTTGATGGCGGGATGCGAGTCGCCGAGGTCGTCGAAGGTATCGGCCGGAAGCACGAAGCACTCGGAGGCCGTGTCGGCGCGCACGTCGGCGGTGCGCACCGCGCGCTCGAGCGCGGCCAATTCGCCGAACGCCATTCCCGGCGAGATGGTCGACAAGCGCTTGAGCTGACCGCTCGGCAGGTCGACGACTACCGAGACTGCGCCGCGCACGAGCAGATAGATCGCATCGGCCACCTCGCCTTTGTGGACGATGAAGTGGCCGGGCGCGTAGGTCTTGTGCGCGAGCAGCGGCTCGAGCACGGCGATCTCCTCGGCGCTCAGGCCGCGGCAGAAGCTGTGCTCGGCCAGCGGCAGAGCCTCGCTGCTCTCCGTGCCGCTGCGGTTGCGCGCCAGGATCTCGTTCTCGCACCACTCGATGGCCGGATCGAGGTCGCCGAAGGTGAGCAGGCGCGATTGCAAGTCGGGAGTCATCATCCGCGACTCGAGCATGCGCATGAACTGCGAGTGTCCCTGCACATTGGCGAAGATCACCACCTTGCCCGCGACGTTGAAGTTGACGAACAGGTCGACCAGGATCCCGGCCGCCGCTTCCTCGATCGCCGAAACCCGCTTCAGGTCGACGATCGCGTAGTCGAGCGCGTTGCTGGCGCCGATCAAGCGCTCGATCACCACCTCGACCGACGAGAAGGCGAGGTCGCCCTGCAACTCGTAGATGCGAGCCCGGCGGCCCTGTGCGTCGAGCGTCTTCCGCTCGCGCTCGACGCGCATCCGCTTCGAGCTCACATCCGCCACGTTGTACTGGGCGCGGATCGCCGAACGAGAGGCGCGCGGCGCGCGCAGGAAGTGGAGCGAGAAGTCGCGCGAGATGTCGCGACAGACCTTGACGCCGCGCACGGTATTGCCGCGCGGGTCGAGGCGCGGCGAGAAGACGCCGATCCCGAGCTGCCCCGGCAACACCGCGATCACGCCACCGCCGACGCCGCTCTTCGCCGGCATGCCGACCGAGTACAGCCACTCGCCGGCGAAGTCGTACATGCCGCACGTGGTCATGACGCTCAGCATGTTCTGCACGTACTCCGCGCCGAGGGCGCGCTCGCCGTTGATCGGATTGACGCCGCCGTTGGCCAGCGTCGCCGCCATGACGCTCAAGTCTCGGCAGGTGACGTTGATCGAGCACTGCTGGAAGTAGAGATTCAGGTCCGGCTCCGGGTCGCCTTCGAGAATGCCGAAGTTGCGCAGCATGTGGCCGATGGCGCGGTTGCGATGCCCGGTATCGCGCTCCGACGCGTACACTTCCTCGTTCAGCGTGAGCTGGCGGCCCGCGCACAGGGAGTAGACTCCCATCACGCGATGCAGACGATCCTCCGGCGAGTGGCCGGCGACCAGCGACGCCGCGGCGATGGCGCCGGCGTTGATCATCGGGTTGAGCGGCCGGCCGCTGTCGGGAGCCAGGCTGATCGAGTTGAACGCGTCGCCGGTCGGCTCGACTCCGATCTTCGCCAGCACCGCGTCGCGGCCGCGATCCTCGAGAGCCATGCCGTACGTGAATGGCTTGGAGATCGACTGGATGGTGAACTCGACGCCGCAGTCGCCTACTTCGTAAACGCGCCCTTCGGTGGTGGCGATGCAGATGCCGAAGCGATCCGGGTCCACCTTCGCCAGCTCGGGGATGTAGTTGGCAACCTCCCCCGAGCGTTCGTCGACGTAGCGATCCCAGAGCGATCGCAGGTAGCCGTCGATCGGCGAATCGACCCGACCCGGCGGGCGGTCATCGGCCGGCTTCGGCGCGGCGATCGGCTCGTCGTCCGCAACGCGCCGGAGCTGGGCGCTCGCCTTTCTCGTCACTGCCCTCGCCACTTCTCCCCCTGTCGGTCACTTGCGAATCGTCTGCACGACGCCGGCGGCGGACGCTCACGTCCTCAAACCGGCAGCACTCACCATTCAAGATTTCGACCAAGCGGCGGCGGCGCACGAGAATCGACTCCCTAGCCTGCTCCCGATCCAGCACTGCCTCATTGATAGGCAGCGGCAGGCGGACGTGGTCGATCCCTGCGCAGCCAGGGGCTGCGCGTCGAGATCATTTCTTGGTCAGTACCGCGACGCCGTCCCAGTCCGGACCGGGATCGGCGAGGCGAAGCTCGGCGCAGCGTTCGAGAAAGAGCAGCGCCGCCTTGTCACGGCCGCGCACGGCGAGGGCGCGCTCAAACGCCTCCGTCGCCCGCTGCCATTCGCGGTTCTTGTACGCCGCAAGCCCTGTCGCGTACGCCTCGAGATACCCGGCGTCGATCTCGCCCGGCTCGTAGACCTCGTAGATGTGGACCGCGCGCTCCTTGCCTTTGACGCGCACCAGGTCGATCTCGCGGGTGGTCACCGGATCGGCCACGCCGGCAAGCGTCGCTTCGCTGACGATGATGCCGGCGCCGTAGATCGAGGTCAGACCCTCCAGGCGGGAGGCCAGGTTCACCTCGTCGCCCATGACGGTCAGGCTCATGTGGTTGGCGGAACCCATGTTGCCGAACACCATCTCGCCGCTGTTGATGCCGATGCCGATCTGCAGCGGCGGCCAACCGCGCGACGGCGCCATTTCGTTGAATCGCCGCAGTCGCCGCATCATGTCGAGCGCCGTGCGCACCGCCTGCGTCTCGTGGTCGTCGCGCGGCAGCGGTGCTCCCCATACCGCCATGACCGCGTCGCCGACGTACTTGTCGAGCATGCCCCAGGTGGCGAAGACCGAATCGGTCATCTCGCCGAGGTAGGCATTGAGGCACTCGACCAACTGCTCCGGGCTCATTCCCTCGGAGATCTTCGTGAAGTCGCGGACGTCCGAGAACAGCACCGTCATCGGCCGCCGGTCGCCACCCAGGTTGAGATTCTCCGGGCGCGAGCTGACGAACTCCGCCATCTGCGGGCTCAAGTAGAGCTCGAGCATGTGTCGCGTGCGCCGGCGCTCTCGCTCCTCGGTGATGTAGTTCTGGATGTTGACGGCGGCGAACACGGCGCCGAAAGCCAGCATCGGATAGAGCACGCTGTAGACGTAGCCGAAGCTGACGAATGCCCATTGGCTGCCCGCCAGATACGCGAAGGTGAGCGCGCCGGCCATCAGCACGCCGTACCAACCGCGGAACGAACCGACGGCGAGACCGAGAAGCAGGCCGCCGGCGAGGATGAAGATCATCTCCGAGACGACCAGCCACTTCGGCTGCCATACGAAATCTTGCCGCAGAATGTTGTCGATCGCGGTGGCGTGCACCTCGACCCCGGGGAAGACGCCGTCGAACGGCGTCACGCGGACGTCCTCGACCCCGGTGGCGGTGACACCGACAACGACGATACGCCCCGCCAGGACCGCCGGGTCGATCTCACCGCGCAGCAGCGGCGCCGCCGAGATGTGCTCGAAGATCTTTCCCTGGCCGCGGTAGTTGAGCATCAACTGGCCGTCCTCGGCGGTCGGGATCGCGAGCTTGCCGATGCGCACCTCGTCGACTCCGAACGGCGCATACGAGATCATCGCCGCCGGACTGCCGACGTGGGCGCGCACGAGTGTGAGCGACAGCGGCATGGCGTGTTCGTCGCCGAGGCGAATGACCACCGGGATGCGACGCAGTACGCCATCGGCGCGATCCGGCAGAACGTTGAAGTACCCCTCGCTGAGCGCCTCGGCGCGGAAGCGCGGCAGGTTGACCACCGCTCGTGTCGCGACCGGAACCCGCGACGACCCGCTTCCCTCCGACTCGCGCACCAGCGAGTACCGCTCGACGTCGAGCTTCTGCCCTTCGATAGGCTTGCCCTGGAAGTCGAGGTAGTAGCCGAGCACCGCCTTTCCGGATCGCCTGAGAGCCTCGGCGAAGTGATCGTCGGGCAAGCCGCTGGCACCCAACACGCGCTCGATCAGCGCACGCTGGGTGTCATCGAGGTCGCCCATCTGCTTCAGCACTTCTTCGCGATCGAAGGCCGACGTCACTTCGCCTTGCAGGATATCGTAGCCAACCACCGACGGGTTGCCGGACATGATGGCGTCGAGGAGATCGGCCTGCACGCTGCGCGGCCAGGGCCACCGGCCAATCGCGTCGATGCTCGGATCGTCGATCGCGACGATCGCGACCTGCTTGGTTCCTTCCTCAGGGCCGCGCTGCAGAAAGCGGTAGTCGACCGCGCGTGCGTCGACCAGATCGATGAATGGACAGCCGGAGAAGCGCAGCACGGCGAAAAAGCCGCTGATCAAAAGCGCGCTGCGCAGCGTCCCCCATGTGCCACCAAAGCTCATTCAGTCAAATCTGATCTCACAAAGAGAAACCGCAGATGAACACAGATGAACGCTGATAGGGATTGACCTAAGCAACCCGGCTTCACCAACGTCATTCCGAATGGGCCGCCCCGACACGCAGTGCCTCTAGAATCGGATTCCGAGGTCTCCTGCCTCGACTGCCTCGGCCGGCTGGCCGGCGACGCCGGAGCCGTCCGGCTCGAGCTCGCCGGGCTCGCTCGGCACGACATCGAGATCGAGGCGTTGCTCGGACGGCCTTTCGGCGGCTGCGCGGTCCGGCTCGGGCACCGTATTGTCGAGCAGCGTCGGCTGGTTGAGGATCAGACTCTCGGGGCCCTCACCGCCGACGAACTCGAGTCCCTCCAGGTAATAGCGAAAGCGCTCTTCGCTGAGCGCGACCGGCGCGCTGGGCGGCTGTCCGGCGGCGATCTGCGTCAACTGCCGGCTCTCGACCGAGACGGGTGCATCCGGGTGCGCGACGCCGCGCACCACCACACGCCCGCTGATGCCGACTACCTCGCTGATCGCGGTACCGTTGGCGTCCGTGCCGTGCACGACGATGAAATCGGTGCCGCGAACACCGGAGACGGAGTTGGCCGTCTTGATCTGGAAGGTCCCCGACGTCTGGTAGTAGTCGCTGACGATCGCCCGCATCTTGCCCTTCAACACCTCGAACATGGAGGTGACGCTGCCGTCCGCGGGCCGGTAGATGTTCTCGTCGATCACGATTTCGGAGCCGCCGCTGAGAAGAACGACGCTGTTGTCGGCGAACACCAGGCGCACCCTGCCCTGCGCGTCGGTGCGCATCGAATCGCCGACCGCGACTCCGTCGCCGAGCGCCGCCGCGCGCCAGGTGCCGCTCCTGCCGATCTCCGCCAGCCTTTGCAGCGCCGCGATGCTGCCGACGTCCTGCGCCGAAGCGGCGAAAGCCGCCGACAAGAAGAGGACGACCGCACCCAGACCGGCTCTCGCGAGCTTCATCGCTTCACTCCGCCTCATCCCTGCTCAGAAGACGTATTCCAGGGTCAACGACCCGATGTGGCGATCGTACGGAAACTGATTCGACTCGTGGAAGAGGCCGCGGTACGCCGCCGTCGCGAAGAGCCGCTCGACGATCGGGCGGCGCAGGCCGACGACCACCTGGTGCGGCTCGTCGACCCGGCCCTCTTCGTCGTAGTCCTGGTACTGATACATGTACTCCGCCTGCGCCGAGAGCTGCCACGCGAGCGCCCACGCGACGGCGAGCTCGACGCCGTTGGCCGTGTAGGCGTACAGCTCGTCGCCGTCGCCGACCGGATTGCGCCGCTCGAACACCCACGCCGCCGACACGTATCGATCGGCCCCGTCGACGTAGAAGTACTGGCGCAGGATCGGCATGTGCGAGATCGAATCGAGGACGTCGTCGTCGATATCGCCGTCCGGATCGGCGACCGCGCTATCGGGCGGCCGCCGGAAGAAGTCGTTCCAGCGCAATCGGTAGGAGAGCTCGGATCGCCCCCAGTCGCCGGTATGCATCGCCACCCACGGCAGCCCGCTGACGCGCTGCAGATAGCTTTCGGTCTGCAACAAGAAGAAGTCGTAGTCGGCGGCGACGCCGAAGAAGAAGTCGTTCCAGCGATGGCTCAAGCGCAGGCCGGGCCGATGCGCCTGCAAATTGTATTCGTCGAGCTCGAAGTAGACGCGCTGGAACAGCTCGTAACCGGCGGTCAATGCGGTGTTCTCGTTGCCCCACAGGCGATACCGCGCGCCGACCCGGAAGTGCACGTTGCCGTCGGCGTTGTCGGACGGCTGTAGATCGTCGCCGCCGATCTCGGCGTCGGTTTCGAGCGTCACGTTGCTGTCGTAGTCGAGACCGATCGCCGCGTAGATCAGGTACGGGCGATCGCCGCTGCCGGCGCCGTCGAGAAATCGCTGCGCCTCGAACGCGACCGCCGAGGTCGGATGCTCGCGCACCACCCATTCGAAATGCTCGCGCGCCGCATCGTCGTCGCCGCGGCGGCTCTCCGCGACGCCTTCGTAGTAGCGCGCCTCCGCGGCGATCGTCGGGTCGAGCGCGACGGCGGCGCGCAGGTCCTCGACGGCAGCGTCGATCTCGCCGAGACGCAGGCGCGCGACGCCGGACATCAGCTTGGCGCGGCCGCGCAAGCGCGGCTCGGCGGTAGCCGCTTCCAACCACGGCAGCGCCTCCGCCGGGCGATTCTCGCGCACCAACAAGACACCGAGATCGGCCGCCGCGATCGGAAAGTCGGGCCGCAAGCGCAGCGCCGTGCGCAGGTCCTCGATGGCGGCCGCCGTCTCGCCGAGCGATGCGCGCGCCATCCCGAGGTGGTAGTGGGCGAAGGCGTCTTGCGGGTCAGCCTGCACGGCGGCGGTGAAATGCGCCATCGCCGACTGCGCCGAGCCGCTGGCGTTCCACTCGACCAGTCCCTTCGAGTAGGCGCGCTGCGACGCCTCGTCGCCGGCGACCGGCGACGCCACAGCGACCGCGGCGAGCACCGCCACTGCAAAGCGGACCATCGGCGTCACGGCATTTCCCCGATGCCGAGCTTCTGCGCGAAGATGCCGCGCCCGCTGCCGTCCTGCGGCTCGCTCGTCCAGGTGACGACGAATTCGCCGCCGCCGCCCGACGCGATGCCCAGTCCACCCGACCAGCCGCTGTAGGCACCCTGCTGGCCGTCGGTGAAGGTGTTGACCTGGAACTCGGTGCCGAGCGCCGCCCCCGCGCTCGAAAGTCGCTGCGCGAAGACGCCATAACCGTAGCCGTCCTGGCCCGGGCCCGAGGACCAGGTGACCACGAACTCGCCGCTGACGTCGTCGTAGGCGACGTCAGCGCCACTGTACCGGCCCTGTTCGTTGGTGGTGTACGTGTTGACCTGAAACTGGTCGCCGACCGCGGTGCCGCTGCTGTCGAACAGCCGCGCCGCGACACCGAAGTCATCGCCATCGAAATAGTCACCGGACCAGGCGATGACGAAGTCGCCGTTCGCGGCGGTGGCGACGCCGAGGCCATCGAGGCCCGCGTAGCCGAATTCCGTGTTCACTTCGAACTCGTCACCGATCGCCGTGCCGTCGCTGGTCAGACGGCGGCCTTCGATCACGCCGGAGGCGACTTCGGAGGTCTTGGCTCCATGGCGCGACGTCGCGAGGCCGTATCCGAAGCGGCTCCAGGCGACGACGAACTGCTCACCCGGCCGGCCGTCGATGGCGATCTCGTTGAAGTACGAAACGGCGCCGTCGCTGACCTCGAACTCGGTTCCGACCGGATCGCCGTTGATGTCGAGTCGCAGGCCCTTCACCAGCGTGCCGCACTCGCCGCAGCCCGACTCGTTCCAGACGACGACGAACTGCTCGCCACCGCTCGCCATAATGCCGACGCGATATCCCCCGTAGTCCAACCCGGTTGCGACCTCGAACTGAGTGCCGAGCGCCGCGCCTGTGCTGTCGTAGGTGCGGCCGAGCACGTCGCGGGCGGGGTACCCCTCCGTCCAGACCACCATGAAGCTTCCCGACGCATCCATCGCCACGGCCGGCGCGCTGCCGTTGTAGGCCGACGATATGGCGGTGAATTCGGTCGCGCCGCCCTCGGCGTCGAACACGCGCCCCTGGATCGGATAGCCGTCATTGATTTCGTTCCAGACGATGACGAACGCACCGGACGCCGCGTGCGCGACGTCGGGCCTGTATTGATCGCCCACCGTATCCGCGTTGGCCTGGAACTCGTCGCCGATGAATCCGAACTCTGGGGTCGCGGTCGGAGTCTCCGTCGGTGTCGCGCTCGGCGTCTCGGTCGGCGTCTCCGTCGGCGTCGCCGTCGGCGTGTGGGTCGAAGTCGATGTGTGCGTATGCGTCGGCGTGCTCGTCGACGTGGAAGTCGGTGTCGACGTGGTCGTATTGGTGGGCGTCCGCGTCGGTGTGTTGCTCGGGGTATGGGTCGCGGTCCGGGTCGCGGTAGACGTCGGCGTCGACGTCCGCGTGTGAGTCAGCGTCGGTGTCGTCGTCGAAGTCGCCGTATTGGTCGGCGTGCGCGTCGCCGTGTGCGTCGGCGTCGACGTAGGCGTACGGGTCGCGGTCTGGGTCGGCGTCGCGGTCCGCGTCGGTGTAGCCGTCGGCGTACTGGTCGGTGTCCGCGTCGCGGTGCTGGTCGGCGTCCGAGTGGGCGTCGAAGTCGAGGTGGG
>CADEER010000176.1:0-2913 GCA_902826395.1 uncultured bacterium
TCGCGAGACGCCGGCGCGCTACGCGGTGGAGATCGTGCTGCGCGACGAGCCGACACTGCCGGCCCAGGGCGAGCGCGAGCCCTACGCCGCGCCGCTGCCCATCGAGACTGGTGCGCGCTGGTATGCCGGCGACTTCCACGTTCACTCGCGCGAGAGCGGCGATGCGCGGCCGCCGATCGAGGAAGTGCTCGAAGTCGCGGCCGCCAACGGGCTCGACTTCGTGCTGCTCTCCGAGCACAACACCAACAGCCAGTTGACCCTGTACGGCGCGGCGCAGGCAGACAGCGACGTGTTGCTGCTGCCCGGCGTCGAGTTCACGACCTATGCCGGCCACGCCAACGGCATCGGCGTCACCGAGTGGGTGGACCACCGCATCGGTGTGCGCGGCGCGACCATCGACGAGGCCATCCGCGACATGCACGAGCAAGGCGGACTGATCTCGATCAATCACCCGTTACTGGCGGTCGGCGACCTCTGCATCGGCTGCGCCTGGGAGCACGACGTCGATCCGCTCGAGATCGACGCCGTCGAGATCCGCACTGGTATCCTCCCGGGGCAGAGCTACTGGGAGGACCTCGTGGCGGTGGGCTCGCGCGCCGCGGCGATCGGCGGCAGCGACGACCATCGGGCCGGCGAGGGCACCGGACCGCTCGATTCGCCGATCGGCACTCCGACGACCCTGGTCTGGGCCGACGAGCTGAGCGTCGAAGGAATCGTCCGCGGTGTGCGCGATGCGCGCACGGTGGTCAAGTTGAACGGCCCCGAAGATCCGATGCTCGAGACGGAGATTGTCGGGCGCCGCAACGGCGACACCGTACTCTCGCGCGGTCCGACGGCGATTCTGCGCGCTATCGTGACCGGCGGCGCCGGCGGCGTGCTGCGGTCCGTGCAGAACGGCTCGGTCATCGACGAGGTCGATGTCGACAACGACCCGTTCGTGCACGAGATCGAAGTCGCCCTCGCCGCGGTGGGCGAGGACCGCTATCGCCACGAAGTCGCCGACACCGAGGGCCGCCTGCAGTCCATCAGCAGCTACGTCTGGCTGCGTGCCGAGAGTGCAAACGAAGAAGACGACGGCTGCGCTGTGATGCGAGAATCGACAGCCGGAGGTTGGATCTGGTTGGGACTCGCTGTGCTTCTGATTCTGCGTGCGCGTCTCTGTAGTGCTGGGAGCTGTAGAAGTAAGGCCCAGCCCGGCGTCCGCGCCGCGCGGCCGCGGGTCACGACGCAGTCGCTACCCTGAGCTGTCCTGCCGTTCCGTTCGGCGACAGGGACTCATCGATCGTCGGTTCGATGCTGCACTGCGTCCAAAGCGAGTCTCGATCACAATTGATCGCGGCCCGCATTCTGCACTATTGCCTCTGCAGCTCGTTTCGCCACTTCACGCGACATTGAGGTAGGGGCCGCACTCCGTGCGGCAGGGGGGTGTCATGTCTCTACGTTGCCTGGTCGTCACGGCCTTTGTGCTCACGACTATCTTCGCGACCCACGCCGCCGCCGATCCATCGCCGGACAACTGTCCGAGTGTCCCGAATCGCGATCAGGCCGACGGCGACGAGGATGGTGTCGGCAATGTCTGCGACAACTGCCCGGCCGCAGCCAACGCGGACCAAGCCGATGCCGACAGCGACAATGTCGGCGACGTCTGTGAGACGACGGGCGGTCTGCGCGACTACTCAGGTGACTATTGCATGACCGGGGGCACCGGCCTCGCGATCGCACAAACTGACGAGACCGACGTGACGCTTACCTTCGGCGGTCCGTCAGGCGGCGTCGCCACGGGCACCGTGACCGGTGCTGAGATCGAGGCCAGCGGATCCATCCCCAACGAAACGTCGGTGTCGATCACCCTCGCTAGCGACGGTACCTTCACCGGTGAAGTCGAGATTCCACCCGGCACAGTCGTCGCCAACATCTCAGGGCTGCCGGGCCGCTGTCCGTGCTCCGAGTGGGAACCGCCAACTGGCGACAACGAGGAGGACTTCCTCGGTACGATGATTCACCCATACTTCCCCGAGCTCGCGGAGTACGTGCAGATCGACAACACCTTTGGCACCGGTAGTAGCGGCCATGGCGGCGTTCACTTCAGCCCGATCATGCCCTTCGACGACGATATCGTCGAAGACGAAACCGATCTCACGGTCCCGGCCAGCGACTACGAGCTGATGCCGTATCAAGCGAACGTCACCGGTTGCATCGAGCGCATCGAGTTCTCGCAGGACACCGACACTTCCGTCTGCACCTGGCGCGTCGGCGTCAGCATCCGCGTCAACGACCGGTTCAGGGTCGGCTATCTCTTCGAGCCCAACCCATTCACGACGTCCTGCGCGGGAGAGGCTGCTATCCAGGCCGCCCAGGAAGATCTGATCAGGCAGGAGATCAAGCTCAACGACATCGTCACACCGGGCGATCTACTGGGTTGGCTGGTACTCCCGGACGGGCCGATACCCCCGGACGGGCCGGAAGACGTTCAGCCCATGATGCATTTCGACCTCAGCGATACCGAGCAGGCGCAGGGGCCAGACGACTTCGTCTGCCCACAGCAGGGATTCAGTTGTCCGACGCTGCTCGACTTCGGCGCTCTCTACAGCTGGCCGTCGAACCCGCCGAACAGCATCTGCGCGGACGAAACATTGCCGACCTCGTGCAACCATTCCGACAACGACGACGTGCCGGACGAGGAAGACAATTGCCCGACCGTCGACAACGCCGATCAGGCCGACGGTGACGAGGACGGAGTCGGCAACGCCTGCGACAATTGCCCCGCCGCGGCCAACGCGAATCAGGAAGATGCCGACAGCGACGGCATCGGCGATGCCTGCGAGACGACGGGCGGCCTGCGCGACTACTCGGGCGACTATTGCGTCACCACGAGCTTCGGCAACACTGCCGGCGTCACGATCGCACAAACCA
>CADEER010000176.1:3013-9638 GCA_902826395.1 uncultured bacterium
TATTGCGTCACCACGAGCTTCGGCAACACTGCCGGCGTCACGATCGCACAAACCAACGAAACCGACGTGACGCTGACGATCGGCCCTCCGGGAGGCGGCGTTCTCACCGGCACCGTGACCGGCGAAACGATCGCGGCCAGCGGATTCGCCCCCTACGAAACGACGGCGTCGATCACCTTCGCTAGCGACGGTACCTTCGCCGGTGAAGCCGAAGCCCCACCCGGACCCGACCTCACCCTCTCAGGCGTGCCAGGGAGCTGTCCTCCTCCACCATGCTCCGATTGGGAAGGACCGACTGACGAGGAATTCCTCGGCTCGATGGTTCACCCCTACCTCCCCGAGCTCGCGGATTACATGCAGCTCGACAACACCTTCAGTCCTACCCACGGCGGCATCCACCTCAGCCCGATCATGCCCTTCGACGACGACGTGGTCGGTGACCTGACCGATCTCACAGTCCCGAGCAGCGACTACGAGCTGATGCCGTATCAGGCGAACGTCGCCGGCTGCATCGAGCGCATCGGGTTCTCACAGGACTCCAACACTTCCGTTTGCACGTGGCGCGTCGGCGTCAGCATCCGCGTCAACGAACGGTTCTCGGTCGGCTATCTCTTCGAACCCAACCCATTCACGACAGACTGCTCGAGCGAGGCCGCCGTTCAGGCGGCCCAGGAAGCTCTGGTCAGGCAGGAGATCGCGGTCGGCGACATCGTCGCACCGGGCGATCTGCTGGGTTGGCTCGTTCTCGGCCCGGCCGGGGCGCAATACGGCCAGCCCATGATGCATTTCGACCTCAACGATACGACGCAGACGGAAGGTCCAGACGATTTTGTCTGCCCGCAGCCGGGATTCAGCTGTTCAACGCTGGTCGACATCAACAACTTGTACAGCTGGCCGTCGAACCCGCCGAACAGCATGTGCGAAGGGGAGACGTTGCCGACCTCGTGCAACCATTCCGACAACGACGACGTGCCGGACGAGGAAGACAACTGCCCGACCGTCGACAACGCGGACCAAGCCGACGGCGACGAGGACGGCATCGGCAACGCCTGCGACAACTGTCCGGCCGCAGCCAACGCGGTTCAGGACGATGCCGACGAGGACGGCATCGGCGATGCCTGCGAGACTACGGGCGGCTTGCGCGATTACTCGGGCACCTACTGCGCCAGCTTCAGCAGCGGCGGCCAGGCACCACTGGTAATCACACAAGACGAAGGCGATGCGACTGTGGACATCGGCGCCGGATTCGTCGTCGTCAGCGGCACGGTCAGCGGCAGCGACATCGCCGTCGGCGGCAGTTCACCTTTCGGCGAGCTGGCGATCGCGCTGACCTTCGCCGGCGACGGAGCTTTCAGCGGTGATGCCGAAGCGCCGCCCGGGACTCCGTTCGCAACGATCACCGGTGTGCCCGGTGAGTGTCCGATCGATCCGCCTCCCAGCGGACCGTGCGACGAATGGGTGGGACCGACCGACGAGGAATTTCTCGACTCGATGGTGCAGCCGTACCTTCCGGGCCTGGCGCCGCACGTGCGAATCGGACGCGTCCATTCGACCCAGAATCCGGGCGGTGAGTTCAGCCCGATCCTTCCGTTCGACGACTCGGTCGTCGAAGCGGCGACCGGTCTGACGGTTCCGACGGAGATCAGCGGGCAAGCGCATCCGTTCGAGCTCATGCCTTATCGAGCGGCATCCGCCGGCTGCATCAGCGACGTGCAGGTGTGGCGCGGCATGTGGGAAGGGGAGTGCAGCTGGCACGTGCGCGTGGCGCTGAGGATCAACGACCGCTTCGAGCTCAACTACAGCTTTGGGCCGGGACCGGAGGAGTGGCCGCTGAGCTGCGACGATCCGCTCGACGCTCTGCAGCAGGCGCAACTCGACCTGGTCCAGGTATCGCCAGGGGACATCGTCGGTGCGGGCGACCTGCTCGGATGGCTGATCACCGCTTCCACGCAGCAGACGCTGAGCTGGTCGACGATGATGCTCAACCTCAACGACAACGAGGCAAGCCAGGAGACCAACCAGATCGTCTGTCCGCAGGAGTACTACAGCTGTCCGGCACTCGCCGATTTCCGCAACTTGTCGGACGCGCCGTGGGTGACCGCGGATACGTTGTGTGAGGGGGAGACGCTACCCATCGAGTGCGGCGACAGCGACAGCGTGCCCGACGCCGAAGACAATTGCCCGACAGTGAACAACGTCGACCAAGCCGACGGTGACGAAGATGGAATCGGCAACGCCTGCGACAACTGCCCCGTGGCGGCCAATGCAGATCAGGCCGACACCGACAGCGACGGCATCGGCGACGCCTGCGAGACGGCGGGTGGCCTGCGTGACTACTCGGGCACTCACTGCGCCAACTTCAGCGACGGCGGCCAGGCGCCCCTGGTCGTCTCACAAAGTGAAGGCGATGTGACTCTGGACATTGCCTTCGGAGTCGTTGTGGTCAGCGGTACGGTAAGTGGGATTGAGATCGCCGCCGGCGGCAATTCACCTTTCGGTGAGCTGGCTATGCTTCTGACCTTCGCCGGCGACGGCACGTTCAGCGGTGCAGTCGATTCGCCGCCCGGAACCCCGTTCATGACGATGACCGGTGTACCTGGCCAGTGTCCGAGCGATCCGCCTCCGAGCGGACCGTGCGACGAATGGGTGGGACCGACCGACGAGGAATTTCTCGACTCGATGGTGCAGCCGTACCTTCCGGGCCTGGCGCCGCACGTGCGAATCGGACGCGTCCATTCGACCCAGAATCCGGGCGGTGAGTTCAGCCCGATCCTTCCGTTCGACGACTCGGTCGTCGAAGCGGCGACCGGTCTGACGGTTCCGACGGAGATCAGCGGGCAAGCGCATCCGTTCGAGCTCATGCCTTATCGAGCGGCATCCGCCGGCTGCATCAGCGACGTGCAGGTGTGGCGCGGCATGTGGGAAGGGGAGTGCAGCTGGCACGTGCGCGTGGCGCTGAGGATCAACGACCGCTTCGAGCTCAACTACAGCTTTGGGCCGGGACCGGAGGAGTGGCCGCTGAGCTGCGACGATCCGCTCGACGCTCTGCAGCAGGCGCAACTCGACCTGGTCCAGGTATCGCCAGGGGACATCGTCGGTGCGGGCGACCTGCTCGGATGGCTGATCACCGCTTCCACGCAGCAGACGCTGAGCTGGTCGACGATGATGCTCAACCTCAACGACAACGAGGCAAGCCAGGAGACCAACCAGATCGTCTGTCCGCAGGAGTACTACAGCTGTCCGGCACTCGCCGACTTCCGCAACCTGTCCGACGCGCCGTGGGTGATCGCGGATGCGCTGTGCGAAGGCGAGACGCTACCCATCGAGTGCGGCGACAGCGACAGCGTGCCCGACGAGGAGGACAACTGCCCGACGGTCGACAACGCCGATCAGGCCGACGGCGACGAGGACGGAGTCGGCAACGCCTGCGACAACTGCCCCGCCGCTGCCAACACGGATCAGGCGGACGCCGACAGCGACACCATCGGCAACGCCTGCGAAACGACGGGTGGTCTGCGCGACTACTCTGGCGACTACTGCGTCCAGCAGGACATCGGCGACCCATTCGCGCTTGCCATCGCGCAGAGCGAGGGCGATGTCACCCTGACCTCTAACGGCGATGTTTTCACCGGCTCGGTGAGCGGCAACGCAATCGCCGCGACGGGCACGATTGTCATCGGCGACATTTCTGTAGCGATCGTTTTTGCGAGCGACGGGACGTTCAGCGGCGATGCCGAGTCGCCGCCGGGGACGCCGTTGACGTCATTGAACGGAGCTCCCGGCGAGTGTCCGCCGCCGGACCCCGACGATCCTCCGCCCAACGGCAATCCATGCAGTGGCTGGGATAGCCCAAGCGACGAAGAGTTCTTCGACTCGATGAGCCATACCTACGTCACCGAGCTCGCATCGGTGATGCGGATGGACCACAACTTCACGACAGGCGGTCACGTCGGCGTGCATTTCTCGCCGATCGACACGCAGACTTACGACGACTCGGTCGTAGGCGACCTGACCGATCTCACCGTTCCGGCTGAGATCGACGAGGTCTCGCATCCGTACGAGCTGTTGCCGTACGTCAGCGCCGCGCCCGGCTGTATCGAGGGCATCCATTATTTCTGGGACGAGTTTGCGCGCGGCGAGAACGAGCCGGAGCAGTGCTACTGGAACGTCAGTGTCGGCGTGCGCGTCAGTGACAGCTTCTCGCTCTACTACCTCTTCGAGCCCGGGCCGGAGGAATGGCCGGACGACTGCGACGAGATGCCGGTGTTGATGCAACAGCACCAGAGGGCGTTGATCGAGGAAGAAGTCGAGGTCGGCCAGATCGTCGCCGCGGGCGACGTGCTCGGCTGGCTGATCGTCAACTCGAGCCAGGAAGACTTCGAGCAGTCGACCCTTCACTTCCAGCTCAACCAGGACCAGGGCCCGATCATCTGTCCGGAGCCATACTTCGCCTGCTCGACCTTGGTCGACTTCGGCAACCTCGACAATCCGACCTGGCTCGAGAACAGCATGTGCGACGGCGAGCCGATGCCGAGCGAGTGCCCGGAGCCGTGAGCGTAATATGAAGCTCGATCTCACCCGCGTTCTCGACAAGCTGGAGTGCGACGAGCCTTCCGTCTCATTCGACGGACTGGCGGCGATCTATCGCGCGTGGTGTCGCAAGGTGCCGTTCGACAACGTGCGCAAGCTGATTCACGTGCGGCGCGGCGATCCCGGGCGCTTGCCCGGCGACGCACCCGACGAGTTTTTCGCGGCGTGGCTGGCGCACGGCTGCGGCGGTACCTGCTGGGCCGGCAACGGTGCGTTGCATGCGCTGCTCGTATCGCTGGGCTTCTCGGCGGAGCGCGCCGTGGCGACGATGATCGTGGCGCCGGATATCCCGCCCAACCACGGCTCGGTCGCAGTGACTCTAGACGGCGACCGCTGGATCGTCGACGCGTCGATCTTGCACTCCGAGCCGCTGCTGATGCGCGAGGGACAGGAGTCGCGGATCGAGCACGGCGCCTGGGGAGTTGTCGGTTCGTGGGTCGACGGCCAGTTTCGCATCCGCTGGCGCAACTTCATCACCGGCGGCCAGCCGATGGACTGTGGCTTCAACCACCTGGGCGCGACGGCCGAGGAGTTCACGCAGCGCCACGAGACGACGCGCGGCTGGAGTCCGTTCAACTACGGCGTGAGCCTGAACCTGGTGCGCGGCGACGCTCGTCTCTGCGCAGCCTTGGGCAAGGTGGCGACCCTCGACGCGCAGGGCGGCATCGCGGAGCGCGACGTCGACCTGACCGAGCGCAAGCGCTTCCTCATCGAACAGATCGGGATGAGTGAGGAGCTGGTCGAGCAACTGCCGGACGACGTGCCGATGGAGTTCCCGCCACGCCCGGACGGCGCGGAGAACTGAGCGCCCGCGGTTTCTGTCTTGACGTGGCGGGGGCGGGCGGACTACCTCCAGATCTCACCCTATAAAGAGCGCGTCATCGTCTCCGCACCCGACGTTCGCCTCGTCATAGCTTCATCGCAATCCAGGCGACACGCCGAGTCGGATCGCGTTTGCGCGGCGCGCCGCCAAAGGAGAACCGCCATGGGATTGTTCGGCAAGATCATGGAGAAGCTCGGGTTCGGAAGTGCGCAGGCCGCGGAACCGCCTCCGCCTCCACCCGGCGCCGCCGCGCCGGCCGCGAAAGCTCCGCCCCCCGTGCAGCCGATCGCGGTGGTCGACGTCGTGGCGCAGCTCGAGCAGCGCGCCAAGGCCAATCCGCAGAAGTTGAATTGGCGCGAGTCGATCGTCGATCTGCTCAAGCTGCTCGACATCGACAGCAGCTTCGCGGCGCGCAAGGAGCTGGCCACCGAGCTCGGCTGTCCGGCCGACCTGATGGGCGACTCGGCAAAGATGAACATGTGGCTCCACAAGACCGTATTGGCGCGGATCGCCGCCAACGGCGGCAACATCCCGAAAGACCTTCTGGACTGAACGCCGGCCGAGTGCGGCGAAAAGGAGCAGCGCAATGGACATCACCGATGTGCTGGCGAACATGGGCGGGTTGCAGGCGATGGCTCGCGATCTGGGAATCAGTGAGCAGACCGCAGCGGCCGGCGCCGAGCAGTTGATGCCGGCGCTTCTCGGCGGCCTCAAGCGACAGGCGCGATCACAGCCGACGGCGGCATCCGGGTTGGAAGGATTCGGCGCCATCCTCGAACAGCTCGGCGGCTCGGGGTTGCTCGAGAACGTCCTCGGCGCGCAGCCGACGGAAGTGGCGCGTGGCAACGACGTGTTGAGTCAGATCTTCGGCTCGCGCGACGTCAGTCGCACGGTCGCCGAAGACGCGGCGTCGCGCTCAGGCATCGATCCGGCGCTGCTCAGAAAGATGCTGCCGATCCTGGCGATGCTGGTGACCGGTTACATGGCCCGACAGCGCAACGCCGGCGACGCGCCGGCGCCAGGAGCGATGGGCAGCAGCTCTGGCGGACTCGGCAGCTTGCTCGGCGGCGTAGCGTCGATGCTCGACCTCAACGGCGACGGCAACCCCCTAGACGACATCCTGCGAATGGCCAACCGGGGACGCTAAACGGGGAGAAACAAACCACGAAGGCACGAAGGGCGCGAAGTTGGTGGCCGGTCCGCCCTTCGTGT
>CADEER010000177.1:0-5882 GCA_902826395.1 uncultured bacterium
GGGAGAGGGGACCATGGCGGTTCGCGTTCGACCAATGTTCTGCCGCTGCTTCTCCGACAGTCCTGCGTAGGGAGAGGCGATTAGGATTGTCGCGCTTCACTTGCGTTGACGACCCTGCGGCGTTCCAGCAAGCTTTCACGATCGACGATGACGATGCGGAGCTTTCACGAGAACGGACGCGCGGCCAACAGGCCGCCCCGCGTGGCCATTGTCGGCTCGGGCTTCGGCGGGCTGTGCATGGGTATCAAGCTCAAACAGGCCGGCGTCGATTCGTTCACCATCTTCGAGAAGGCGGACCGCCTCGGCGGGACCTGGCGGGCCAACACCTATCCGGGCTGCGAGTGCGACATTCCGTCGGCGCTGTACTCGTACTCGTTCGCCCCCTACGCCGAGTGGCCGAACAAGTGGTCGCACCAGCCGGTGATCCTGCGCTACCTCGACAAGTGCGCCGACGACTTCGGCGTGCGCCCGCACCTGCGCTGCAACACCGCGGTGGAGGAGATCCGCTGGGACGAATCGAAGCGCTGCTGGCACCTGCGCACCAACGGCGGGTCGGAGGAGGAGTTCGACGTCGTCGTCGGCGCCACCGGTCAGCTCAGCCGGCCGCGCTTCCCCCACATCCCGGGTCGCGACGACTTCGCCGGCGTCTCGTTCCACTCCGCCGAATGGAACCACGACCACGACCTGCGCGGCCGGCGCGTCGCGGTGATCGGCAACGCCGCCAGCGCCATCCAGTTCATTCCCGAGATCGCGCCGCTGGTCGGCGAGCTCTTGGTCTTCCAGCGCAGCGCCAACTGGATGCTGCCGAAGAACGACCGCGACTACTCGGAGCTCGAGAAGAAGATGCTGCGGTTGTTCCCGCCGCTCAGCAAGCTGCGCCGCTTCCTCATCTGGCTGAGCGGCGAGCTGATCATCTACCCGGCGATGAAGCGCGAGAGTCGCTGGCGGCAGCGCCTCGAGCAGCAGACGCGCGACTACATCGCCCAGACCATCTCCGACCCCGAGCTGCGCGCCAAACTGATCCCCGACTACCCGCTCGGCGCCAAGCGCATTCTGTTCTCCGACAACTACTATCCGTCGATCGAGAAGTACGGCGTCCGCATTCTGACCGACGCCATCGAACGCATCACCAAAGACGGCGTCGTAACCACGGGCGGAGTGCTGCACGAGGTCGACACCATCATCTACTCGACCGGCTTCCACACCCACGACTTCCTGACGCCGATGCGCGTCGTCGGCCGCGGCGGCGCGGTCCTCAACGAGCAGTGGCAGCGCACGCCGGAGGCGTGCCTCGGGATCACGGTGTCGGGCTTTCCCAACCTGTTCTTCCTGTACGGACCGAACACCAACCTGGGCCACAGCTCGATCGTCGTGATGATCGAGTCGCAGGTGCGCTACATCATGTCCTGCCTCGAGCAGATGCGAGAGCGGGCCGTCGCCGCCGTCGACGTCCGCCGCGACGTGCAGGAGCACTACAACCGCGAGATGCAGAGCCGCCTCGCCGGCTCGTCGTGGGCGACGGTCGGCGACAGTTGGTACGTGCAGAACGGCGTCGTCACCAACAACTGGCCGGGGCGTACGACGGAGTACCGCAAGCGCACGAGGCACTGCAACCTCGCGGACTTTGAGCTGCTGGTATGACGAACGTGAACCGTGAACTGTGAACCGTGAAGCGAATCTCCAGTCCACGGTTCACGGCTCACGGTTCACCCACGTAGGCAGGGTGACACGGAGATTGCACAGTTTTTCTTTTCGCTATGACTGAGATGCGATGATCGAGATCAGCAAACCGCGGCCGCATACGACGGTCATCACCATGAATCGGCCGGAGCGCATGAACTCGATGGCCTTCGATCTCATGGTGCCGCTGCGCGACGCTTTCGCCGAGGTGGCGGAGGACAACGACACCTGGACGGTGGTGCTGACCGGAGTGGGGCGGGGCTTCTGCTCGGGCGCCGACACGCGCGATCTCGAGCCGCCGCCCAACATCGACGGCCTGACGCTGACGCGCATCGCCACCAAATCGATGTCCCTGCTCGCCGGTCTGGTGCCGGCGATGCGCCGGATGCCGCAGCCGGTGATCGCGGCGGTGAACGGCGCGGCGATCGGCGGCGGCATGTGCCTGACGCTCGGCGCCGATATCCGCATCGCCGGCGAGTCGGCGTACTTCCGCGCCGCCGGCATCAACAACGGCCTGACCGCGACCGAGCTCGGGTTGTCGTTTCTGCTGCCGCGCGCCATCGGCGCGACGCGCGCCTTCGAGATCGCTTTGTCGGGCCGCGACGTCGGAGCGCGCGAGGCGGCCGAGATCGGCCTGGTGTCGCGCGTCGTGCCGGATGCCGATCTGATGACCGCCGCTCTCGATCTCGCCGAGCAGATCAACGGCTGGAGCACCCAGGGCACGCAGCTCACCAAGCGCATGATGTGGGCCGGCCTCGAGACCGCCAGCCTCGAGGCGGCGATCGAGCTGGAGAGCCACACGCAGCTCTTCGTGCGGCTCACCACCAAGAACTTCGAAGAGGCGACGCGGGCGCGCGCCGCCGGCCGCAAGCCCGATTTTCAGGATTGATCATCGAACCGACGGCGAACCAAAAACCGCGCCGCGATTCGCTGCTCTGGCGATTGCTGCGCTCGCCGCTGCTGACGCTGATCTTGATCGCCGGTCTGGTTGGGTTCGCGATGCTGGCGCGACGCGCGCCGCAAGACCGCGCCGCGACCGGCAGCGACCGGGAGGGCTGCGCCTACCTCGCGGCGGAGACGGCGCTGTCGGAACGCGCTCGCGCTCTCGACTGGCCGACGCCGGCCGCGGCGCGCATCGCCGAGCTGTGCGGCGGCGATGCCGCGATCGCCGCCGGCGAGCGTTGGGATGTGTACTGGCGCAGCGCCGGCGCGCCGCTCGCGGTATCGATCGACTCGTGGCGCGAAGATCACGCGCGCGGCGACGAAGTGGCGATCGGTGTCACGGTGATCAACGACACCGCGAATGCCGAGCACGCCGATCTGCGCCTGCTGGCGGTCGGAGTGGACGGCGCGGTGACGGCGTCGTCGCGCCTCGAACGACTCGAGGTCCCGCCGCGCGATCGAGTCGCGATCTCGCTATCGGTGCGGATTCCGAACGACGGTCCCTACCAGCTCGCCGCCGAGCTGCGGCCGCGCAACCCGGAGCTGCAGACCGTGTGGAGCCGCCGCAAGATCGGCTTCGCCGGCCCCGGCGCAGCAGTGCCGGATCCGCCGTTCGAGAATGTTTGCTGCGCGACGAGCGGCGGATAGCGGTTGTGGTTCGTGAGTCATGCATGGTCTTGGGCCGTGGGGACCTACGGGCTGTGAACCGTGAACCGTGAACGGTGGGCTGCGAGCTGGGAACGAATGGCTCATCGCACGGTTCACCGTTCACGGTTCACGATCGTGCTTGTCTCGCACTGCCCGATTCTCGATTCCCGATACACTGGCGCACCGCAGCCTCCTTCTATATGCGTCGTCGAACGAGAGGAGACATCACATGGCCAAGGTACGGGTCGAGAAAGAAATCGCCGGCGATGCCGGTAAGGTCTGGAAGCTGATGAGCGACTTCGGCGCTCTCGCGTCGTGGAGCCCGGGCATCGATTCCTGCGAGCTCGAGGGCGAAGGGGTCGGCGCGGTGCGGACGTTTTCGATGGGCGGACTGGTGCTGAAGGAACGCCTCGAGAGCTTCGACGAGGCGGCCCGCACCTACAGCTACGCGATCGTCGAGGGCCCGGTGCCGGCCACCGGCTATCTGGCCACCGTGCAGGTCGGCGATGCGGGCGCTGGTCGAACGAAGATCCTCTGGACCAGCGAGTTCGAACCCGCCGGCGCCCCGGAGGCTGATCTGGTCCAACTCTTCGAGGGCGTCTACCAGGGCGGTATCAAGGCGGTCGAGAAGGCGGTGGCGTGAGCAACACAACACCGTACGGCGTCGCGCCGATTCGCGACGACGACGCGGCGATCGCCGCCGCGCTCGAGGACGTCAGCATCCCCGCGCTGCTGATGTCGATGGTGCACATGAGCGGCGACGCGTCGCTGCTGCGCGGATCGCTGCGCCCGCAGGGCGTCTTCCTCAACGAAGTGCAGGGCTTCATGTCGGAGGAAGACAAGGCCGCCGTGCGCGCGCAGGCACTGGAAGTGATCAAGGCGTATCGCGACCGCGGCTGTACGTTGCCGCCGCCGCCGTCGCCCGAGACGATCCACGAGATGATGTCGTTCATCGTCGCCGAGCCGGTGCCTGCCGAGTACGTGCCGATGATGCTCGAGGAGATGGAGCTCGACGGCCGCGACGCGCGCGAGTTCCACTGGGATCGCGACGTGAGCGAAGCGCGGCAGCGGTTTCACGTCGCGATCATCGGCTGCGGCATGGCCGGCTTGCTCGCCGGTATCCGCCTCGGCCAGGCGGGGATTCCGTACACCATCTTCGAGAAGAACCCCGGCGTCGGCGGCACGTGGTACGAGAACCGCTACCCCGGCTGCCGCGTCGACGTCGGCAACCACTTCTATTGTTACTCGTTCGAGCCGAACCCGGAGTGGTCGGAGTTCTTCGCCCGACAACCCGAGCTGCAGGCCTACTTCGAGCGCTGCGCCGACAAGTACGGCGTGCGCGAGCACATCCGCTTCGAAACGGAGGTGGTGAACGCGACCTGGGACGAGTCGACCAGTCGCTGGACGGTCGAGACTCGCTCGGCCGACGGGCGCCGCGACCAGGTCGTCGCCGATGCCGTGATCTCCGCCGTCGGCCAGCTCAACCGCGCCAAGCTGCCCGACATTCCCGGCCGCGAGCGGTTCGAGGGTGTGGCGATGCACTCGTCGGCGTGGCGCCAGGATTGCGATTGGCGCGGCAAGCGCGTCGCCGTCGTCGGCACCGGCGCCAGCGGCTTCCAGATCGTTCCGACCATCGCCGGCGAAGCGGCGCAGGTGTACGTCTTTCAGCGCTCGGCGCAGTGGATGTTCGCCAACCCGAACTACCACGAGAAGGTCGGCGCCGGAAAAAAATGGGCGCTCGAACACCTGCCGTACTACGGCCGCTGGTATCGCTTTCTGCTCTTCTGGCCGGGCTGCGACGGCGGCCTGCCGACCATGCGCCGCGACCCGAGCTGGCCGCACCAGGACCGCGCCATCAGCGAGATCAACGACGTGACGCGCCAGATGTTCACCCAATACCTCGCCGACCAGATCCACGGCGACGAAGAGCTGCTCGCCAAGGTGGTGCCCGACTACGTCTGCCTCGGCAAACGCACCCTGCAGGACAACGGCAGTTGGCTAGCCGCGCTGCAGCGCGACGACGTCGAGTTGATCTCCGAGCCGATCACCGAGATCCGCGAGCACTCGATCGTCTGCGGCAGCGGCGACGAAGAGCGAGAGATCGAGGTCGACATCATCGTCTGGGCGACCGGCTTCCACGCCAACCGCTTCCTGTGGCCGATGCGTATCGCCGGACGCGGCGGCGCCGTGCTCTCCGAGCAGTGGGGCGACGATCCGGAGGCGTATCTCGGCATCACCGTGCCCAACTTTCCGAACCTGTTCTGCATCTACGGGCCGGGCACCAACCTGGCGCACGGCGGCAGCCTGATCTTCCACTCGGAGTGTCAGGTCCGCTACATCCTCGGCTGCCTGAAGCGCCTCATCGAAGGCGGCGCCCGCTCGATCGAGTGCCGCCCCGAGGTCAGCGACGAGTACAACCGCCGCCTGCGCGCCGAGCTCGAAGAGATGGTGTGGTCACACCCGTCGATCAAGAGCAGTTGGTACCGCAACGAAGCCGGCCGCGTGACCGTCCTGTCGCCGTGGCGGCTGGTCGATTACTGGCGCTGGACGTTGGAGCCGAACCTCGACGACTTTGTCGTCGAGGTTCGGCTCGTGAACCGTGAACCGTGAAC
>CADEER010000177.1:5982-7038 GCA_902826395.1 uncultured bacterium
CCGTGAACCGTGAACCGTGAACGATGGGCCGTGAACCGTGAACCGTGAACCGTGGGCCGCGAACCGTGAACCGTGAACCGTGGGCCGCGAACCGGGGACGAATGCCTCGGCGCACGGTTCACTTCTTCAAGGATTCCGCACTGCCGACGCCGGCCCCTCACTTGCCCTGGAAGTTCGGCTTGCGCTTTTCCAGGAACGCTCGCGGTCCCTCGACGGCGTCTTTCGAGATCATCACCTGCATGCCGTAATTCTGCTCGATCGCGAACGCCGCCGGCTCGTCGAGGGTTTCGGTTTCGCGCAGCGTTGCGAGGATCGCCTTGACGGCGAGGGGGCCGTTGTCGGCGATTCGCTGCGCGATCTCCTTTGCCTTGGCGAGGGCCTGGCCGTCGGGGACGACGTGGTTGATGAGGCCGAGCTCCCAGGCGCGGCGCGCCGGCAGGTCCTCTCCGACCAACAACATCTCGGCGGCGATGGCGTAGGGAATCTGGCGGCGCAGGCGGACGGTCGAGCCGGCCATCGGGAAGAGGCCGCGCTGCACTTCGGTGACGCCGAAGCACGCCGACTCGCCGGCGACGCGGATGTCGGTGCCCTGCAGGATCTCGGTGCCGCCGGCGCGCGCGAAACCCTCGGCGGCGAGGATCACCGGCTTCTTCGGCCGGTAGGTCTTCAGCCAGGCGCCGTAGATCACGTCGCCTTCGCTGAGCACGCGCTTCATGAACTCGTTGTCGGCCTGCCCCTTGGTCAGCTTGGGTATCTCCGAGAGGTCCATGCCGGCGCAGAACGTGTCGCCCTTGCCGGTGAGGATGGCGACGCGCAGCGCGTCGTCGCGATCGAGCTGCACCCACGCGTCGTACAGCCGGCACATGACCTCCGAGTTGACGCAGTTCTTCTTCTCCGGCCGGTTGAGCGTGACGACCAGAATCGGACCTTCGGCTTCGACGATGACGGCGGGCTCGGACATGGGTGCGGTTCCTCCTGATGGGGAAACGGCACTGATAGATGACGTGGCGGGTGGCCTCAAGCGCAGCTGCCGTCGATCGTGAACCGTGAACCGTG
>CADEER010000177.1:7138-9596 GCA_902826395.1 uncultured bacterium
CCACGGTTCACCGTTCACGGTTCACGCTCACTATCCCGCGCTCGCTTCCCGCCGCCGCCTTCTCTAGTCTGCACCAACGGCGATGGAAACCCTGCAAAACAAAGCCATCCTCATCACCGGCGGCTCGAGCGGGCTCGGGCTGGCGGCGGCGCGGGTGTTGCTCGAGCGCGGGGCGCGCGTGGCGATCGCGGCGCGCCGGGCGGACGCTCTCGAAGCGGCCGCGCGCCAACTCGGCGGCGATGTCGTCACGGTCGAGATGGACGTCGCGCGCAAGGACTCGGTCGACGCAGGCTTCGCTGCAGCCACGGAGCGCTGTGGTGGCCTCGACGGTGTCGTCACCTGCGCCGGGCTCACCTTCGCCTATCGCATCGAGGCGCTGCCGGAAGAGCGGCTGCGCCACATCGTCGATGTCAACCTGATCGGCACCGTGCTGTGCTGCCAGGCGGCGATCCCGCTGCTGCGCGAGCGCGGCGGCGGCCGCATCGTCACCGTGTCGTCGGCGAGCGCGCGCCATCGCAACGAGTTCCCGCACATGGCGATCTACGGCGCGGTCAAGGCGGCGGTCGAGAAGTTCTCGCTCGAGCTGCGCGACGAAGTGAAGCGCGACGGGATCGCGGTGACCTGCATCAGCCCGGGCTCGTTCGTCACCGACATCACCGCCAACTTCGACGCCGCGGCGACCGCCGAAGCGTACGATCTCTGGTGCCGCAACCACGGACCGGAGAGCGACGGCATGGCAGACCCGCGCTGGTTCGGCGAAGCAGTGGCGCACTGCCTGTCGTACCCGCCCGGCATGGCGGTCGACTTCATGGAAGTCCGTCCCAACAAGCCGACATCAAAACGATAGAAAAAAGACTTTCACCACAGAGGCACAGAGGACACAGAGATTTCGGTGTGGAGTCGCGCTGGCGAGACTTGCTCGCGATCAAAGAATCTATACAGGCGGCGCGAGCGATTATGACGACACGTGTCGAGTGCGAGATCTCTGTGTTCTCTGTGCCTCTGTGGTGAATTCTTTTAAGGGTGAATGATGGAATTGCTGGACGATTATTCGGGGGCGTTCGAGGCGGGGTTTCATCTCGGCAGGCTGAGCCGGCGGGCGCTGGCCGGGTTGGGGCGCGAGTACATGCTGTTCGCGCACTTTCTCGATCGCGGGTTGATGCCGCTGGTCGGCAAGCGCTTCGGCGCCGCGGCGATGACCGGGGTCGCCTGCGACGAATGGATCGGCTCGAGCCCGGTCTACAATCCGCGCGTGCGCCGCTTGCTCGGCATCGGCGGCGACGGCGCGTCGGCGATTCTCAAGGCGTTCCAGCTCGACATCGGATTTCCGCATCAATACATGGACGTCGGCTACGAGCTGGTCGACGAGTCGGTCGGCTACTTCTGGCTGAAGCGCTGCGGCGCGCTGGAAGACATCATGGCGATCTCGCCGGGCAGCGAGAAGGCGGTGATCCAGCTCTGTCATCACATGGAAGATCCGACCTTCCCGGCGACGGTGTCGGCCGTGAATCGGCGCGCCGTCATCTCTCCGGTGCACCGGCCGCCGCTGGCGCCCGGTCACGTCGGTCCCGTGTGCCGCTGGCAGGTGGCGATCACCGCCGATGACCAGGGCTTTCAGGAGCTGCCGCTCACCGCGACGGTGCGCGCCAGCCGCGCCGCGAGCTTCCAGTATGCGCCGATCACGGCCGCGGCCGACGGCGGCATGGCCGACTACGCGGGGGCGTTCAAGGCCGACTTCACGCTCGACGACCTCTCGCAGCCGGTGCTGGCGCGGCAGTGCAAGGAGATTGCCCTCGACGCGCATCTGCTGATGCGCGCGTCGTTCCTGTCGGTGCGCGAGCGCCACGGCGGCGACGTGGTCGAGGAGTTCGCGCGCGACCAGTGGGCCGGCATCGCCGCGGTGTCGATCCCGCGCCTGCGCGCCCGGCTCGGCATCGCCGGCGACGACATGGCCTCGATTCTCAAGACGCTGCAGATCGATCCCGCCCTGCCGGGCGAGTACGTGCGCAGCGGCGCCGAGCTCATCGACGAACGGCGCGGCCGCTTCTGGATCGAGCCCTGCGCGGCGATCGCGCCGGGCGAGCCGGAGGCGTGGACGACTCTGCTGGCGCACCCGACGCAGCCCGGCATCGACCGCGTCGCCGCGACCGTCAACCCGCGCGCCCGCGTGCGCCGCATCGACGCGGCGGCGATCGATACGGCGCCCGCCGTGTACGCCTGGGAGATCGAAATCGATCCCGACGCCGAGCCGATGAAAGAGTCGCCGATCGCCGACATCGTGCGCTTCTCCAACGTCTCTCGCGTGGTCTTTTCCACCACAGAGGCACAGAGGACACAGAGATCTCAGACTTGAAATGAGTGGACCTCGGTTGCTCGCGGATCTGCGCGACGCAAGGTCGCTTCGCGAGCGAATCTCGGCGGTGCGAATCGACTGCGAGATCTCTGTGTCCTCTGTGTC
>CADEER010000178.1 GCA_902826395.1 uncultured bacterium
TTCGGCAAGTCGACGGTGTGTCTGCGGCTCGCCCAGGCCGGGGCGACAGTGCTGTCGGAGGATCACGTGCTCTTCCGCCGCGACGGCGCCGAGTTCCGCCTCAGCGGCTGCCAGGAGACGGCGCGGGTGACCGCAAAAACCGAGCGATTCCTCTTCGCCGAGGATCTGTCTGTTCCGAGTCGTACCCACACCGGCGTGGCGAAGAAGGAGATCCAGGTCGCGGACCACTTCGCGAGTCGGCCGTACGTCGACGTTGCCTTCCACCGCATCTTCTTCAACCGGGTCGGCGAGATCTTCCGACTCGAGACGATCAACCGGCGCGACGCCATGCTGCGGCTGCTGTACATGACACGCAGCTTCTTCCGCTTCAGCGATGCCGGCGATCTCGATCGCTACCTCGCCTACTTCGCCGACCTGGTCGCCGGCCGCGAGTGTTTCGATCTCGAGCTGTCCCCCGACCTGCGAGAGTTGGATCGACTCGTCGAGTTCCTGGAGGAACGCGACGCGAACGACCGATGAAGGTCCTGCTGCACGGCAAGACGCGCCCGCACACGGGATTCTCGTTGATCAACAGCAGGCTGATCGACGGGTTGCGCACACGCGGCCATGCGGTGACGGTGTGCTCGATGGACGACGAGGCGCGGGCGCCCCGCTTTCAGGGAAACCCCGACGTCTACGTCTTCCACGGCGATCCATACGACTTCGATCATCCCATCGGGCGCACCAACGCATTCCTTCTCTCCTGGGAGTATCGGACGCTGCCGCCCGAATGGGTCGATCAGCTCAACAATCGCTTCGACCTGGTGTTGGTGCCGAGCCGCGCCACCGCCGCGGCCTGTCGGCGCAGCGGCGTGCGCCGGATGATTCGCCTCTGCCCGGCGGCGGTGGATCACGACGAGTTTCATCCCAGCCGCCGGTCGGCGAGCCTGCCGACGAACAAGGGCTTCCGCTTCGTGCACTTCGGCGGCGCCCACGCGCGTCGCGGCACCGACCTGCTCCTGCGCGCGTACGCGGAGGAGTTCACCGACGACGACGACGTCTGCCTGATCCTCAAGGGCTTCCACTACGATCACCACCGCCCGTGGCTGGAGCGCGTCATCAGCCGTTGCGGCCTGCGGCGGCGCAACGCACCGGAGTGGTTCTATCGCCACGACACGCTGCCCTCGGTGGCACCGCTGCTGACCGCTTGTGATGTCGGCGTGTTCCCGCTGCGCGCCGAATGCACTGGACTGCCGGTGCTGGAGTGCATCGCCGCCGGACGGCCGGTGATCGTCACCGGCGGGACCGGCCTCGACGATTTCTGTCGCGCATCGAACAGTCGCGTCATCCGCGCCGCGGCTGTGGAGCGCAACGGCCTGGCGCAGTGGGAACCCGATCTCACCCAGCTCAAGCGCAGCATGCGCGCCGCCTACCGTCGCGGCAATCTCAGTCGCGCCGCACAGCGCGATGTCGCCGCCACCGTGCGCGGCTTCACCTGGGAGCGCACCGTGATGAGCGCGGTCGACGCGTTCCGCGAAGCGACGGCGCGACGGCCGCGCTGGCGAAGCTCGAGCCCCCCGCGGCGAGCGCACACCTGGGTCGCGCCGACGCTGGCGCCGCGGCCGCCCGCGCTGACCCGATTCGTCGGCCGCCACGCGCATCGTACCCGGCCGGACTTGGCCGTCGGCACGCTAGGCAGCAGCCTCGAGATGTTTCGCGAGGCGACGGAAAGGAACGCGGCGGCATCGACCGTGGTGATCGTCGATGCGCTGCCCACGGCGGATCGCATCGAAGCCGAGAACCGCCGCCGCCGGGCTCACGGACTGAAAGAGCACCCGCCCGCCGCGATCGACGTCTGGTGCGAGCAGGGCGAGCTGGAGCTAGCCGGTGGCATCGCCGTTTCGTCGCGACGCCTGGCCAGGGCGCTCGAGCGTTGCGGACACGAGAGGAGTCGGATCGGCATCGTGCCGCCGCGCTTTCCCCGGCGGCGCTTCGTCCGACCGCCGCGTGGCACGACGCGGTTTCTCTTCGCTTCGAGCACACCGCTCAGCGCCGGACTGTTCGCACTCCTGCGCGCCTGGGATTCGCTGCGGCCGGCGGCGGAGCTGGCCGTCCTCTGCCCCACCGATGTGTGGGGGGCACGCGCGCTGTTGTCGCTGCTGGTACGCAATCCCTCGATCGTCGTCATCCGCGATCCCGGCCGGCGAGCGCTGCAACGACAGATTGAACGCTGCCACTTCCTCGTCGCTCCGGATCTCGAGACTCTCGACTACCGGGTCACGGCCGAGGCGATGGCGCGCGGCCGAGGGGCGATCTTGTCGGCCAAGAATCCACTCGCCGAGGTGATCACCGACGGAGTCGACGGCTGGGTTCTCGGTTCGCCCTCGGTGCCACGCCTGCGCCACGCCCTCACCGTCGCCATCGCCGGTCGGCGGCGCACCGGCCCGATCGCACGGGCGGCACATCGCACAGCCAGGCGTTTCGACGACGCTGCGAATGCGCTCTTCGACGTCACGCCGATCTGGGCTCGAGCGTGATGGACACACCTGCGATGCGCCCAATCCGACCCGGCGAGACGATCGCCGTCGCGATCGCGACCAAGAATCGGCCGTCGTATCTCGCGTCCCTGCTCACCAGCTTGAGCGCGCAGACCTACGAGAATTGGGTGTTGGTGATCAACGACCAGAGCGACCCGCCGGTCGAGCGCGACGACGCCGTGCGCGACCTGCTGCAGTTGATCGAGAGCCGCGGTCACACCGTCGTGCTGTTTCACACCGACGAGCCGCGCGACCGCTACCAGCGGGCGATGGACGCGGTGCCGCGCGACATCGACGTCATCGTGCGCGTCGACGACGACGTCATTCTGAAGCCGACCTATCTCGAGAAGCTGCTGCGGCCCTTCGAGCTGCTGCCCGACCGGCCGATCGCGGCGATCGGCGGCTGCCTGCCGGAGCCGCACATGAAAGAGCCACTGTTGCTCGAAGTCCGCATCGCCGAGCCCGGCTGGCTGCCGCGCGTCGACCGGCCGACGTGGCGTCTGCAGGGGCACTGGTACACGAGTCGTGAGATCCTCGAGGTCGAGAGCCTGTGGGGCTGTTCGATGTGCTACCGGCGCTCGGCCGTGGAAGCGGTCGGCGGCTGGTTCGTCGCCGGGCAATCCGAGCAGGTGTACCGCGAGGACAGCGACATGTCGGCGCGCCTGCTCGCCGCGGGGTACGACATGCTGGTGACCACCGAAGCGCTCGGCCACCACCTCGTCGCGCCGTCGGGCGGCTCGCGCGAGTATCGCAAGAGTCCGCAAGGCAACGTCTTGATCTCCGACCGGGCGCCGTTCGAGAGCGACGACGCGCTCTTCCGCACCCGCCTGCGGTCGATCCTGGCGAACCATCGCCAACGACCGCAGCGCCGCTGGTCGATCGATGATCTCGAACGCGGCAACGTGCGCGGGCGATCGGTCAGCGGACTCAGGCAACGCATCATCGCCGCCGGGCTCACCGCACGCCGCGTTCTGCGCTCGTTGCGCTCGCGCCTGACCGGTGCGCGCGGATGACGCCCGACGATGTCAGCGCACGCCGCATCACCACCTGGCTCACGGCGCTGGCCGTGATCGCGACTGCCGCGTTTCTCTGGCGAGGCGTCGCGGTCAACATCGAGCAGGCGTACAGCAACCCCGACTCCCACTACGACTTCCGCGCCCGCTATCTGTCGTCCACCAGCCTGCGCGAGGGCGCCAATCCCTACTCCGCCGACCCGACGCTGCCGGCCGGCAAACTGGCGCGCGAGCTCGGCGTGCCCTTCGATCACGAGATCTACGCGCCGGGAGTTCTGGTCTGGTTCATTCCACTGAGTTGGCTCGACTTCTCGGCGGCGCGCGCCGCCTTCCTGCTGTTGAAGGTGATCGGTATCGGGCTCTCAATCGCCCTGATGGCGAAGATGGCGACGCCGCTGAGCGGTGCTGCGGCGGTGGCGCTGGCGGTGGCGATGACCCTGGGTTTCGAAACCGGAATTCGCGAGCTGACGGTCGGGCAGCTCAATTTCGTGATCCTTCCCTTGCTGTGCATCGCCCTGTTCTCGATCGACCGCGGCCGCGACGCGATCGGCGGCGCCGCGCTCGGAGCGGCGATCCTGGTCAAACCGATGCCCGCGCTGCTGTTCGTGCCGCTGCTGCTGCGCGGGCGCTGGCGCGCCGTGATCGCGGCGGCGGTGTTCTACGCCGGCTACCACGCGTTGATGATCGCGATCTACGGCCTCGACATGCACATCGACCATGCGCGCGCGGTTTACGGCACCGCGCGCGGCTGGAACGCCTGGTGGGCGAACCAGAGCTTCATGGGGTTGTTCGTCCGGATCGGCAAGGCGAACCAGTTCACGACTTCATGGTTCGACTGGCCGCTGCTGGTTCGCCTGTTGTGGTTCGCCACCTCGGCATCGCTGCTCGCGGTCGTCGCGCTGGTGACGGCTGCGCGGCGACAGGTGCCGCTCCGACTGACGTTATCGATGTGGATCGCGGTCGCGCTGCTGGTGAACACGCGCTCCTGGGATCACTACTGGGTGTGGTGTCTGCCGGGGGCGATCCAGTTGGCCGCCGTCGTCGTGCAACGCGGGCGGCCGATCGAGCTCGCCGGGTTGGTCGTCTTCTACGCCTTGCTGTCGTTCCCGGGGCAGTACTGGAAGGACTTCCCCGCGCTGGCGCACGGTCTCGCCATCCCGCTCGGCAGCTCACAAACGTTCGCAGCCTGCGTGCTGATCGCCGCGCTGCTGGCGCTGCACCTGTACGACGGCGATGCGGCCGATGCGCGGCGGGCTGCTCAGCCGGCGCGCGCCGCGACCTGACGATAGACCTCGACGTGCAGCGCGGCGATGCGCGGCCAGGCGAGGTGCTCGACCGCGAATCGCCGGCAACGGTCTGCAACCATGCGGCGATGGTCGGGATCGTCGAGCAGTCGCTCGACGAGCTCGATCATCGCGTCGGCGTCGGCGCAGGGCGCCATCGGAAAGACGTCGCCGCCGCCGTAGTCGCGCACACCGCCGATGTCGTTGGTCACCGGCGGAACTCCGCAGGCCAGCGCCTCGAGCAGTGAGTTCACCGCGCCGGCGCAGTGCAGCGGCAAGAGAAGCGCCGTCGCGCCGCGGTACAGCTCGCGCAGCCGCAGGTCGTCGACACCGCTGTGCCAGGCGACCGCGGGGTGATCGGCGAGGCGGATCAAGTCGGGTGTGCGCTCGCGAATCTCCGGCCGCACCAACAGATCGAAGCGCAGGTCGCGGCGCTTTGCCGACAGGCGCTCGATCACCTCGCGCAGGACGCGGGCGTCGCGGCCGTTCTGACCGGCGTACAGCACGCGCGGATTTTCGGGTGCGCCGGCGGCGGGGCAAAAGAACTCGGTGTCGACGCCGTGGCGCAACACGTACACCGCCCCCGGCCGGATCATCTCCTCAAAATGCTCCCGGTCGCGCTCGTAGAGAACGATCGCCGACGACAGCCGCCGCAGGTTCGCGACCATGGCGGGCGGCCACTGCGCGTGCTGTCGCGGCGGATGGTGCAAGGTGGCCACGAGCGAGGCGGGGGCCTTGCGCCAGCGCTCGAAGAAGCGGTGGTGCATCTCGCCATAGAGGACGTGGCGGACCCCGCGCGGCAGCATCGCCTGGCGCCAGGCGAATCGCAGCTCGGCGGCGGCGTACACTGGGTTGGTGTCCTCACCCCATCGCTTGAAGGCAGCATAGGTTCGCCCAATGCGGATCTGGTTCAGAGTCGTGCGGCTGTGCGTGCACGCCAGGTCGACGCCAGCCTGGGGCAGATGGCGAACCAACTGCTCGTAGCCCGAATGGCCGCCGAACCATGGAATCCGGTCGACTAGAGCGTGGACGCGCATGCTCAACTCGCTTCGCTCGTAGGCTTGGGCTGAGGCTTGGGCTGAGGCTGAGGACCATGCGCGCTGCGCGCGGTTCATCGGTCTGATCGTTTCTCTTCGGTCGGGGCTCTGCCCAGCATGCCGCGCACGAAGCCGATGCGGCCGAGCGCGGTGCAGCGGCGCTCGAAGCGGGCCGCGTCGTCGCTGCGGCGCAACAGGTGCGCCAGATCCGCGGGAGAGCCCGCCATTCGACCGATCATCGACGCCGCCGCGCGCAGGCGCGACACCAACGACGGGGACGTCTCCATGCGCTGCAGGAGAGCCATCGACACGCCGTTCCAGTAGACACGCCGCTCGACCCAGTCGGGCGCCAGGCGGTCCGGCAGGATGCGATGCTCGACGGCAATCTCCGGATCGTAGACGAGCGGCAGGCCGAGACGCCGGATCGCCCGCTGCACGGCGACGTCTTCCATCGAGAGCAACGACGCGCCCACTCTGCCGAGCGATGTGGGAAAGCCGCCGGCCGCGGCGAGCGCATCGCGCGTGAAGGCGACGTTGCAGCCCGCGAGCCACTGCCCTGCCGCCAGGGTCGTTCGCTCGCCGCCCCATTCGACGTGCGTGAAGCACTCGCTCACCGCGTCGGAAATCCACCGCGGCCGGCTGGCGTCCCACAGCGCTCGCACCGGGCCGCCGGCACAGGCGGGGCGCGTTTCGCCGGCGAAGAGATCAATGATGCGGCGCGCCCAGGTCGGCGACGCGACCGCGTCGTCGTCGATGTACGCGACGACGGGCGCGCTAGCGTTGCGCCAGCCCGCATTGCGCGCGCGCGACAGGCCGAGTTGCGGTTCCTCGATCGATCGCAGCTCGGCGAGCTCGCCGCGCAGCTCGCGGAGAAGGCGCGGGGTTTCGTCCGTCGACGCGTTGTCGATGACGAGGATCTCGAGCTCTCCCGCCGCGACCTGCCGCTGGGCGGCGAGACTCGACACCGCGGCGACGAGGTAACGCGCCCGGTTGTGCGTGCACACGATCGCGGTGAGGGAAGGCGACATGCGCCTCTCAGCCCGTCAGCCGGCGGCGCAGGCGCCCCATCGCGCTCCGCGCCCAGCCCGGCGCAGGGACTGCCGGCGCAGCAACCGCGGGGAGACTGGTCGGCGGCAGGGCGGAGTTGAGCTCGCGGAAGTGGCGCCAGACGTCCCAATACGGACCGCCGGGGCCGATCGGCCGCCCCGCCCAATGGAGAAAGCGCACCGCCGATCCGACCGCTGGATCGACGAGTCGAGCGCCGTCCCACACCAGGCCCGGCGTGCCCGCCCACATGCGCGGCGCGCCGCCGCTCGCGAACAGATTGCGCCGGCGCGGCAGACGGCTGAGCACCAGATAGTTGAGGATCGGTTGATCCGATCCACCGTGGGCGAAGTCGAACCACTCTTCATGGCGCGCGCATTCAAGCCACGTCGCAGTGAGCTCGGCTCGGCCGATGGCTCCGCGCCGAGCACCCCAGAGACCGCCGTTGAAGATGCCGCGCAGCTCGGCATCGCCGAAGCGGGCGCGGATCGACTCGCGAAAGACGTGCGTCAGCCCGCCGCAGTGCTGGTCGTCGCAGCACACGAAGTCGGCGTCCGCGAGAGCGTCGAGCACCGACGTGATCGGCTCGAAGACGACGATGTCGGCGTCGAGATAGAGGAACTCTTCAAACGGCCCGAACCAGCACGCCTGCTTGCGGAAGTTGCGCGGCCGCCGGAAGAAGCCGCCGCCGAAGCAGCGATCCAGCTCCTCGTCGATCCAGCGCAGCGTCGCCGTGTCGGCGAAGGTCTCGATCGAATACTCCCGGCGCATCAACGAGCTGACCTCGGCGTGCTCGTCGTCATAGGGGATCATCGCGATCGGCGTCGATCGATCGAAGGCGCGAATGCTGTTGACCAGCGCGATGGCATGCTCGGCGACCCGATCGTTGGCCATGAAGTAGATGCCGCGGATCGCCGACATGTCAGGCGAACGACCGATCGTATGCGTCGAGCACGTCGCCCACCGCCCCTGCCTGGCGGATCCGCCCGCCGTCGAGCCACAGGGCCGTCGTGCAGTAGCGTCGCAACAGCGACGAATCGTGCGAGGTGAAGATCAGCGTCCGATCGGACGCCGCCAGATCGGCGAAGTAGCGATCGCACTGAGCGAGGAAGCCCTGGTCGACGTTCGCAAGCGCTTCGTCGAAGATCACCAGCTCGGCCGTCGACTGGAAGAATACGCTCAACGCCAGCCGCTGGCGCTGCCCCGCCGAGAGCTGCTTGAGCTGAGTGTGCCGATGCTCGCCGAGGCCCGCCGTTTCGATCACCGCGTCGAGGCGCGGCGCCAGGAAGCGGCGCCCCATCTCGTGCAGGGCACCGAAGAGGTAGACGTTGTCCTCGACCGCGAGCTCGCCGGCGAATCCGATCGAGTAGCTGAACAGAGGCCGCGGCGGCGCGTCGGTCCACAGATCTCCTGAAGTCTGCCGATAGATGCCGGAGATGATGCGCAACAGCGTCGTCTTGCCACAGCCGTTGCCGCCGACGAGGGCGACCTTCTCGCCGCGGGCGATGTCGAAGGCGACGTCACGCAGCACCGTGCGCTCGGCGAACCGCTCGTCGGGCCGCGTCACTGCCCGGAGGGCGCGCAACATCGTGCGGTGGCGACGGAGCACGCGAAAGTGCTTGCAGAGATCGCGCGCCGTGACGATCGGGCGGGTCATATCCGTTCGATCGCGGCCGACTCGAGCCGCAGGAAAAGCGCGTAGCCGAGCGCCAGCGCCATGGGCCCGAGCAGCAGCGCGTGCGGCGCCGCGAAAGGGAATGCGGCGCCGCCCTGGAACACCCAGCGCAGCGAGATCAGAAACGGAGTAATCGGGTTCAGCCAGTACACCAGACCGGCGGCGAGCGGCGGCAGATCATCGAGGCGGTAGAACACCGGCGTGGCGAAATACAGCAGGCGCGATCCGAGCACCCATATGTGCTCGACGTCGCTGGTGAAGGTGTAGGCGATCGCCAGCGCCAGACCGACGCCGAGCACGAACGCGACGTACGAAGCGGCGATGAGCGGCAGTGCGAACAACACCTTCCACGAGAGCGTGCCGTAGTACGCCGCGAATGCGGCGCAGAGAAGCAACTCGACCGCCAGCTTGTACACGTGCGGCGCGAGATTGGAGAGGATCACGATTTCGCGCGGCGCCGTCGAGTCGATCATGAAGTTGCGGTTCGCCTGCAGCACCCCCATGAGATGGCGGGTGGCGGTGAGGAAAAATCCCACCGCGACGACCCCAACCAGCAGGAACAGCGGGTAGGCGTCGAGCCCGGCGCCGAAACGCGACTGGAAGATCGTGTGCAGCACGATCAGCATCGCCGCCGGACTGAGCAGTCCCCACAATGCGCCGAGGAGCGAATTGTGGTCGTGAATCCGAATCGTCGCGCCGACCAGCTCGCGCAGGAGATTGCGGCTCGCCGGCGCGCCCAGTCGCCGCCAGCGCCGCGCCAGGATCGCGGCGTCCCGCCGGTCGATCATCGCCACCCCCTGCATCCTCCGAACGGGATTCGCCGGTGGCGCCGGCGCCTCACTCGCCACTGACGATGAGGCGCTCCAGTTTCTCGAACTTCATCAGCTTGGGCGGCTCGTAGGCGGGCTTCTTCTTGC
>CADEER010000179.1 GCA_902826395.1 uncultured bacterium
CGAAGACACGAAGAGCACGAAGTCGGCCAATCAGCCCTTCGCGCTCTTCGTGTCTTCGTGGTTTTTTAATCGTGCTTCCCAGCCTCCGTGGTGAAGAAACGTCACTGCCAGATGACCTGCTCCACTTCCGCCTGGCCGGCAATTTCGGCGCGGGTTTCCTTGGGGCGGTTGCGCTCGTCGACGAACACCAGCTTCGGCTCGTAGGTGCGCGCTTCGTCTTCCTCCATCCAACCGAAGGTGGCGATGATCACCAGGTCGCCGCGCTTCACCTTGTGCGCCGCCGCGCCGTTGATGCAGACGACACCCGAGCCCGGTTTGCCCTCCAGCGCGTAGGTGCGGAAGCGCTCGCCGTTGGTGACGTTCCAGATCTCGACTTCCTGATGGGGAATGATGTCTGCCCCTACGAGAAGATCCGAATCGATGGTGACACTGCCTTCGTAGTGGAGATCAGCGCCAGTCACGGTGGCGCGGTGGATCTTGCCTCGCAGCATCTTCCGGTTCGCCATGGATTGCTCCTTTCGGTCCTCTCGAACATCCCTCACGCGGCGGTGAGGAGGGTGTTGTCGATCAATCGGGTCTTGCCGACCTGCGCGGCGAGGGCGAGCAACGCGTCCGACTGGACGCGCTCGACCGGCCGCAGGGTGGATGCGTCGACCACCGACGCGTACTCGAGCCGCACCAGCGGCTCGGCGGATACCATCGCGCGCACGCGCGACAGCAGGGTCGCGGCGTCGCGCTCGCCGTCGGCGCAGACGGTGCGCGCTTGCGCCAGCGAACGCGACAGCACCCGTGCGGCGCTGCGCTCGTCCGCCGAGAGATAGGCGTTGCGCGAGCTCATCGCCAAGCCGTCGGCGTCGCGCACGATCGGGCCGCCGACGACGTCGATGCCGAAGTCGAGGTCGCGCGCCATACGGCGCACGGTCGCCAGCTGTTGGTAGTCCTTCTCGCCGAACACCGCGACCTCGGGCCGCACCGCGTTGAACAGCTTGGCGACCACCGTGGTCACGCCCTGAAAGTGCGTCGGCCGCCCGTCACCGCACAGACCGCGCGTCACCTCGGCCACCGTGACGGCGGTCTGAAATCCGTCGGGATACATCGCATCGGCGGCGGGCATGTACAGAACGTCGACCCCGGCAGCTTCGAGCTTGGCGCGGTCACCCGCCTCGTCGCGCGGGTAGCGGTCGAGATCCTCGCCGGCGCCGAACTGCAGCGGGTTGACGAAGATCGACACCACACACGCGTCGCAGCGGCCGCGCGCGATCTCCACCAGGCTCAGGTGACCGTCGTGCAGAAAGCCCATGGTCGGCACGAGTCCGACGCTGCGCCCGCGACGGTGCTCGGCGTCGGACCAGGCCTGCATGGCGGAAGGTTGATCGATGGTGATCACGCGCTCAGGCCTCGGCGGCGATGGCCTCGTCGCTGGCGACCGGCTTGAGGGAATGGAAGCTGTGCTCGACTCCCGGGAAGACGCGGCCGCGCACCTCGCCGGCGTACGCCTGCAAAGCGCCGCGCGCCTCGCCCCACAGGTCGGCGTACTTCTTGGCGAACTTGGGAGCCAGGCTGTCGCACAGCCCGAGCACGTCGTGCAGCACCAGGATCTGCCCGTCGCAATGCGGACCAGCGCCGATGCCGATCGTCGGGATCGTCAGTCGATCGGTGATCTCCGCCGCCAGGTCCATGGGGATTCCTTCCAGCACGACGGCGAATGCCCCCGCCTTCTCGACCGCCACGGCGTCGGCGATCACCCGCTCTCGCTGGCCGGGTGCGTTGCCGCGGCGCCGACCCTGCACCTTGTGACCGCCCATGCGGTGCACCGACTGCGGCGTCAGGCCGATGTGACCCATCACCGGGATGTCGACGTCGGCAATGCGCGCGATCGTCTGGGCAACGGCACGGCCGCCTTCCAGCTTCACCGCCTCGGCGGCGCCTTCCTTGATGAGCCGGCTGGCGTTGAAGACGGCGTCGCGCGCATCGACCTGGTAGGAGCCGAACGGCAGATCGCCGACGATCAGCGCCCGTTGGCGCGCCCGCGCCACCATGCGCGAGTGGTAGATCACCTCGTCCATGGTGACCGGCAACGTCGTCTCGTTGCCCTGCACCACCATGCCGAGCGAGTCGCCGACGAGGATGACGTCGACGCCTGCCTGATCGGCGATGCGCGCGAACGGGAAATCGTAGGCGGTGATGGCGACGATCGGCTCGCTGGCCGACTTCGCCCTGACGATACCCGGTACCGTTACTTTCGTTCGTTCCATCGGAAGCCTCCCCCGATAGGAAGGCTTCGACGAAACGTCGCGGGTGGTGTCGCCCCGGTTCCGGATGTTTTTGAGTCGGCTCTCAGTAGCCGCTCGGTCCGGCTGGGACTCCCGCTCTAACTTCGTTCAGGCCTTCCGTCTCGGTCCGTCACGGCCACCTCGCGGCGGCCCCTACCTGGATCCAAGCGGTATGTAATGCTGAACGCCCTGCCCCATCTCTTCGATCTCTCGGATCAGGTCTGCCGTGTCATCGGCATCCTCGACAAAGTCGATCTCCGAGCAGTTCACGACTAGAAGGGGGGTGTCCTCGTAGTGAAAGAAAAACTCTCGATACGCCTCCGCGACTCTCCTCACATACTCCGGGGTGAGACTGCGTTCGTACTCTTTTCCACGCTTTCGCACGCGTGCCATCAATACGTCAAGTCGAGCCTGCAGATAGACGACCAGGTCGGGCTTCGGCACGCGCCCGCCGAGGAGCCCGAAGAGCTGCCGATAGAGCGCGAACTCGTCGGTGTCGAGATTGATCTGGGCAAAGAGATGGTCCTTGGCGAACAGGTAGTCGGAGACGAGGCTCTGGTTGAAGAGGTCGGCCTGAGCGAGCTCTTCCTGCTGCCGGTAGCGGGTCAGCAAGAAGAAGAGCTGCGCTTGAAAGCGATACTTGCGTGGATCCTCGTAAAAGCGCCCGAGAAAAGGATTTTCTTCGACCTTCTCGAGAACGACTCGCGCCTGCTTCTCCTCCGCCAGGATCTTCGCGAGCGTCGTCTTGCCGGCTCCGATCGGCCCCTCGACGACGATGTACCGCTTGTCCCGCAAACCGCGGCCTCCCCGATGCGACGCCCGGCCCCCGCCGAGCGAATCGCGCGCACAGGTACCACGATGACCGCGGGGGGTCCACTGCAGACCGTGAACCGTGAACCGTGAACCGAAAGCGTCTCGCCACTCTCGACGAATCGATACCGGCCCACCCGTTCACGGTTCACGGTTCACGGCCCCGACACTTGCTCCACGGCTCCAACGCTGGATAGGGAAGTTGTAGACAAACCCGCACGATCGGAGGGTCATCATGCTCGGAACCCAGATCAGGCAGAAGGATAGCCGCTTCTACTTCGTCGCGTATCCGGCAGCGGATCTGCTGCGGCGCGTGCGCTTCATCAGCCGCTACTACGGCGAGGGTGAAACGATTCAGCCGACCGAGCCGCGCAAGGACGACGAAGTGGCGAGCTTCATCGCCCGCATCGAGGGCTCCGACAAGGCATTCCAGCGCCAGCTCTCGCGCACCAAGGTGAAGCAGATCCAGGATTTCTACGCCGAGGCCGTGAACCAGCCGCCGATCCCCGGCGCGGTGCTGCTCTTCACTCCGGAGAAGCTGCGCTTCGAGCCGATCGGCAGCTTCGCCAACGTCGGCAACCTCGAGGAGCCGCGCCAGCCGTACCTGATCATCGACGGACAACACCGCCTCGCCGCCCTCCACTTCTTTCGCGAGAAGTATCCGGACGAGGCGCAGGGCATCGACGTCCCGTGCATGATCTTCGACGGCGAGACCGAAGACTTCGCCACCGAGATGTTCGTCACCATCAACTCGACGCCGACGCGCATCAACAAGAGCCACCTCGTCGATCTCTACGAGAAGGTCGCCTACGCGGCTCCCGACAAGAAGCTCTCGGCCAAAGTGTGCGAGCTCCTGTACGCCGAGTCCGACAGCCCGCTGCGATACAAAGTGAACCGTCTCGGCGGCCGCTCGCGGCAACAGAAATGGATCCTGCAAGCCGAGCTCTTCAACGAGGTACACCGCTGGGTGCGACTCGAGTCCCGGCGCTTGAAGGTCAAGCAGTTGAGCGGCGCGCGAGACGTCGACAAAGCGGCGCGGCGCAGCCTCTACGAGCCCCTGCGCGACTTCCTCAAAGCCGCCGAAGCGGTGCTGCAGACGTCGTGGGGCAACGAGCGCTACATGGTCACCCGCGCCGTGACACTCAAGGCGCTGATGCGTGTGTGCGCCGACCTCAACCGCGCCGACGGCGCGGCGGAGAATCGCGAACAGCGGTGGACCAACAAGTTGCGAAGGCTGAAGAACCTCGAACCCGACTTCCGCGCCGAGGGCTTCTACGAGCGCTTCCCCGCCAAGGGACAGATCGAACGCGTCTCCCGCATCCACCGCCGCATCGACCAGGAGCTCGGCATCCAGCCGATCTCGGCCAGCCGCAGCGACGAGGAGTGATCGAAACACCTAGGCGGGCTCCCGACCATTGGGACGGCCTTCTGCATCGGCTATAACGCCCCGATGACGATGTCGTTTGCAGAGCTCGCGGGCTCCACTCTCATCACCGGCATTCCCGGAGCTCGGCTCGACGCGGCGACGCGCGACGCGCTGCGGCGCATTCGGCCTTCCGGCGTGATCTTGTTCAAGCGCAACTTCGAGTCTCTGGCCCAACTGCGCGAGCTCACCGCCGAGCTGCACGAGCTGCCGTCGCGCCCGTTGGTCTCGATCGACCACGAGGGCGGCCGGGTGATGCGTGTCGGCAGCCCTTTCACCGACTTCCCCGCCGCGCGCACGGCCGGCGATGCAAGCACCGCGGAGGCGCTCGGCCGCGCCATGGCGCGCGAGCTGGCGTCGGCAGGGATCGACATCGATTTCGCGCCGGTGCTCGACGTCGACTCCAATCCGGCAAACCCGATCATCGGCGATCGCGCTTTCTCATCATCGGCCGAGCGCGTCGCCGAGCTTGCCACCGCTTTCGCACGCGGCATGCGCGCCGCCGGCATCATCCCTTGCGGCAAGCACTTCCCCGGTCACGGCGACACCGATCGCGACTCGCACCTCGAGCTACCGGTGGTAAACAAGTCGCGCGCCGAGCTGGACGCCGTCGAGCTGGTGCCGTTCCGCGCCGCGGTGCGCGAAGGCATTCCACTTCTGATGACCGCGCACGTGCTCTACCCGGCGCTCGACCCGGAGCATCCGGCAACGCTGTCGCCGTCGATCCTGCGCGATCTGCTGCGGTGCGAGCTGGGCTACGAGGGCGTCATTGTCAGCGACGATCTCGAGATGCGCGCTCTCAGCGATGATCTGCCGGTCGGCGACGCGGCCGTCGCGTCACTGCGGGCCGGCTGCGATTGGCTGCTCGTGTGCAACGATTTCGCCAACACGGACCGTGCCGCGCGGCGCATCGAGGGGGCACTGGCGAGCGGCGAGCTCGACGCCGATGCGCTGCGCGACAGCGCCCGCCGAGTGGCGGCGCTCCGTGTCGAGCCGTGCGGCAGCGTTGCCGACCTGCCCTGCCCCGAACACCTGGCGCTGCGCGACCGCATGCTGGCGCGCGGCTGAGAAGACCCATGGCGAAGAAACCGGTCAAGAAGAAGGCGCCCAACGATTCGGGCGAAGCCAACATCGCCGTCAACCGCAAGGCGCGGCACGACTTCGAAATCGGCGAGCGGTTCGAGGCCGGGCTGATGTTGGTCGGCAGCGAGGTAAAGTCGCTGCGCGACGGCAAAGCAAATCTGAAAGACAGCTTCGCGCGCATGCAGAGCGGCGAGGTGTGGCTGCACAATCTGCACATCAGCCCCTACGATGCCGCGTCGCAGTTCGGACACGAGCCACTGCGCTCCCGCAAGCTGCTGCTCAACCGCCGCGAGATCGACAAGCTCGACGGCAAGGTAAAGGAGCGCGGCCTGACCTTGATCCCGCTGCGCCTCTACTTCAAAAAGGGACGCGCCAAGGTCGAGATCGCCCTGGCGCGCGGCAAGAAGCGACACGACAAGCGCGAGTCGATCCGCGAACGGGAAGCGACCCGAGAAGTCGACCGCGCCATCAAGCGCCGGTAGTCGATGAGTCTGCCGGCGATGAGCGGCAACATCGCACGACTTCGAAGCTTTGGCGCAGCGCGCAAACCCGACACCCGACACATGGCTTTTGAGTTGTAAAAGAGCGTTACGGCAGACAGGGTCGACGGCGATGTCGTACGGCTTGATCGTCGCCTTGCTCGCCGCCATTGCAGTGGTTTCAGACGCGGTGCCGGCAACGTCGGGTAGCACGGGGGCACTGCGACTCGAGGAGCGCGACGCGGGCCATCGGACTGGAACGGCGCCTGTCTCCCTGAACGTCGTCGGTGAGATCCTTGGCCGAGAAGCGGCGGTGTTCTACGTCGACTCTCAATTCGATCTCGATCGGGGCATCCTCGTCCGCGCGTCCGCGTCAGGCTTCGGCTCTTTTCAGGGTGGCCCCCTTGGGCCCGTCAGCGGGGATGTGGCCGCAGGCGATGTCCGCCGAGATGGCTTCGATGAGGTGGTGGTGCCCGATCCATCGTCCGGCGGTATCTGGATCGGGGGATCGCTCGTCGATCCGCGAATGGTCTTCCACCATCTCGGTGGCCGCCCGACGGCGGTCGCCATCGCCAACTGGGACCTCGACCGCGACGACGACCTCGCCGTTATCGACGAGGCGATCGGCTCGGTCCGAATCCTGATTAATGACGGAGGTAGTCCGCCGTCGTTTCGGGAAGAACACCAGTTTGAATTGCCCGACCAACCGCGGCGGATCCTGGTCGCGGATCTCGACACCGAGGAGCCGCCGGATTTCATCACGACACACGACCACGCCAACGGCGCCGAAGTCGTCGCATACACCAGCTTTGGCACAGCCAGCGGCGTCAACTTTGCTCGGCGATGGAGCCGGGTGATCGACGCAGAGGCCTCGTCCGCTCGCCTCGGAGATCTCGATGGCGACGGAGCTCGCGATCTAGTGATGCTCGACAAGCCCGGTTGCGCGGCCAATTCGACCCTGGTCATCCAATATGGCCTGAGCGACCACGGGCCCGGATCACCTCTGCGTGAGACCGTGTCGTGCCCAATCTTTTCGGGAGGGCGTCCTTGCCCGTTGAAAGCCTTCGCGGTCGGCGACTTCACCGGCGACGGGACCGACGACGTGGCGCTGTTTGCCGCCGATCCGCGACCGCGTATTCCCCCGGAGGTCAGATCGACGGGGCTTCTTTGGTTCCTCGTCGGCTGGGAGCGCAATTTCTTCTTTGGCCCGGTGATCGCCACCCCCGTGGGAGCCGTCGGAGCGGTCTCGGGCGACCTCGACGGCAACGGATCCATCGATCTCATCGGCGCCTTCTCCGATCCCCCGCAACTGCGGCTGTTCGACAACGCGAGTCGAACGGCGAACGGCGCCAGCAACGGCGAGCCGTGCACTGAAGGCGAATCCTGCCTCTCCGGCACTTGCGAAGAAGGGACCTGTTGCGCCACCGAATGTGCTGCGGATGAGTCGTGCGCGGTGCCGAATCGCGAGGGAATTTGCATCCGTCCGATTGCCCTCAGCAGCGCTTTACCCTGTGCCGACGACTCCGAATGCTTCGATATTCCGAGCCCAGGTGATCCCGGCTTCTGCGTCGACGGCGCTTGCTGCAACACCCGGTGCTCAGGAGGCCGCTGCAACCTTCCGGGGGCCTGGGGCATATGCGTCTCGTTGGCGGCGAACGGCAAGGAATGCTGTCGGGACGACGAGTGCGCTTCGGGATCCTGCCGCGACGGCCGGTGCTGTGCCGATGACTGCGCCGCCGGATACTGCGGCAACAGCAGCGGGCAGTGCGTCACCGCCCTGCAACTGGGCGACGACTGCGACCGGGACGAAGAGTGCGAATCAGGCATATGCGACCGCTTCGACGGTGTCTGTTGCGCTGAGGTCTGCGCGGGAGCGGACTCCTGCAATATCGATCCGGGGGTCTGCGTACCGCCCCCGACCATCACACCGCCGCCCACTCGCACACCGACGCCGGTGATCTGTTCCGGCGACTGCAATGGAGACGGAGCAATTCGCATCGACGATATAGTGCTCGGGGCGTCGATCGCCCTGGCCAACGCTGACGTCGCACCATGCGCCAGTATGGACCGAAACAGCGACGGACGATTGAGCGTTGCGGAACTGGTGCGCGCGACATGGCTCGCGCTCACCGGCTGCTCGCCATCTTTCGCACCCGGGCGTTGATATCGTCATCTCGGAGCCGTCCGCGCTACTCCGACGTGCGGACCATCTTGATGCGCATGCGAACCACGGTGGACCTCGACGAAGGAATGCTGGCACGGGCCAGGAAACGCGCGCTCGAAGAACGCCGCACTTTGAGCGCTGTCGTCTCGGAGGCGCTCGCTGCGCACCTCGCTACGAAGCGTACCAAAGCCAAGTAACCCGAGTTCGAGTTGTTGGTGCGCGGCCGGCCGGGCGCCCGCTTTCCGACCGTCGCTGAGCTCACCGCCGTCGACGAGGAAGACGATGCCGTCGCGCTTGCTCTCCCTAGGCGGAGTCGCCGTGCTTGAGGCGTGGGTGGGGCCGGGCTGAGCCGCTTCTTCGCTGCCTTCGTCGACCGCTACCGTCGCCGCCCGAACGCGCAGCCACTGCGCACCGTGATTCTCGGCGTGGCGCCACTGACCGGCGCCGAAAACCAGCGCGGCGCGACCTTCCACCTCGCCATCTACTTCCCGATGGGGATCTCGTTCGTGCCCTGGGCGATCATCGACTTCGCGATGATCGATTGGAGCGCGGTCGCGCGGAGGTACGGGCCACGCAACGAATGACCGGCGCGAACTGCTTTGCGTCGGGTCCGCAACGTCCTCTAGTGTGCGGCAACAAGATCGGGAGTGGCGATGACGCAGAACATCGAGCAGGAAGCGCTGGCGACTTATCGCCGCTACATCGCGGTGCGCGAGCGCATCTTTCGCGAGCGGCGCTCGTGGGACGAGCTGGCCGACTTCTTCACCGACGACGCTGTCTTCATCGACCCGGCGTGGGGTCGAGTCGAGGGACGCGACAACATCCGGCAGTTCATGCGCGAAAGTATGCAGGGACTCGAGGACTGGAGCTTTCCCGAGGTGTGGACGATGGTCGCCGGACATCGCGTCGTCACCATGTGGGAGCAGCGCATCGGCGCCGAGGCGGACGGCCGGCGCAACACGCAGCCCGGCATCTCGATTCTCTACTACGCCGGCGACGGCCGCTTCTGTTACGAGCTCGACCTGCTCAACATGGCGCACGTCTTCGAGGATCTGCGCGCCATGAAGTGGCGTCCGGGCCCGGGCGCGCACACGCCGCCGGAAAAGCCCGACCGCGATTGGTCGCTGCCGGCCGCCTGGCGGCATCTCGAAATGAGACCGACCTAAAAGTC
>CADEER010000180.1 GCA_902826395.1 uncultured bacterium
TCATCCCCCTCACCCTAACCCTCTCCCATCCGGGACTGTCGGAAAACGAAAGATGCGTAACCGTACACGTACTCGTACCCGTACTCGTACACGGAGTTTCCTGCAGAATTCGGGCATGGATCGTGTACGGGTACGTGTACGTGTACGGGAGAAAATCGACAGTCTCATCCGGGAGAGGGAACTACGCTGGCTGGCTCTGGCGTGGCGACGCCGTTAGGGTGCATGGATGCGCGCGCCGATCGATCGATCTTCGACCATGTCGCACGACGGAGATGGTCGGCGGCGCTGAGCCCGCCACTAACAAGCGATGCACGATCTCTCGCTGATCTCGACGATCGCGGCCGGGCTCACCGGAGCCTGGCTGCTCGGGCTGGTGACGCACCGACTCGGACTGTCGCCGATCGTCGGCTATTTGCTCGCGGGTGTGTTGATCGGGCCGTCGACGCCCGGGTTCGTCGGCGACGTGCACATCGCCCAGCAGCTCGCCGAGATCGGCGTCATCCTGTTGATGTTCGGCGTCGGCCTCCACTTCCATATGAAGGATCTGTTGGCGGTGAAGGCAGTGGCCATCCCCGGCGCCGTCGTGCAGAGCCTGACCGCGACGGCGCTGACGGTGGTGATCTTCGCGGCCTTCGACATGCCCACCGATACCGGCGTCGTGCTCGGCATGGCGATGTCGGTCGCCAGCACCGTCGTGCTGATGCGTGTGCTGATGGACGCCGGCGTCCTCGGCGCGCCGCAGGGGCACGTCGCGGTCGGCTGGCTGATCGTCGAGGACATCTTCACGGTGGTGGTGCTGGTGCTGATCCCGGTGCTCGGCCGCTCCAGCACGGGCGACGCGGGCGGCAGCGCGGCACTGTGGGAGACCCTCGCCATCGCCTTTGCCAAGCTGGTCAGTCTGGTCGGGATCGTGCTGATCGGCGGTGCGCGACTGGTGCCGCGCATCCTCGTCCAGGTGGCGAGGCTGCGCTCGCGCGAGCTCTTCACTCTGACGGTGCTCGTCTGCTCGATCGCGATCGCCGCCGGTTCGTACTTCTTCTTCGGCGCCTCGATGGCGCTTGGCGCCTTTCTCGCCGGCATGGTGGTGGCGCAGTCTCCCGTCAGCCATCAAGCCGCCGCCGACGCGCTGCCGATGCGCGACGCCTTCGCGGTGCTGTTCTTCGTCTCGGTCGGCATGCTCTTCGACCCCGCGTTTCTGCTCCAGGAGCCGTTGATGGTGCTCGCCGGACTGGCGATCATCCTGGTCGCCAAACCACTGGCGGCGCTGCTGATCGTGGCCGTGCTCGGACACTCGGCGCGAACCGCACTGACCGTCGCCATCGGTCTCGCGCAGATCGGCGAGTTCTCCTTCATCCTCTCCGAGCTGGCGCGCCAGCACGGCCTGATGCCGGACGCCGGGCACAACGTGCTGGTGGCCTCTGCGATCATCTCCATTACTCTCACTCCGCTCCTCTTCCGTTGGTTGCCGGCAATCGAGGATTGGCTGCGAGCGCGGCCGTGGCTGTGGCGGCTGCTCAACGGGCGCGCCGAGCGGCGCGCCCTGACGGCGACCGCGAGCGCCGGCGCGGCGATCTCTCGTCCCGCCGGCGGCGCCAACGGCCTGGCGATCGTCGTCGGCTACGGGCCGGTGGGGCGCTCGGTACACCGGCTGTTACTCGAGGCCAACCTCGCCACGGTGGTGATCGACCGCAACATGGACACCATCCTCGCTCTGAACGCGGAGGGGCAACCGGCGCTGTTCGGCGACGCCACCCACGAGTCGCTGCTCGAGCAGGCGGGCATCCGGCGCGCCGCGTTTCTCATCGTCGCCCTGCCTCACTCCGGGGACCGCGCAGCCGTCGTCACCGCGGCGCGATCTCTCAATCGACAGGTGCGGATCCTCGTTCGCGCGCATTACCTGAGCGAACGCGAAGAGCTCGCTCAGGCCGGCGCGACCGCGGCGGTATTCGAAGAGGCGGAAGCTGCCGTCGCGCTGGCGCGCCTCGTCCTCGCCGACACCGGCGTGCACCGCGAAGCAGCCGATAGCCGCATCCGCGATCTGCGCCTGCAACTGATCACCGAGAACGTATCGAGCATCGAGAAGCATCGTGTGCGCGGCATCATGGTGCCGTGGTCGCGCGTGCGCACACTTTCAACTTCGCTGAGCCGCGATGAGGTGCTGGCCCAGGTATCGCGAGAACCCTTCTCGCGCTGGCCGATCGTCGAGCCGCCGAGCGGCCGCGTCATCGGCTACCTGCTGACCAAGGATCTGATCGCCCATGCAACCGATGCCGATTGGACGAGCCTCGTCCGTCCGCTGGCGGCGATCCGGCCGGACGACAGCGTCGCCGCGGCGCTCGCGGAGATGCAGAGCGCCAGCGCGTCGGTATACGTCGTCGAGGAAGCGGGTCGGCCGGTCGGACTCATCACACTCGAAGATATCCTCGAGCTGGTGGTCGGCCGCATCGAGGACGAGTACCCGCACGCCCCCCCGGTGACGCTGGCGGATGCATTGGCCAGCGGCGGCACCCTCACTCATCTCGCGGCGCAGACCGGCGCCGAAGCGATCGCCGAGCTCGCTGCCGCGATTCCCGGCAGCGCCTTGCCCGCGGGCACGAGCAGAAGCGACGTCGCCCGCCTGGCGCTGCAACGCGAAGAGGAAGTCTCGACCAATCTCGGCAACGGCTTCGCAATCCCGCACGCCCGCCTGCCCGGCCTTACCGCGCCGATCGTCGTCTTCGGCCGTTCGCCGCAGGGCGTGATCTTCTCTCCGCGCGCTCCCGACGTCGTGCACGCACTGTTCCTGCTCGTCACCCCCGACGAACGACCCGAAGTGCAACTGACCCTGATCAGCCAGGTCGCGACGCTGTGCAACGACAGCGCGAGGCGCGACGCCCTACTGGGCGCCGATTCCCCGGCCGACGTGGTCGTGGCGATCGCTTCGCGGCCGACGACCTGAGAGGTCCCGCGAGGGGAAAGGGCAGCCACGCGGGGCCGCCGCTACCGACCCGGTGACCGCTCTCGACCGGCCGCGGGAGATAAGGGACTGCCGCATAGTGGGAAGCCCTGAGTTGAACGGGGCGTCTCGTCACCAAAAAACTGGGAACCGAGATGGCACACCGCGAAACGTTGACCCTCGATGTCAACGCACCGGTCGAAGATGGCGCGCTGGAGGGGAAGGGCATGCCATCTACGACAACCGACTTCACCGTCGCCAGGATCGAGGGCCTGCGACGGCGCGCCGCCAAGGCGTCGCGGCCGAATCCCGAGGCGATCGCCGCACTGCCGGCCGAGATTCAACGCAAGGTGCCGAGCGATCTCCAGCCCGACGCTTTCGGCCCGCAGGGCTGGTCGAAGAGCACCATCGACCCCATGCAGGTGCTGCGCATGTTCAAGGCGCTGCGCGTGCGCGAAGGCTACGTCTTGCGCGCGTACCAGTATCGCGCCGGTGACAACGGCAACGGCTTCGTCTGGGCGATGCCTGCCGACGCTCCCTTCCCCGAGCCCGACCAATGCGCGGGTAGCGCCGGTGGCTTCCTCGACCCTCCGCGACCCGAGCATACGCTCGACGACACGATGGAGGCGATCGACGGAGATGCTACGGCGTGGTCGTACATGAGCGCCTCGATGCTGGCCCGCGCGCTCGGCGAGCTCGGCGCCATCTGGCACGGCTGCGACTGGTCGACGCACGATCTGATCGACGGCGATCCGCGAAGGAAATGGAAGGCGCTGGATTGGCAGTGGGAGCGGCGCGCCCCAAACCACTGGCAGCCGCGCGTCGTGCAATCGGCCAGCCGCACGACCGTCACCTTCCACACGGTGAGCGGCCTCGCCCAATGGACGATCTACCGCCACGTCGACACCTACCCCGGCCGCGGCTACACCTTCACCACAAAAAGCACCGTGCTGGCGATCGGTCCGGGCGGCTATATCTTCTGATGCGCAAGTGACTCCGCGTCCGTTCTCTCATCAAAGCGCCGGCAGTCTTCCGGATTCGCCGGCGCAAGAGCAGCGTTGTCTGGCGTAGCGCGCCGTGCTACGCAGCGTTCATGACCCGCACGATCACACAACGCGAGCTCCGCAACAGCAGCGCCGAGATCATGCGCTGTCTCGATCGCGGCGATACCTTCATCATTACGCGCAACGGTACGCCGGTCGGTGAGCTAGCTCCTCTGCGGCGAAATCGGTTCGTTGCGACCGAGACCGCAGTCGCCCTTTTCCGTAACGCCCCCAAAGTTGACGCGGCTCGGTTCCGTGCCGACCTCGACGCCTTCGCGGACATCGGGGCTCAGCCGCGTGCCTGATTCTCGGCGTGCACGCGGCATCGTCGACACTTCGGTCGTCATCGACCTCGAGCACATCGATCCAAACAGACTCCCGCTCGAGATTGCGGTGAGTGCGATCACCATGGCGGAGCTTGCGGCGGGTCCACATGCGACCAGCGACCCGGCAGAGAGATCGCGCCGCCAAGACAGGCTCCAGCGTGCGGAAGCCGCCTTCGACCCATTGCCTTTCGATGTCGAGTCCTCGCGAGCTTACGGCCGAATCTTCGCTGCCGTCGTCGCATCCGGGCGTAAGGCGAGAGGCGCGCGAGCTGTCGACCTGCTGATTGCCGCGGCGGCCTGCGCTGCCGGCCTCCCGCTTTACACCCGCAATCCAGGTGACTTCTCCGGCCTCGAGGATTGTCTCGAGGTCTTCTCCGTCTGATACGCACATGTCGTGCAGGTCTGAAACCCGCTCTACATGGCTCCCGGTTCTCGGTTCCCGATCTACTGTCCCGGGTTGCTGATCGGTGGGTGGGTCGACTCAGTGCCGACCAGTTGGATGCATGCGACCAGGTCGCCCTGGAAGAGCAGTGGTTGGCGGCGCACGCCGCTGAGCAGGCCATCGACCGGAGCGCGGATGACGTGTTTCTCCTCACCGTTGAACGGGTCGAAGACGCGGCCGAGCGCGTCGCCGCCCTTGACCCAGTCGCCGACCCGCAGCGGCGACACGAGCAAGCCCGACCATTCCGATACGATCGCGAAGGTCTGGCGCTCCGAGAAGGCGAGTACGTCGTGCTCGATCTCAGCCAACTCGACTCCCTCCAGCACGCCGATGTGGTCGAGGAACTCGATGAAGCCGCGAAAGAGGGTCGTGCAATGGGGAAGCTGCAACATGCCGGCGCGGCCGACCTGGACGATCAGGTTGACGCCGCCGAGCGACCGCCAGCCGTGGCCGAGCGTCGCGGTAAAGACTTTGTCGGGCCGGCGCTCGATGACCGCGGCGAGGCCGAGGTGACGGGCGGCGCGGCGCTCCTCCTCGGTCGGTTCGTAGAGCCGCACCTGCGGCATCTCCTCGAAGTCGACGTTGGAGCTGTGCACGTCGATGCGGTACGCGGCCTCGCGTGTCGCCTCGAAGACGGCGTGAGCAATGCGCTGCGTCGTCTCGCCGGCGTCGTAGCCGGGGAACATGCGATTCAGGTCGGTGCCGTCGAACGGCCAGCGGCGATTGCCGTTGTTCATGCCGAAGACGTTGACGGCCGGCACCACCAGGACGCGTCCGAGCAGGCGCTGACCACCGATCTCGCCGGCGGCGACGCGGCGCAGGTACGAGGCGAGGCGCGCCAGCACGAAGACGCCGTTGAGCTCGTTGCCGTGGACGCCGCCGACCAGCGCGACGCGAACCCGCCCGAGCTCGCTGCCGATGTCGTGGTACGGGATCTCGAACGGCTCGCGCAGCGGCGCCGTCATGCGCAGCAGCGCCGTTTCCCTCTCCGCCATGATCCCTCTATTGGCGCACGATGCGCGCCATCAGCGAGCCCTCGTACACGACCGGATACTCGCGCAGCGTGAACAGGATGCCGTCGGTGGGCGAGCGCACCTCCGACAGCTCCTCGCCGTGGTGCGGCGATACGATGCGGCCGAGCAACTGCCCTTCCTCGACCGACTTCCAGTGCTCGACCGCCGGGATGAAGAGTCCCGAGGTCTCGGCGTTGAGATACGACACGTTGTTGTCGTCGGCGGTGATCGCCACGTGTTCGAGCGCCGGCAGCTCGACATCGGCCGCCAGCACGCCGAGGCGCCGCGCCAGATGGAGGATGCCGACCAACAGCTGCTCCGTGAACGCCGGCGTCACGCGCATGCCGACACCCATCTCGACCACCAGGCACGGCGTGCCGGCGTCGTTCAGACTGTGCGCGATGGTCGCCTCCAACACGGTCATCGAACCGTGCACCCAGATGACGTCGACGTTGGCGCTCTCGGCGAGCGGCACCAAGCGGCCGGCGAACTCGTGATTGATGCGCACCTGCGGGATCTCGCGCAGGAAGATGTTGCTGGCGTGGATGTCGAGCACCAGATCGGCGCCGCACAGATGGCGCATCGCGGCTGCAGCCACCCGCTGCGGCAACAGGCCGTCCGCGCGGCCGGGGAAGCTGCGGTTCAGGTCGGTGTCGAACACCGGCACGAAACGCTGCAGCGAATCGATGCCGACCGGGTTCAGCGCCGGATAGAGCTCGATGGTGCCGCGCAGCGCTCCCGGCCGCCGGCGCTCGGTATCTTCGATCCACGCGGCGAGTTGCTGGCAGACGTACAGCCCCTCGATCTCGTCACCGTGGATGCCCGAGACCAACGACAGCCGCGGCCCGTCGGCGGCGCCGCGAAACACCGTGCGGCGAATCTCCGAGCGCTCGCGGTACGGCAGCTCGAGGCTGAGGATCGAATCCCGGCGAACCTCCATCAAATGGGCTGCCAGCTACTGGGTGTCGACGGCGCGCGCGGCGGCGCGTGGCTCGCTGTCGGCGTAGGCGAGGTGCGCCTCGAAGTAATCCTTCGACACCGCCTCGTTGAAATCGGCGATGCAGTCGAGGAAACGCTCGAGGAACTCGTGCAGTCCCTCGTTGACGACCTTCGACGCGTTCGACTCGTCCATCACCCGCTCCACCGCCGCCAACGTTTCGTCGGTCCGACACGACGGGGGCGAGCCGATCACGGCGAGCGCATTGCGCATCCGCTCGACCGCGAAACGCAGCGAGCGCGGAAAGTCGCGCTCGAAGATCACGAACTCCACCACGTCGACCGGTCGCAATCCCGCCTGGTAGCGATGCCGGTACTCCTCGAATCCGGAGAGCGAACGCAGCAGCGCAGCCCATTGGTAGTAATCGAGGGCCGAGCCTACCATCGACACGTCCGGCAGCAGCACGTGGTACTTCACGTCGAGAATGCGCGCCGTCATGTCGGCCCGCTCGAGAAACGTGCCGAGCAGGTAGAAGCCGAAGGCCTCGCCGCGCGTCATCGTGCTGACGCTGAAGCCGTGGAAGCGCGCGACGCCGTTGCGCACGTCGGTGAACAGGTTCGAAGCGCGCTCGGTGGACAGCGGCTTGGCGAGTGTACCGTCGAGGCCGAGCCAGAGCTGATTGATCGTCTCCCACATCTCGCTCGAAATTCGATCGCGCACGACGCGCGCGTTCTCGCGCGCCAGCCGCAGACTCGACAGGATCGAGTTTGGATTGCTGCGCTCGCGGGCCAGGAACTGCAGCGTCTTGTGCGCCGTGACGTCGGCGCCGCCATAGGTCTCCTCGAAGGGACCTTCACTGGCGGTGATGGCGAGCAGCGGCCGCCACTGCGCCGCCTCGGCGAGATCGACCTCGGCTTCGAGCATGTGGCGCAGGTTGATCTCCAGCAGGCGGGACGTGTTGCCCGACCGCTCGAGATAGCGCGACATCCAGTAGAGACTATCGGCGATGCGGCTCAGCATGGCGCACCGATCGAGGGGCGGGGGGAGAGGGGCGAGGGGCGAGGGGGCGCCATCCAGGAAAGTGCGTGCGTCGACATGAGAGGAAGGATCAGGCCAGGACCCAGGTGTCTTTGCTGCCGCCGCCTTGCGACGAGTTGACGACCAGCGATCCCTTGGTGAGCGCGACCCGCGTCAGGCCGCCCGGCACCACTTCGATCCCCTCGCCGTAGATGACGAACGGCCGCAGATCGATATGGCGCGACTCGAGCTCTCCGTCGAGATAACAAACGTGGCGCGACAGCCCGACCACCGGTTGCGCGATGTAGTTGCGCGGGTTGGCTTCGATCTTCGATGCGAACTCGGCGCGCAGGGCGGGCGTCGACGTCGGTCCCATCAGCATGCCGTGTCCGCCCGATCCGCTGACCTCCTTGACCACCATCGTCTTCAGATTGTCGAGCACGAACGCGCGCTCGTCGGGACGCACCATCTGGTAGGTGGGCACGTTCTCCAGGATCGGCCGCTCACCGAGGTAATAGCGGATGATGTCGGGAACGAACGGATAAACCGCCTTGTCATCGGCGATGCCGGCGCCCGGAGCGTTGGCGATCGCGACGTTGCCGGCGCGCCACGCGTCGATGATACCGGCGACACCGAGCACCGAGTCGGAGCGGAAGCAGCTCGGATCGAGGAAGGCGTCGTCGATGCGGCGATAGACGACGTCGACCTGCCTCAGCCCCTTTGTCGTCTTCATGTAGATGACATCGTCGACGGCGACGAGATCGCGCCCTTCGACCAACTCGACGCCCATCTCCTTGGCGAGGAACGTGTGCTCGAAATAGGCCGAGTTGTAGGGACCGGGCGTCAGCAGCACGACCTCCGCCTCGTTGGGCAGGCGCGGCGACAGCGAGCGAAGCGCCTGCAGCAACAGAGCCGGATAGTGCTCGACTCGCCGGACGCGGTACTGGGCGAAGAACTCCGGCAGGACGTGCCGCTCGATCACCCGGTTCTCGATCATGTACGAGACGCCGGACGGAGTCCGCAGATTGTCCTCGAGGACGAGATAGCGGCCCGATTCGTCCCGGATCAGATCGATCCCACCGATGTGGGTGTAGATGGCGCGCGGCGGATCGATGCCGCTCAGCTCCGGCAGATAATCCTTGCCTTCCAGTACCAGATCGGGCGGCACGACGCCGTCCTTCACGACGCGGCGATCGTGGTACAGGTCGCTGAGAAAGAGGTTCAGAGCGCGGGTGCGCTGCTTGAGCCCTTCTTCGATCGAGCTCCACTCCGCGGCCGTGATGATGCGCGGGATGAGATCGAACGGCCAGACGCGCTCCACTCCGGCATCGTCGTCGTAGACGGTGAACGTGACGCCTTCCGCCTGCAGGGCCAGGTGCGCCTCGTGCGCCTTCGCCGCCAGTGCGCTCTGACCGGTCTTCCGGATGTGCTCCCACAGCGGCAGGTAATGCGTGCGCGGCTGGAAATCGTCGAGATAGAACTCGTGATAGGGCATCCGCTCTTGCAGGGGATCACCCGAAGTACCAAACATATCCACCCCAATTTTGTTTCAGGAACGCACTTCCCCTAAGCAGAACCTGTACCAGCTCTCTCGGCGATGCAGCCGCAGCGAGTCCCAGAAGGTTTCCTGATCGGCGCGTGCACAGTCCGAGGGCGTTGCCCAGATTGTGGGCAGGTGTTGCCGCC
>CADEER010000181.1:0-2594 GCA_902826395.1 uncultured bacterium
TCTGGCGGTGTTGTCGGCGGACTACTTCGCGGTGGCGGAGGAGCAGATCGCCGACATCGAATCGGTGCTGACCGTCGTCGGCGGCGAGGTGGTACACGCCGCCGGCAACCTGGCGCCGCTCGCGCCGGCGCTGCCACCGGTGAGCCCCGATTGGTCGCCGGTGGCATCGTTTGGCGGCTACGCGAGCGCCGCGGCGCGCGAGCTGCACGCCGGCGACGCAGCGGCGCACGTTGGATGCGCGCACGTCGGCACATCCATTTGGAGCCCCGGCTGCGACTGCTTCGTCTTCTGAACGGAGTTTCGCTTCGCGAATTCATTTCATGAACCCTCACCCGCGCTTCGCGCGACCTCTCCCTGTAGGGACTGTCGGAAAACGAAAGATCGGTGACCGTACACGTACGCGTACCCGTACTCGTACACGGAGTTTCCTGCAGAATTCGGGCATTGATCGTGTACGGGTACGCGTACGGGTACGTGTACGGGAGAAAATCGACAGTCTCCGTAGGAGAGGTGATTTTGAGCTGAATGGAGGAAAGTGATGATCACCGTGCGCAAGAGCGAAGAGCGCGGACATGCCAACCACGGGTGGCTCGACAGTCGATTCACGTTCTCGTTTGCCGAGTACTACGACGAGCGCTTCATGGGTTTTCGCGCGCTGCGCGTCATCAACGAGGACCACATCCAGCCCGGGCGCGGCTTCGGCACCCATTCGCACCGCGACATGGAGATCATCACCTATGTCCTCGCGGGTGCTCTCGAGCACAAGGACAGCATGGGCACGAGCTCGGTGATTCGCCCTGGCGAGGTGCAGCGCATGAGCGCCGGAACGGGAGTGTCGCACAGTGAGTACAACCAGTCTGCCGCCGAGGTCGTGCACCTCCTGCAGATCTGGATCGTGCCGGAGCGCCGCGGCGTCGTACCCTCGTACGAGCAGCGCGACTTCCCGGCTGCCGAGCGCCGCGATCGACTGCGCCTCGTCGCTTCACGCGACGGCCGCGACGGTTCGGTCGCGGTCCAGCAGGACGTCGCCCTCTACGCCGCGCTGCTGGCGCGAGGTGCCGAGGTTCGACACGAGCTGGCGGCGGGCCGCCATGCTTGGCTGCAGGTCGCGAGCGGCGGTATCGAGGTCAATGGCCATGCATTGTCGGCCGGCGACGGTGCCGCCATCAGTGGTGAGTCGGCGCTGCGGATCGCGGCTGCCGATGTGTCCGAGGTGCTGCTATTCGATCTCGCCTGACTCGGCGTTCGCGACGGCGTCCTCTTCGAGCTGCCAGCCGCCGCCGAGCGCGCGATACATGTCGACGACCGCGATCAGCTCGTTCCGTTCGGCGCGCGCCAGCAGCAGCTCGGCGGGAAAGAACTGCTGCTGCGCCTCGAGGACTTCGAAGTAGCTGGCGATGCCGTCGAGGTATCGCTTCAACGAGAGGGTGACGGATATCTCGAGGTGCTTGACCGTCTCCGCCCGTTGCAGCCGGACGAGCTTGATCTTCTGATGGTTGACGAGCGAGCTCGATACCTCGGCGAAGGCCTGCAGAACGACCTGCTCCCAGCGCAGCACCGCTTCGTCGAATCGAGCTTCGCTGGCACGGTAGCTCGACAGCAGTCGGCCGCCCTGGAACAGCGGCCCGCTGAGTGACGCGCCGACCGACCACGCGGCGCCGCTGCCTTTGACGAGGTTCTCCAACTCCGAGCTCTGGCCGCCGTACAGACTGGTGAGCCCGAGGCGCGGAAAAAAGGTGGCGACCGCCACGCCGACTTCGGCGTTCGCCGCCACCATAGCCTGCTCCGCCAGGCGAATGTCGGGCCGGCGCTCGAGAAGCTGCGAAGGCAGGCCGACAGGCACCTCGGGAAGCAGGAACTGGTCCTCCAGAGGAGTCGGCCGCTCGATGTTGCCCGGCGGCCGCGCGAGCAGGACGCAGAGCTGGTTCTCGCGCGCCGTGATCAGCCGCTCGAGATCGGGCAGCACCGCCTGGGCTTCGCTCAGGGCGGCCGCCGCGCGCGACACCTCGAGTCGCGTCGCGATGCCGGCTTCGTAGCGGCGCTGGAAAAGATCGAGGGTGTCGTGAAAGGCGTCGATGGTTTCGAGCGTGATCTCGACCTCGCGATCGAGGCCGAGCAGATCGAAGTAAGCAGTGGCGACATCGCCGATGAGGGTGAGCATCACGCCGTGCCGCGCCTCTTCGGCTGCCAGATAGTCGGCGCGCGCCGCTTCGCTGAGACGGCGGATGCGGCCCCAGAGGTCGATCTCCCAGGCCAGCTCGAACGACGCGAGGAAGTTGTTGAACGTCACCGCGTCGCCGGGGCCGAAGGGGGCGCGCTGCCGCGACGCGTCGGCACCGTAGCCTAGTTGCGGGTAGAGATCCGAACGCGCGACGCCGACCAGATGGCGCGCCTGCTCGACGCGCGCCGCCGCGGCGCGCAGATCGAGATTGGCTGCCACTGCTTCGCGGATCAGGGACTGCAGTGTCGGATCGCCGAACACGTTCCACCACGGCAGGTCGCCGAGGGATGTCGGGTCGGGCTCGAGATCGCCGCGCACGTGGTCCGGCACCGGAGGGGTGGGGCGTTCGTAGTTCGGCCCCAGCGCGCAGCCG
>CADEER010000181.1:2694-5705 GCA_902826395.1 uncultured bacterium
GCCTGGCGCATCTCGGCGCCGGGGCCGGCGGCGCGCGCCAGCGGCACGACGCCGAGGATGAAGGCGAACGAGGTCATCAGGATCGGCCGCAGGCGCAGGCGACAGGCTTCGACGGCCGCGGCGAAGCGGTCGCGCCCTTCCTCCTGGAGCTGTTTGGCGAACTCGACGATGAGCACGGCGTTCTTTGCCGCCAGTCCGATCAGTACGATGAAGCCGATCTGCGTGATGAGGTTGTTGTCCATGCCGCGCGCCGCCGTGCCGAGCAGTGCGAACGGCAGGCACATCGGCGCGATCAGGATGATTGCCAGCGGCAGCGCCCAGCTCTCGTACTCGGCGGCGTGGACGAGAAACACGAAGAGCACGCACAGCGGAAAGAGAAAGATGGCGGTGTTGCCAGCCAGCCTCGCCTGATAGGCGAGGTCGGTCCACGCGATGCCCATGCCGTACGGCAGAATCTCGGCGGCCAGCTCCTCCATGCGCGTCATCGCGACGCCCTGGCTGCCGCCCGGCGCGGCGTCGCCGTTGATCTCGGCGGCCGGGAACATGTTGTAGCGCACGACGCGGTCGGGTCCGTTGCGCCACTGCACGTCGAGAACCGAGCCGAGCGGCACCATCTCGCCGCGCAGGTTGCGGGTCTTCAAACGCGCCACCTGTTCCGGCTCGGCGCGGTATTCGCCTTCCGCCTGGGCGCGCACCTGGAAGATGCGTCCGAAGCGGTTGAAGTCGTTGGCGTACGCCGAACCCAGGTAGACCTGCAGGGTGTCGAAGAGATTCTCGAGCGGCACGTGCAGCTTCTGTGCCTTGACGCGATCGACTTCGGCGTAGAGCAGCGGCGTGGAGGCGCGGAAGGTCGAGAAGACGCCGGATACGTCCGCGTCGGCGCGCGCCGCCTGCACGTACGCGTCGGTCGCCGCCTGCAGCGCGGTCGAGCCGCGCGCGGCGCGATCCTGCACCAGCAGCTTGAAACCGCCGGAGGTGCCGAGCCCCTGCACCGGCGGCGGCGGGATGACGAAGATGTCGGCCTCGGTGATGACGCGGAGCCGCTGCTGCAGAGTGGCGAGCAGCTCCGCCGCGGTCGGGCCGTGCAAGCGCTCTTCGAACGGCTTGGGGCCGACGAAGATCGCGCCGGCGTTCGAGCTGGTGGCACGCGTCGCGCCGGAGAAGCCGGCGAACGCCACCGCGTAGTTCACCCCCGGAGTCTCGAGGATCACCTCGCTGGCTCGCCGTACGACGGCGTCGGTGCGCTCGAGCGAAGCGCCGTCCGGGAGTTGGATGGCGACGATCAGGTACCCCTTGTCCTGCGAGGGGATGAAGCCGGTCGGAACGCGCATGAAGCCGTACGCGGTGAGCGCCAGCAGCGCGACGTAGACGGCGATGCCGATCAAGGCGCGGCGAGTGAGCCAGCCGACCGACGATGCGTAGACGGTGCTCATGCGCTCGAAGCCGCGATTGAAGAGCCGGAAGAAGCCGCCGAAGAGGCGATTCCAGACGCGCGAGAACCAGTCGGTCTGCGCTTCGTGCGGTTTGAGCAGCAGGGCGCAGAGGGCGGGGCTGAGAGTGAGCGAGTTGAAGGCCGAGAGCATCGTCGCGACGGCGATGGTGAGCGCGAACTGTCGATAGAACTCGCCGGCGATGCCGCTGACGAAGGCGGTCGGGATGAACACCGCCGACAGGCCGAAGGCGATGGCGATGACCGCGCCCGTGACCTCGTCCATCGCCTTGCGCGCCGCATCGCGCGGTGACAGACCGGCGGCCATGTGGCGTTCGACGTTCTCGACGACGACGATCGCGTCGTCGACGACGATGCCGATCGCGAGCACGAGGCCGAACAGCGACAGCATGTTGAGCGAGAAGCCGAACGCCGCCATGGCGGCGAAGGTGCCGATCAGCGACACCGGGATCGCCAACACCGGGATCAACGTGGCGCGCCACGATTGCAGGAACAGCAGCACCACCAGGACGACCAGCGCCACCGCCTCGTAGAGCGTGTGGAGGACCGCTTCGATCGATTCGCTGACGAACACCGTGGGGTTGTAGACGATGCGGTACTCAAGCCCTTGCGGAAACGATTGCGCCAGCTCTTCCATGGTGCGCTGAACGGCGGCCGCGGTGTCGACGGCGTTCGACCCGGGCCGCTGCGCGATCGCCATCGCCACCGCCGGCTCGTTGTTCAGATAGCTGTTGATGCCGTAGTCGCGCGCGCCGAGCTCGATGCGAGCGATGTCGCGGACGCGCGTGACGCGGCCGTCGTCGGCGGTTTTGACGACGATGTTGCCGAACTCCTCCGGCTCGCGCAGGCGGCCGAGCGTCGTCATCGGCAGCTCGAATGCGTGGCCGGGCGGCACCGGCGCCTGCCCGATGACGCCCGAGGCGACCTGGATGTTCTGCGAGCGCAGCGCCGCGACGATGTCGCTAGTCGCCAGGTTGCGGCTCTCGAGACTGGCCGGATCGAGCCAGATGCGCATGCTGTATTCGCGCAGGCCGAAGAGACTCACGTCGCCGACGCCGTCGAGCCGGCGCAGCACGTCGCGCACCTGAATCAGGGCGTAGTTGCCGATGTAGAGCTGGTCGTAGCGCTTGGTCGGCGACAGCAGGTGGATGACCATCAGCAGGTCGGGCGACGACTTGAGCGTCGTCACGCCGATGCGGCGCACGTCTTCCGGCAGGCGCGGCAGGGCGATGGCGACGCGGTTCTGCACCAGCACCTGCGCCGTGTCGAGGTCGGTGCCGAGTTTGAACGTGATGGTCAGCGTCATGCTGCCGGAGGTCGTCGACTGCGACGACATGTAGAGCATGTTCTCGACGCCGTTGACCTCCTGTTCGATCGGCGTCGCGACCGTGTCGGCGATGACGTCGGGCGGCGCTCCCGGATAGGCCGCCTGGACGACGATCGTCGGCGGCACGACATCGGGGTACTGCGCCAGCGGCAGCGCGTTGTAGGCGATGCCGCCGAGGATGACGGTGACGATCGACAGGACCGCGGCGAAGATCGGCCGGTCGATGAAGAAGTG
>CADEER010000181.1:5805-9281 GCA_902826395.1 uncultured bacterium
CGGCGCGGCCGTGCCGCTGCGGATCGACGCGCAGGCCCGGCCGCGCGCGCTGCGTGCCGGCGTAGACGACCCAATCGTCGGCGGTGAGGCCGGAGCGCACGACCCGCAGGCCGTCGACCAGTGGTCCGGTTTCGATCGAGCGGTACTGGATCGTGTCGTCGGCGTCGACGACGAAGACGAACTTCTTCGCCTGGTCGTTGGCCACCGCCTCGTCGGGGATCAGCATTGCCGAGTAGACGCCGCTGCCGGGTAGGCGCAGGCGCGCGAAGAGGCCGGGGGTGAGCAGCAGATCGGGGTTTGGGATGACGGCGCGGCCGTTCATCGTGCCGGTGCCGCGGTCGAGCTGATTGTCGACGAAGTCCATGGTGCCCTGGCGCGGGAAGCCCTCTTCGTCGGCGAGCCCGATCCACACCGGGTGCCGGTAGTCGCGCGAGCTCGGCCGCAGGCCGCTGCGCGCCAGGTTCGAGTATTTGAGGTACGAGCGCTCGTCGGCCTCGAAGTAGGCGTAGATCGGATCGAGCGATACGATCGTCGTCAGCAGCGTCCCCTGCGTGCCGATGCCGCCGTTGATGAGGTTGCCCTCCGTCACCTGCTTGCGCCCGATGCGACCGCCGATCGGCGCGGTGATCTCGGTGAACTCGACATCCAGGCGCGCGGCGTCGACGGCGGCCTGTGCCTGGTTCAGCGACGCCTGGCCCTGTTGGACGTTGGCCGCGCGGATGTCTGCCTCTTCGCGTGAGATCGCATCACTGCGGATCAGCTCGGCGCCGCGCGCGAGGTTCTTCTGGGCGAGATCGAGGCGCGACCGCGCCTGCGCCAGGTTGGCCTCGGCGAGGCGCAGGGCTGCCTCGTACGGGCGCGGATCGATGCGGAAGAGCAGATCGCCCTCGGCGATGATGGCGCCGTCCTTGAAATGAATCGACTCGAGGTAGCCGCTGACCCGCGGCCGCACCTCGACCGTCTCGGTCGCCTCCAGGCGGGCCGTGTAGTCGTCCCACTCGGTGACTTCGCGAGGAGCGGGTTGCACGACGTCCACCACGGGCGGCGGCGGGGCGCTCTTCTCGACCGGCTGCGCGCAACTGATGATCGTTGCGACAAGACCCAGAGCGGTGGCGCCGAATGCGGCTCGACGGCCCCTGGATGATCGTGGACTTGCCATCACCGCTCCTCGTCTCTCTGTTGGCCAACTGGCGCCGAGCGCCGAACGATCGAGCGTTGCGAAGCTACGGGCGTATGCACGCTGAGGCAAGCATCGTGCCGCGCGGTCGGCGCCACGTCGCGCGCGAGGACAGTGCCATTGCCGTCGCGAGTTTTCGCGAATTCGCGACGCCTCACGAGTCGCGACCGAGCGCGTGCGATCCGATCAACCGCTCTTGAAGCGGTACTTGTCGATGCCGAGCGCGCGGATCTTCGATTCGAGCGTCGACGGACGCATGCCGAGTCGAGCGGCGGCGCCTGAGGCACCTGACACCTTGCCGCGCGATTCGGTCAGCGCGGCTTCGATCATCGCGCTCTGACGCTGCGACAGGACTTCCGACATCGGCGCCGTATCGGCAGGCGGCGCGGGTTCTGGAGTATCGTCGTGCGGCAGCCAGCTCTCGTCGATCGAGAACGTTTCACCGTCGCTCAGGATGACCGAGCGCTCGATGACGTTCTGCAGCTCGCGGATGTTGCCCGGCCATCGGTACGACTGCAGCACCGCCATGCTCTGCTTGCAGACCGTGCGGATGCGCTTGCCGATGTTGCCGGCGTAGCGATCGATGAAGTACTCGACGAGCATCGGGATGTCGTCGCGCCGCTCGCGCAGCGACGGCATGCGGATGGGGAAGACGCTGAGCCGGTAGAACAGGTCGCTGCGCAGGTCGCCGGAGGCGATGGCGGCGTCGAGGTCGCGGTTGGTGGCGGCGATGACGCGCACGTCGACGGGGATGGCGCGGTCGCCGCCGACGCGTTCGATCTCGCGCTCCTGCAGAACGCGCAGCAGTGCCACTTGCGTCTCGGCGGGCAGCTCGCCGACTTCGTCGAGAAACAGAGTCCCGCCGGCGGCGAGCTCGAAGCGGCCGAGCCGGCGCTGCAGAGCGCCGGTGAAGGCTCCCTGCTCGTGGCCGAAGAGCTCGGAGGCGATCAGCGACTGGGGGATGGCGGCGCAGTTGACGCTGACGAAGGCGCGTCCCGCTCGCGGCGAGCGCTTGTGGATGGCGCGCGCGATGAGCTCCTTGCCGGTGCCGGTCTCACCGGTGATGAGGACCGTCGAGTCGGTCGGGGCGACGCGCGCGACGCGATCGAGGACGGCTTGCAGGGCAGGGGAAGCGCCGACGATCTCCTCGAACATCGACGCCTTGTCGATCTCCTCGCGCAGAACCAGGTTCTCGTTGTGGATTCGCTCTTCCCGCCGTTTGCGATCTTCGATTTCGGTGCCGGTGACGTACCAGCGGAGGATCGCCCCCGACTCGTCGCGCAGCGGGTTGTATCGCAGCAGGAACCAGCGATGGACGCCGTCCTGTCCGCGAAAGCGCGCCTCCAGCTCGAACGGCATCCCGTCCGCCACGCGCGCGCCTTCGCGGCGCAGGCGTTCGAGATCGTCGGCATGAACGACGTCGTCGTAGGCCGCGGCGCGGAACTCCTCCAGGGAGTGACCGCTGTACTCGAGGCTCATCTTGTTGGCGTAGAGCCGCGTGCCGTCAGGCGCCAGGACGATGATGTGTTGCGGCACGAAGTCCACCATCTGGCGGAACTCCTGCTCGTGTTGGCGGAGCGCCGCCAAGGTTCGTGTGCGGTCGAGCGCGATGCTGGCGATGTGGGTGATCTGCTCGATGAGAGCGTAGTGTTCGGGCGTCGGCTGACGCGGCTCCCGAAACAGAATGGCAAAGGTGCCGAGCACGTCGCTGTTGCACGAGCGAATCGGAGTCGACCAGCAGGCGCGCAGGCCGTGGGCGAGGGGAATGTGACGGTAGTCCTCCCACAGCGGATCGGTGGCGAGGTCGGCGCAGATCACGGCCTCGTTGCGGTAGGCGGCAGTGCCGCAGGCGCCGACCTTGGGGCCCGGCGCGATCCCGTCCAACGCTTGGATGTAGGCGTTCGGCAGCGTCGGCGCCGCGGCGTGGCGAAGCAGTCCGTCGGAGTCGAGCAGCAGGATCGAGGCCAGCGCACCGGGCGACACGCGCTCTACGAGCCGGCACAAGCCGTCGAGGATGGCGGGCAGGGGCTCATCCCGGGCGATCATCTCGAAGAGCTGATTCTCGCCGGCGATCAGCGTCCGCGCCTCGTCGCGATCCTCACTATCGGAGATGGTTTCTATTGCGCCTTGTAATTGCATCGTGCGCCAGCCTGGATCCTGGCTTCCCGCATGACACATCTCCACAGCTTTGCCTACCGCCAGTGAATCGCCTCTCCCTCTGAGACTGTCGTAAATTGAAGATTCGTGACCGTACACGTACTCGTACTCGTACACGGAGTTTCCTGCAGAATTCGGGCAT
>CADEER010000182.1 GCA_902826395.1 uncultured bacterium
CAGGCGGCGGGCGGGGCAGCCGGCGGCGAAGCGTCGGACGAGCAGCGGGCTGCCGAGCAAGCGGCGCAGGTAGTGCTCGACGTGGCGCGCCAGGAAGAGCTCGGGCCGGAGGAAGTCGGCCGCCCGGTTGCGGCCGCGGGGATCGGCGAGCCGGTCTCGGACTGGTAGCGATGACAGGCGTGAGTCGCGAGATCGGCAAACGGCGGGCGGCGGCGATGGCGCTCGTGGTGCTGCTGTTGTTGGCGGGCGGCGCCGCTGCGCAGGAGCCGGCGATCAGCGCCCAGGTCGACCGCCCGCAGATCGCAGTCGGCGAGTCGGCCGTACTGTCGATCGAGGTGACGGGCACGCAGGATGCCGCGGCGCCCGATGTCGTCGCGATCGACGGTCTCGGGCTGCGCTACGCCGGGCCGTCGACGCAGATGCGGCTCGAGAACGGCCGCATGTCGAGCAGCATCACGCATCGCTACCAGGTCATCGGCCGCCGGCCGGGCCAGTTCACGCTCGGTCCATTCGAAGTCGCGGTCGGCGGCACGACGCTGCGCAGCGAGCCGATCGCGCTGCAGGTCTTGCCGGCCGGCGCGGCTCCGGACCCGGCGGCGGCGCCGCAGTTGCAGATCGAAGCGCGGCTCGCCAAGGCGAATCCGTTTGCCGGCGAGCGCGTGACGCTGACCATTCGCGTCCTGATTCCGAACGGCGTGCGCGTCGACGACCTGCAGTTTCCCACCGTCGAGGCCCAGGCGATCGCGGTCGGCGACATGCCGCAGCCGGCGCAGCGCGACGAGCGCATCAACGGGCGGCCGTATCGCGTTCTCTACTTCGACACCCACGTCACTCCGCTGGCGGCGGTGGCGTCGGATCTCGTCGTGGCGATGGGGATGAACGTCATCGAGGCGCGGCGTGGCCGCGGCGGCATGTTCGGCATGTTCGACGATATGCTCGGCGAGCGACGCCCGGTCGAGCTGCGCAGCGCGCCGATCGCGTTCGCGCCGCGCGCTCTGCCGCCGGGCGAGCCGGCGGGATTCTCCGGCGCCGTCGGCAACTTCGATCTCGAGCTGGCGGCGTCGCCGCGCGCCGTCAACGCCGGCGACCCGGTGACGCTGCGCATCGCCGTCACCGGCGAGGGCGACTTCTCCAAGGTGCATCCGCCGCGCTTCGCGCCGGTGCAGGGCTTTCGCGTCTACGATCCGGTGGCGGTGAAGGATGCCGGCCCCGGCCGGCGTGCCGTCGAGCAGGTAGTGATCCCGCAATCGCCCGACGCCGACGAGCTGCCGGCGCTGGCGTTTTCGTTCTTCGATCCGAAGAGCGAGACCTATCGCACCGTGCACCGCGGGCCGATCGCGCTGCAGGTCAACGCCGCCTCCAACGTCCCGGTCGGGGTCGTCGCCGAGGGCGAGAGCGGCGCGGCGGAGCGCGCGCCGGGACCGCTCGGGCGCGACATCGTGTACATCAAGAACGAACCCGGCGATTGGCGCGGCGCCGGGACCTCGCCGCTCACCGGATGGTGGTTCTGGCTGATCAACGCCCTGCCGGTGGCGGTTTGCACCGCTCTCGGGTGGCGGCAGCGGCGCGCGGGTCTGCTGGCCGCCAATCCGGCGCTGCGGCGCTTTCGCGAGGCCGAGGGCAAGGCGCGCGGCGCGCTGGCGGTGCTGTCCGCCAATGGCAGTGACGGCGCGGCTCTGCTCGACGGTCTATCGCGCGCGCTCGGCGAGTACTTCGCCGCCAAGCTCGGTATGCCGCCGGGGGCAGTCGAGGCGGCCGCCGTGCGGCGGGCATTGCACTCTGCCGGCTACGACGACGATCTGGGCCGCGACGCGGAACAATTGATCGGCAGCCTCGAGGGTCTGCGCTACGCACCGGGCGGCAACGCCGACGGCCGCGCCGAGCTGGTACGGCGCGCCGAGGCGTTGGTCGACGCGATCGAGAAACGGCGCGACGTCACCGAGAAGCTGGCGAGGGCGCTCGTGGCGCTGCTCGCACTCGCGTCGCTGCTCGCGATGGCTCCGCGCTGGGCGGTTGCCGCCGACGATGTGGCCGATGGACCGGAGGCGAAGTTCTTCGCCGGCAACCACGCCTACGCCGACGGTCGCTACGCCGAGGCGATCGCGCACTACGAAGCGGCGTTGCAAACCGGCGCGGAGACCGGCGCGCTGCACTTCAATCTCGGCAACGCGCGCTTCAAGAGCGGCGACGCGGCCGGGGCGCTTGCCGGGTATCTGCGCGCCGAGCGGCTGCTGCCGCGCGATCCCGACGTCGCGGCGAATCTGTCCTTCGCACGCGAATCCCTCGAACTCGGCGCCGAGCCCGACCCGCTGTGGCGCCGCATCGCCTTCGCGCCAGCATACCGCGCCACCGAATCGGAGCTGGCTCTCGCCGTGACCGCGCTGTGGTGGATCCTCGGCGCCGCGCTAGCGGCGGGCTTCATGATGCCGCGCCTGCGCGAGCCGTTGCGCTGGGTGGTGCGCGGCTCTGGGTTGGTCGCCGTCGCCGTCGCGCTATTCCTCGCGTACAGGCATCAGGCGCTCGAATTGCGCGGCACCGCGCTGGTCACCGCCGCGGGCGCCACCGTGCGCTTCGAGCCGAGCGCCAGCGGCACCGCGCATTTCGAAGCGCCGCCCGGAACGATGCTCGCCGTGTCGGATCAACGCGACGGCTGGTCGCAGGTGACGCGCCGCGACGGCCGCCGAGGCTGGGTGGCGACCGACGCAATCACCCTGCTGCGCTGAGTCGGCGCGACGATACAAAACCACGAAGACGCGAAGGGCGCGAAGGGCTGATCAGGTCAGCGTTTCTCTTCGTGCCTTCGTGTCTTCGTGGTTTGTCGTTTCAATCCTTAGTCGCGCACCGGATCACGGGCAGTCGTTGACCGCGCCGTTGTCGATCCAGGCGCGCACGGCGTCGAGCTCTTCTTCGCTGAAGAACGGGCCGCCGAGCGGCATGCGGCTGCCGCAGAAGTTGCCGACGCATTGCGCCGTGAACGCGCCCTGTGTGCCGTCGAGCTTGTGCATCAGCCAGCTCATCGTCGAGTCACCGGGCTCGACGCGGTCCATCGTGAGCAGCTCGCTGCTCGGCGTGTCGATCAGGTTGGCGTAGCCGGCGTTGCAGTCGCCGAGCGCGCTGAGGCCGCCCGAGCCGCCGTGACAGCCGGCGCACTGCGGGGCGATGAGCTCGGCGTGGATCTCCGACCACAGCGGCGCCAGGGTGTCGCCCGCGTCGTCGGAGATCGCCTTGACGAAGTTGGGCTCCGCCTTCGCGAACGGCGGCGTGTAGCGCGCTCCCCAGCAGGGGCCGCCGTCGCGCTGCAACTGGACGTCGATGACCTCGGTCAGGCTGCCGAGCGCCGGCAGCGACAATGCCGCGCTCTTGCCCTTGACGATGAGCTTGGTGTCGTCGGCGTCGCCCTCGAGCAGCTTGGCGACGAGAATGCCGTCAGGCGTCAGGTCCTTGTCCTTATAAATGTAGCCCTTGCCGACTTCCTTCCAGCAGGGCTTGCCTGCGCAGATGCCGCCGGGCAGCGCGTAGTCGTTGACCAAAACGCCGTCGTGGTAGAGGCAGAAGTTGTAATCGTCGCCGGCCACCGGATCGGCGAACTCGGCCTTCGTCGTGGTCTCGCCCTTCTTGAAGATCCAGACCAGCTTGTCGTTGGCGCCGTTGTCCTTCAGCAGCAGGCGCGACTTGCCGGCCTCGGTGGGCGCGCGGCACGCCGACGGCGCCGGGCTGCACTCCGAGGTCGGCGGCGGCGCGCCGCCGTTGCGCATGATGCGGACCACGTCGGCGATCTCGTCGGTGAGCGCCATGTCGAGGTCGCCGTCGTTGTCGGCGTCGAACAGGACCGAGCACGAAGGATTGTCGGGAGCGATGAAGTCCTCGACGACGGTGAAGGAACCCGTTCCGTCGTTTTCGAACCAGCGCCAGAAACCGCCGCCGTAGCTCGACACGACCATGTCGAGGTCGCCGTCGCCGTCGAGATCGCCGAGGTCGACCGACGGCACGTGCGCGCCGATGTTGATCGTGGTGACCGGCGCGAAGGTGCCGTCGCCATCGCCGAGCAGAACACCGACATTGCCGTCGCCGTTGTTGGCGGTCACGGCGTCCATGATGAGATCGCCGTCGACGTCGCCGACGACCACCACCCAGGTCTGGCCGCCGGTCGACTGCGCCGGGCCAGCCGCGGTGAACGTGCCGTTGCCGTTGCCGAGCATGGTGACGATCTCGGAGCCGTTGCGTCCGGCCACCACCAGGTCGGTGATGCCGTCGCCGTCCATGTCGGCCGGCACCAGACCGTACTCGCCGTTGACGTTGCCGGAGAAGAAGGAGGGAGCGCCGAAGACGCCGCTGCCGTTGTTGAGCATCAGCGACAAATCGTTCCCGGCGACGTTGGCGTTGACGATGTCGAGGTCGCCGTCGCCGTCGACGTCGAGCGGCGCGACGCCGTGCGGTTCGCCGGCGGTGACGATGTTCTGATCGGAGGAGAACGTGCCGTCGCCGGCGCCGAGCAGGATCCAGACATCGTCGCTGCTGGCGGCGCCGATCACCATGTCGACGTTGCCGTCATTGTCGAAGTCCGCGGTGTCGTTGGGGCTCGCCTCGACGCCGATGTCTTCGGCCGGAAGCATCGCACCGAAGGTGGCGCTGCCGTCGGCATTGCTGAGGAAGACGCGCACGTCGGCGCTCACCTCGTTGACGGTTGCGAGATCCAGGTAGCCGTCGTTGTTCAGATCGGTCGCGGCGGCGCCGTAGATGCGAGTCTGCGGGCCGCTGGGCGTGTCCATGTTGGTGAAGGTCTCGACTTCGGTGAAGGTCGCCGCGCTGGCCACCACTGCGGTCATGAACTGAAAGGCGTATCCTTCGCTGCGCAGCGGCGAGAGGTCGTCGGCGACGATGTCGTGCGAAAGGTTGACGTAGACCAGCTCGCCGGCGCTGAAAGGCTCGCTGGGTGTCAGGGTGACGGTCTGGTCGCCGTTCGAAAAACTGAACGTCCCACTCACCGGCCCGCTATATCGCCCGTAAGCGCGGAAGGTACTCGATGTGATCGTCGCGGTGTCGACGGCCCGATCGAAATCGATCTGGATGGCGGTGCCGGTTGCAGCCGTCGCATTGAGCGCCGGGCTCGTCGATACCACCTCCAACTGCCCCTGCGCCGCGCCCGCCGCCAGCAGCGAAGCGAACGCACACAACAATCCCCTGATCCTCATCGAAACTACCCCTTTCGGCACGGCACACCCGCGCGCAACAGACGGTCGCTAACACGCCGCCCGCGCGTCAGTCCACTGATATTCTGGGCGCGAAACAACAACCCGAGCCCGAGCCCATGCCCGTGCCCCAGCCCAAGGCGAGGTGACGCATGCCGCGCGTCGTGCGAGCGACACGAATCGACTGCTCATAGAACATGGACAATGCGCGCTCTCCGTATGGGACGGGTGGGGCGGCGACGAATCGACGGCCGCTTCAACATCGAAATCGGTGAGGGTGTGTACCGATTTCGATTTCGATTTGGAGTTCGATTTCGATGCTGAAGAGATCACGCGGCCCGAACAGTGACGGGGATGCCGTTCAGCACGGCGTTGCCGGACAGTGGGTCGAGGGCCATCTCGTCGGCGAGGATGTTGCTGTTGGCGCCCGGGCGCTCGCGCGCCGTCGACAGCACGGCGCCTTCGCGGTCGTGGCCAAAGCCGTGCGGGATGCTGACGACGCCGGGCATGATGTCGTCGGTGACCTCGACCGGCACCTCGACGGTGCCGGTGCGCGATGACACCAATGCCGTCGCGCCGTCGCGCAGCGCCAATCGCGCGGCGTCGTCGCTGTGGATCTGCAGCGTACAAAGCGGACGGCCGCGGTTGAGGCGGGGCAGGTTGTGCATCCACGAGTTGTTGGTGCGCAGATTGCGCCGGCCGACCAGCACCATCTCGCCGTTGCCGCGCGTCAATGCCGCGCGCAGGCGCGGCAGATCTTCGAGCAGCGGCTGCGGCGCCAGCTCGATCACGCCGGACGGCGTGCGCAGGGCCTCGGGAATGCGCGGCCGCAGCTCGCCGAGATCGACGCCGTGCGGATGCGCCAGCAGCTTGTCGAGGCTGAGGCCGTCGGGATCGGCGCCGAAGCCGTCGCCGTACGGTCCCGTCCGCAGCGCCAGATCGAGCAGGCGCTCGGGGCCCTTTCGGTCGGCGAGGGCGGCGCGGATGTCGGACTCCGTGCGCCCGGCCGCCTTCGATGGCGGTCGCACGGCGCGCTGCAGATTGGTGGCGAGCACGAAGTCGTCGAGATCCTCCACCGACGCGCCGTGCGCCTCGGGTGAGACGATGGACGTCAGGCGCAGTAGCGTCTGCCACTCGGTGGGGCGATCGCTCGGCGGCGCGAACACCGCCGGCGAGTAGCGCGCCGCGTTGCGGTACCCGAAGCTCGGAAACGCGGTGTCGTAGTGGCTGTTCTCGAGTGTCGACAGTCCGGGAAGAATGACGTCGGCGTGCCGCGCCGTCTCGTTGAGATAGATGTCGAGGCTGACCATGAAGTCGAGCTTGCGCAGCGCCGCGTCGAGACGGCCGCCGTTCGGCGTGCTCAGCACCGGGTTGCCGGCGATGGTGAACAGGGCGCGGATCTGCCCCTTGCCGGGCGTCTCGATCTCTTCCGCGAGACAGGCGCAGGGGAACTCGCCCATCACCTCGGGCGCGCCGCGCACCCGGCTGTGGCGCCGGCCGGTCTGAACGCCGCGGCCGACGCCGGTGGCATCGGGGCCGCCGTATTGGCCGAAGGCCGGTGCGAGGGGAAACATCACGCCGCCGGCGCGATCGACGTTGCCGGTCACCGTGTTGATGACGTCGACCAGCCAACTGGCGAGGGTGCCGAACTCCTGCGTGCACGTACCGATGCGGCCGTACACGGCGGCGCGCGGCGCGGCGGCGATCTCGCGCGCCAGGCGGCGGATCTCGCCGGCGTCGATACCGCAGATGGTGGACACCGCTTCGGGTGTGAAACCGACCAACTCTGCCTCGACTTCGGCGAGGCCGGTGACGCGGCCGTCGAGCGCCGCGCGATCGACGAGATTTTCGGCGAACATCGCCTGGGCGATGGCCGCGAGCAGCAGAGCATCGGTGCCGGGGCGGATGAACAGATGTCGGTCCGCCGCCGCCGCGGTGCGGGTGCGGCGCGGATCGATCACCACGCAGGTACCGCCGCGTTGCTGCAGGCGGCGCAGCTTGCCGGGGAAGTCGGGGACGGTCCACAGGCTGCCGTTCGACTCGAACGGATTCGCGCCCAGCATCAACAGGTAGTCGGTGCGCTCGATGTCCGGCACCGCGACCGTCGCGTAGCTGCCGAACATCAATCCCGACGCGAGCTGCTTGGGAATCTGATCGACGGTGCTGGCCGAGAAGATGTGCGGCGTCTGCAGCGCGCGGATCAGGACGCGGCCGTACAGCGCCAGGCTCCAGTTGTGAACGCTGGGATTGCCGAGGTAGACGCCGACCGAGTCGCGGCCGTGTTCGGCGATGATCGGCAGCAGGCGCCGCTCGATCTCGGCGAAGGCCTCGTCCCACGATGCCGCGACGTGGCGGCCGTCGCGCTTGATCAGCGGCTGGCGCAGCCGGTCCGGATCGGCATGCAGCTCGGCGATCGCCGGGCCCTTGGGGCAGATGAAGCCGGCGCTGAAGACATCCGCGTCGTCGCCGCGCACCGCCGTGACGCGGTCGCCGTCGACTTCGAGCTCGAGCCCGCAGGTCGCTTCACAGAAGGGACAGATCCGATAGTGCGTCTCGCTCATGGCCAGCTCCTTCGCGGCCATCGATTGCACGACCGCCGCTTGCTGGCAACGCCGGATGCGGGCGTGCGTCCCTCGATACGCTCGCTTCGCGAGCTACTCGGGATGGACGAGGTGGCCGCTCGCTTCGCGAGTCTACTCGGGATGGACGGGCGGGGCGGGCGACGTCAACTGGGCGGATCGAGGATCGGGTTCGTCGCCGACGGAATGCGCGTATCGCCGAGCGAGTCGGGCTCCGGTTCCGGCTGCTGCTCTGGGGCGACGACCTGGCGCAGTTCTTCGAACGCTTCCCCGCTAGCGCCGTTCTGGTGTGCGCGCTGCAACATGTCGGCGGCGGCGCGCTGGTCGCCCTGCTGGCGGTAGATCGACGCCAACGCGACGAACATCTCCGGATCGCGATTGCCTAGCTCCCTGGCCCGCTCGAGCGTAGTGCGCGCTTTGCGCCAGTCGCCGGCGGCGAACTCGATCTCGCCGCGCAGCGCGATCGACAGTGCATCATCTTCCGGTCGCGGGTGTCCGTCGACTACCTCGCGCGCATCTTCAAGCCGGCCGGCGGCGATCAGTCGGCGAGCGCGCTGCGCCGTCGCCGGCACCAGCGGCTGCGCGCGCGCAAATCGACTCGGCGGCACGACGCGCGGCGCGACGTGGACGGCGGCGCTCTCGAGAAGACGCTCTTGCTGCGCCTGGATCTGCAAGAACACGCAGTAGGCGCCGAAGGCGACCATGGCGGCGATGCGAACGTGCCGCGGCGGCAGCGCGAAGCGCGTACCCTCGGTCGGCAGCGAGGGCTGGACGGCGGGGCGCGTCGGTCGCCGCTCGGCCGGCGCGGTCTCTTCGGCTTGGGGCGCCGGTGTTTTCGGGGCTCCGACAATGCGTGGCGGAGCCGGGGTGAAGCTGACGACGGCGCCGGCGTCTTCCAACTCGCCGAGCAGGCGGGCACCGTTCACACCGTCGATGCGCGCCGCGATGGTGTAGGGCAGGGGCGGGTCCGGTGGGCCGTCCTCGATGCGATCGCGCAGCAGCGCGAGGACGGCGTGGCGCGCCAGATCGTTGCGATAGCCGAGCAGGACGAGCGTGAACGCGGGTCGACCGTCGTCATACTCGATCGGGAGATAATCTTCTTCGTCGTCGACGCCGATATCGTCAGCCAAGCGCAGCTTCACCGCAACGACCCTTCCCACGCGCTACGCCGATCGGATCCCCGGGTCTGCAGCGCCCGTTCTGTTGCATTCGCGATCATGTCGACACTCGGATTGTAGGGGTCTCGCCGTCGCCGTCCACCGCGAATTTCGCACAGCTTGTGGTGGGGCCAGAACCTGGCGCGTGCCATGTCGTCGAGATTGTGGACTTTCTCTAGATCAACCACGAAGGCACGAAGGCCACGAAGAGCTGATCGGCTTCTTCGTGCCCTTCGTGCCTTTGTGGTTTTCTCCGCCTGGGAAAGTTGGAGGTGATCCGAGATTGACTTCGATATCGATTTCGATTTCG
>CADEER010000183.1:0-2269 GCA_902826395.1 uncultured bacterium
CGTGTACGGGTACGCGTACGAGTACGTGTACGGGAGAAAATCGACAGTCTCTTGGCAAGGAGGGGGACAGGGGGAGGTCTCGCGCTTGATGTATGTGCGGCTGACGCCGCGTTAATCGCTACGCGACCTCCCCTAGCCCCTCCTTGGCAAGGAGGGGGACTGCCGACGCTGGGAGGGTCGTGCTGGGTGCACGCGCGACGGTCAACTCTTTCGGTCCGGGCGGTAGCGCAGGCCGAGGTTGAGGATGCGCTGCACCAGCTCGTCGTACGACAGGCCGGCGTGCTGGGCGGACTCGGCGAAATCCTCGCCGAAGGCGATCTGCGGATTGGGATTGGCCTCCAGGATGTAGAAGCGGCCGTCCTCGGTCAGGCGGACGTCGATGCGGGCGTAGCCGCTGAGGTCGAGCACCCGGTACGCCTCGAGACAGGCGTGTTGAATCCCGCGTTCCAGCGCGCGCGGGATGTCGATCGCCTTCCTCGTCTTGATGCCGTGGCGCTTCTGGAAGTTGGGGCTGAACTTCACCATGCCGGTGGCGATCTTCGGCGTGTTGTCGGGCCAGTTCGCGAACTCCATCTCCCAGATCGGAAACGCGCGCGGTCGTTGGTTGCCGAGGATGCCGACCGAGAGCTCGCGTCCGTCGATGAACTGCTCGGCGACGACGTCGCCGCCGACGTGCTCGTGCATGAAGGCGATGCGCTCGATCAACTTCTCGTCGTCGTCGACGATCGACGCCTGCGAGATGCCGGCCGACGACTCCCGCACCTGTGCCTTGACGATCAGGGGATACTCGATGCCGGCGGGGATCGGCACCTTCTGGCCCTGCGGGAAGACATGGAAGCGCGGCGTCGGGATGCCGTGGTATGCCATCACCTTCTTCGACAGCGCCTTGTCGCGTCCGAGCAGCAGGCCGCGCGGATTGCAGCCGGTGTAGGGCACCTGCAGCAGCTCCAGGTAACCGACGAAGTTCACATCGAAGGTCGGAATGTCGAGGAAATCCTCGATCAGGTTGACGACGATGTGCGGTTTCCAGTCGTGGACCGTCTCGCGCAGGAACTGCAGTTTGTCGTCGACGCCGATGCAGCGCACGGTGTGGCCGAGATTCTTCAGCGTGACGGTGACGTCGTACTCCATCTTCCAGGCGGCGGTCGCGATATCGATGCCGCCGATATCCTCGGGCGGCACCATCGCGTCGTGCATGACGGCGAGAACGCGAAGCGATTTCACAGCCATTGCCGGTGCCTTCCCTGCAAGACGTACTTCATCGTCTGCGCGGTCAAGAAGAGCAGGAAGTTCTCGCGCGTGTCGCTCGCGTCAGCGTCGACACCGAGGCGCAGCGTGCGGCATCGCTGCCGCACTTCCTCGATCACCTGCTTCACCATGTATTTGTACTCGCCGGTCCAGCGCGTCGTCTTGGCCAGTGCCTCTGCGGCGACCTTCGCGATGAAGCGATCGGCGGAGCCGGGACCGGTCGGGTTCTCAACGCGATTGGGAAACAGCCGCTTCAGATCGCGATCGTAGGTGTCGTGAGCCGCTGGACCTAGGCTCTCGCGGCGCTCGCGGTAGTGCTCTCGCAGAGTCTTGTCGAGCGCGCCCAGCGGCTCGACCTTCCGGCGGCTGCGGTTGAGCGGCGGCCGGCCGCGAATCTCCGCCATGACCTTGTCCATGTATTCGAGCTTCTTCAGCACCGGCCACTTCGCGTACCGCTCCTGCCACGTCGAGTGCGGCGTCATCCACACCGCGAACGTCTCGGCGAAGTCCTCGTCGGGATGGCTCTGTGCGTACGACGGTTCGAGATGGGTGACAAAGCTCCTGCTGTAGGGGCGGGGCTCGTAGAACTCCGGGTAAGGCGTCTTCGACGGGCCGAACAGCTCCTGTCGCCGCCGGCGTCGTCGCAGTTGGTAGGCGTTGTCGATCGCGTGCCCGGTTTCGTGGCGCAGGATGCGCATGCACCAGTCGGCGGTGCCCCCTTCCACCTCGCCGACCTGGGCTTGCTCGAGCTCGGCGAGCCGCGGATGCACGAGGTAGAAAGGCGCCGCGCACCCGGGCACGCCGTCGGGGGTGAACCACTCGGTCGAGAGCCAGAAGAACGGCTTGAAGCGCAAACCGATCTGCTTCAGCTCGCGGTAGAGTTGGTCGACACGCGTCTGCAACGCCGACTCACCGATCGACACCTGCAGATCGCAGAAGCGCAGGTCGAGCAGCTTCTCGTCGGGCCAGCTCGCCCACTCCGGCTCGACCGCCGCGGCGCCGCCTTCGCGCGCGTTCATGG
>CADEER010000183.1:2369-9171 GCA_902826395.1 uncultured bacterium
TTGTGCCGATTCTCGTCAGTCGTCGTCGCGGCTTGGGATGTCGACCTGGACGGCGACGGGTAGGTGGTCGCTGACCGTATTGCGGAAATCCTGCGGCGTTGCCGCGAAGCCGCGCACGTCGACTGCCGATCCCGGCGACGATATCTCGCGTGTCGCGTATGGGTCGCGCACCAGGACGTGATCGCGCAGCACCGGTGACGGCTCGCCGAGCAGGTTGAGCGAGGCTCCCGCGCCTTCGCTCCGCAACGCGGCCGTTGTCACCAGCGCCAGCTCGCTCGCTTCGAGGTGGAACTGTCCGGCGACGATGATGTCGCGTTCGCCCGGCCTCTGGGATGCCATCTCGTCGAGCGCCGCATCGAGGTGGCGCACTTCGTCGGCGACGGTGCCGGCATCCTCGGACGAGACGGCCCGGTAGACGGCGAGAATGAAGTCGAAAGCCGGCGTGCCCGGATAGCCGCCGCTCTCGAAGCAACCGAATGCGGGCGGCCGTTGGATGCCGCCGATGCTGCTACGGCGCAGGTCCTGCCAGCCCGGACACGGACGCACGGCCTGGCGGCGGTAGAGCGCGGCGTACTGCTCACCGGCATCGCCGCTGTCTGTCGCCGCGACGGCCGACATGCCGGCCCAGGCGGGGCCAAGCTCGGCGATCAATCGGCGGTAGTCCTCGCCGCCACCGCCGAGCTCGGTCAGGGTCAGGATGTCGAAGGTCGCTTCGATGACGGCGGCGGTGACGCGATAGTCGCGCTTGTCGCCGGTCAGCGGCGGCAGATTCCAGGTGCCGAGGCGAATCGATTTCAGCGTTGGCGCGGCGGTCGCACTTGCTTGCGGGCGGACTGGCGGCGCTGCGGGCGGCGGCGGCGCGATCGCCGGCGCGGCCGGAACTGGTGCCGCCGGCACGGCGCGCGGTGCCGGCACGGGAGTCGGTTGAACCGCCAGCGGCCGCGGCGTCGCGGTTGGCGTTGCGACGGCACGCGCGGCAACGACGGGAGCCGTGCCACGCGACGGCGGCGGCGCCTCGAGGCTCGATGTGCAGCGACCGACGATGTCGTTGCCCTCGCTGAGCGACGGATCACGCACCCAGCCTTCCCACTTGCCGTCCCAGCGCTGCATCGTCCAGTCGGTGCCGACCGCGCGCGAGCCCAGCCGGTACTCTCGGCCGGCCTCGGCTACGAAATCGACGACACAGATCCCCTCGCCGCGGTGCGCCGGGATGTCGTGCAGCCCGATCGTCCTCGCCGGTTTGTCATGAGCGAGGATGATGCGGTGCGGCCCGGGCGCAACCTCGAACTTCTGGACCCCCAGCGGCCGGGCAAGCCCGTAGCGGTCGTCGATATTGAGAACGGTCGTGTCGTCGACGTGGATCACCGCGACTTCGCCCTGTGGCAGCGGCGAGCCGGCATAGAGTTGGCGCGTGCAGGCGCTGGCGCAAAGGGCGAGCCACAACGCGGCGCTGCCGGAGGCGATGCGCGTCAGGGAGAGGCGGCCGGGCATCGGCGTTCTCTACACAGAAGCAGCGCGCCTGGCGAGGGCCGGGCGGTCGACTTTGGCGCGCGTTGTTTTTGCGCGCGGCGGCTGTTTGTCCTGTCGAACCCCGACCCGGTCGCCCGTCATTCTAGTGGAGCTACGCTCCGACGCCGGCGCAGAGAGAGGAGAACCAATGCACTACGTAATGTTGATCTATGAAACGGCCGAGAGGTTCGCCGGGCGCGACAAGGGGCCGAGCGATCCCTACGTCGGCGCCTGGCAGGCCTACTACAAGGCCCTCGTCAACGCCGGCGTCTATGTCGGCGGCGAGCCGCTGCTCGCGCCAGACACGGCGACAACCCTGCGCCCGCGCGACGGGCGGCCGCGCGTCTATGACGGACCCTATGCCGAGACCAAGGAGCAGTTGGGCGGCTTCATCCTCATCGACGTGCCGTCACACGAGGCGGCGCTCGAGTGGGCGGCTCGCTGTCCGACTGCGGCGGACGGTGCGGTCGAGGTGCGCGCCGCCGCGTCCGCGTTCAAGGACAGTGTCGTCACCGGCGTCGCGAGGTGACCGATCGCTTCAGCCGCCGTCCCTCGCCATCGCTCTCGCCAGCGCCGGGCGGCCGTTGCAGCGCTCCAGGAATGCGTCGACCGCCGCGCCGGCGGGCAGCATGCGGCGCTCGAACTGTCCGAGGCTGGCGAGCAGGACGTCGGCGCCGGAGAAGGTGTCGCCGAGCAGGTAGGGGCTATTGCCGAGGGCGGTGAGGATGCGGCGGTCCATCTCGACGCGGCTGCGAAAGGTTCGGCGCAGATCGGGATGGTTGTCGAGGCCGGCCCACTCGAGGTTGACCACCGGCTCGATCACGCCGGCGTAGTACGCGAGCCACGACAGATAGACGCCGCGGCGCGGGTCGCCGAGCGCTGGTCCGAGGCGGGCGCCCGGGAAGCGGTCGGTCAGATGCTGCACGATGGCGATCGACTCGGTGATCAGAACGCCCTCGTCGACCAGCGCCGGTACCTTCTTGTCGGGATGCGGATTCGATCGGTCGGGCGCGCCGCTGCCGTCGCGCCGCGGGATGTCTACGACGCGCAACTCGTACTCGGCGCCGAGCTCTTCGAGCAGCCAGATGATGCGCGACGAGCGCGACAGCGGGGCGTGGTAGAGCGTCAGCACGATGTACCTCCGAGGTAAGAGCGATGGGCAGATTCATATGCGCCCCGCGTGCCTCTTCCAAGACGGGACGCGCTCTGAAATGCCCACGCTCGTGGGGACGGTAGGAACCGCACTCCCGGCGGCCTGCTCGGTGGACGGCGGGTTCTGGGAGTCAGTCGTCGGACGACTCATCGCCCTCGCCCCCGGCGAGTCGTTCCAGCATCGCCTCGGCAAAAATCTCGTACACGAGGCCGCGCCGCTCGGCGAAGACGCTGGAGCCCCCCACCCGCGAGGCTGCTCCTGCGAGATCAAATTCCCGGAACGGGAAACCCTCTGCAGAGCTCTTCGACCTCGCCGCGGCGCTTCGCGAGATAGCCGGCGTCGCCGCGGTGTTGCAGGGTGTCGATGATCCAGCGTCCGAGCTGCACCATTTCCGCTTCGCCCATGCCGCGCGTCGTCGCCGCCGGCGTGCCGATGCGGATTCCGCTCGGCCGCAGCGGTGGGTTGGGGTCGTCGGGGATGATCTGCTTGTTCGTCGTGATCGCGACCTCGTCGAGCACCTTCTCGGCTTCCTTGCCGTCGATGCCGACGCTCTCGACGGTGTTGAGCACCATCATGTGGTTGTCGGTGCCGCCGGTCACCAGCGCACCGCCGTTCTCCATCAGTGTCTTGGCCAGCGTCTTGGCGTTGGCGAGGACGTTGCGAGCGTACGTCTTGAAATCCGGAGTCGCGGCTTCTTTGAGAGTGTAAGCGACGGCGGCGATGGTGTTCATGTGCGGCCCGCCCTGCAGGCCCGGAAACACCGACTTGTCGATCGCCTGCGCGTGCCCCTTCTTGCACAGGATCATGCCGCCGCGCGGACCGCGCAGGCTCTTGTGGGTGGTGGTGGTCATGATGTCGAAGCCGTAGTCCATCGGGTTGCGCATCGCGTCGCCGGCGATCAGCCCGCCGATGTGCGAGACGTCGGCCATGGTGAGCGCGCCGACCTCGTCGGCGATCTTCTTGAACTCGTCGTAGTCGTAGTCGCGCGGATACGAGGTGTAGCCGCAGAGCACGATCTTCGGCTTCGTCTCCAGCGCCATCTTGCGCACCTCGGCGAAGTCGATGCGCCCTTCCTTGTCCGGCTGCGTCTTGTAGCGCACGAAGTTGAAGATGCGACCCATGTGCGACACCGGCGCGCCGTGCGTCAGGTGGCCGCCGTGCGACAGATCCATCGCCAGCACCGTGTCGCCCGGTTCGAGAAAGGCGAGGTACGCGGCCTGGTTCATCGGCGATCCCGACAGCGGCTGCACGTTGGCGTGTTCGCTGCGAAACACCGCGCAGGCGCGGTTGCGGGCGAGATTCTCGATCACGTCGGTGTACTCCTGGCCGCCGTAGTAGCGGCGGCCGGGATAACCTTCCGAGTACTTGTTGGTGAAGACCGTGCCGAGCGCCGCCAGCACTTCCGGGTAGGTGTAGTTCTCGGACGGAATCAGCTCGACGCCGCTGCGCTGGCGCTGTTCCTCACCGACCAGTGCGGCGTAGAGGTCGGGATCGTTCTGCTGCAGGAGCGCGCGGTGTGCGTCCATCGAGTTCCTCCGCGAATCGAGTCAGTGGCTTGCGAGAAAGGGACTGTGAAACCACGAAGACACGAAGGGCACGAAGAAGGGACGATCAGCTCGTCGCGTCTTCGTGCCTTCGTGGTTCGATTTTCTGTCCTTTGAACTTGCCGTGATGAAGGCCGGAAACTGCCTCATTCCGCTCTGCAAGTCGACTGCCCCACGTTCACTTCTGTGGACGCGCCAGGTCCTCGTACGGCTTGACCAGCAGCGCCGCGAGATTGCGGCGGTAGAGCTGGTTGTCGGGCTGCAGGCGCAGGGCTTCCTTCTGTGCGGCGAGCGCGACGAACGGCTCTCCGGTGAGCACCGCGACGTTGGCGACGTACTGGTACACGAGCGGCGAGCGCAGGCGCCGGTTTCTTTCCATGGCCGTGGCAAGAAGGTCCTTGGCGCGCGCGAGGTTGCCGCTCTGCGCAGCGGCCTGTGCATCGGCGCAGAGCGCTTCGACCTCGCGACGGAGGATCGGGTCGTCCTCCGTCGACTCGGGATAACGCGACCAGGCGGTGATCGCCTCAGCGACCAGCGCGTCAACGTCGGCGACGGCGCCGCGCGACGGCAGTGCGACCCCGTCGAGGCGATCGTCGCGATCGAACGAATTCACCACCAGCGGCGCGTCGTGGACGGTGGTGAACCCCGGCCAGCCGACCGCGGAGCGGCTGTAGAAGCCGAGCTCGGGCGAGCGGACGACACCGCGCGCCGACTCGCCGAACGGTGCGCCGGCGAAGTACGCGAGAGCTTGCCCGCCGGACTGCGGCGGCAAGATCGACGTCCGCAGCGTGTACGCGAGGCGGAAGAAGGGACTGTCGGCCAGCTCGTGGTCGCCGAGGTAGAAGGGCTCGCGCGAGCCGGCCGTGTTGTAGAAGAGGATCCGCTTCGGCCGTCGATCGAGCACGTAGCGCCCCCAACCGCGCCGATGCCCCGCCCAACCGGTCGACACGATGTACGTCTGGCGGCGCGCGATCTCGGCGTCGGTCAGGCCGAGCATGTCGATCGCCGCCAGGCGCGAATAGTACGGGATCGCGCCGGCCGTGTTGACGGCAATCCAGTCGTCGTCCTCGAGCTCGGCCGCGAACAACTCGCCGACGCGAATGCCGTTGGCGGTAGTGCGATGCGACACGAAGGCAACCACCCTCTGCGTCGTCGCGTGGCTGGCGGCGAGGGTCAGTGCGAGCGCCGCGACGGCGAGCCAAGCTCGTGCCCGCGCCGGCGCGACGAGCGCTAGCAGCCACGTGACGAAGAGCGAGCCGAGCGCGAGGAGCGGCTGCAGGAATCGGAAGTAGGGCATGAAGTCGCCGCCGACCGCCGCGACGTACGCCGCGTACACCGCCGCGACGGCAACCAGCGCGACCGCGTGGGGATGGCGCCGCGCCGCAGCTCGCCGGCCGGGGCTCACCATCGCGCCACCGACGAGAGCGACGGCAGCCGCCAGCCCCGCCGCGTGCAGCGGATACGCCGCGGCCCACTGACCGACGTTGCGCAACCCGGTGAGCAACTGCTCGGCACCGCCGGTGACCTTGGCGCGGAAGGTATTCGGCACCAGCGCGCCGTAGTACCACCAGCGGGCGGCGAACAGAGGAGCGATGCCGGCGATGAGGAGCGCGGCGTTGATCACGTGGCGGCGAACGACCGATCGCCAGTCGCCGCCGGCAAACACTTCCGCGGCCGCGAAGGCGATCGTCGAAACCGCGAACAGAAACGGCCCCTCCGGTCGCGTCCACGAGAGCAACAGCCACAGCCAGGTCGACCGATGACCGGCACCGGTGAGGCCTTCGCCCCACGCCAGCCACAGTGCGCCGAGGAAGAGCGCCGTAAAGGGAATGGTCTCGAACGACGCCACCGACCAATACGCCAGCGCCGGCCCCGCCATCGCGAAGTACGGAGCCAGCGCGCGCTCGCCGGCGCGCGGCCCCATGCTCTCGAGGCCGCGCAACAGCAGTAGTACGAATGCGGCCGCGATCAGCGACACGGCGCGCGTCGCCGCGATCGGATCGATGCCGAGCCGCAAGCAGAGCGCCGCGAAGACGACGAAGCTGGGGTTGGTGAAGCCCTCGACGCGCTCGCCCGGATTGAAAACCAACCCGTGCCCCTCGGCGAGATTGCGCGCGTAGCGCAGGCTGATGAACGTGTCGTCGATCAGGTGGCCGCTGAACAGCCACAGCTCGTAAGCGAAGATCGCCGCGATCGCGATGCAGGCGAGGCTCAGAAGCGATCGAGCGGCATCTTTGTCGCGCGCCATGTCGCCGGGACCTTTGCCGGCTCAAGGAGAGGAGATCAATCCGCAGATTTCGCCGATGACACAGATTTGGCCTCATGAACATCTGCGGGCCATCTGCGCCATCTGCGGATAGAACTCTCTTTCTCTATGTCGAGGCCAAATCCGGAACGGGAATCGCCGTGGGGTTGTTCTCTTGGACCTCGTGTTTCCCGCCCAATGTCAGATAGACGCAGGGCAGGATCACCAGCGTGAACAGCGTGCCGATGATCATGCCGGCGACCAGCACGATGCCGATGCTGTTGCGCGCCGCGGCGCCGGCGCCGCTCACCAGGACGAGCGGGAAGTGGCCGAACACCGTTGCGGCGGCGG
>CADEER010000184.1:0-5086 GCA_902826395.1 uncultured bacterium
CGGGCTAGTTCCCTCCCTTGAACGAATCCGTGTCGCTCCTCTGGACCGAAGTGATGTCGGCGGAGAAGCACGACGCATCGCTCGAACGGATCTGAACGGTCGCCGACGTGTCGCCGGCCAGCAGCGCGGTGATGCCGGTCGGCATCGCAACCTGCCCCCTGCTCTCGCTGTTGGCTGCCTTGACGAGCAGAGATGCGGGGCTGGCGGCGCCTCCCTTGAGCTTGAGCAGCTTCACACCGCTCGCGGCCGTCGCGCTGTCCTTGTACTGAAATCCTCGGCCATTCGGCGGATCACCCCCGACGGATTTCCAGCACGGCGCGCTGCCGCACGTATCGCCGGCGCGATCGACGCCGAGCTCACCGGCAAGCGTGTCGTCGCTGCCGTAGATGCAGAGGCTGTAGGCGGTGCCCGCGGGCACTAGCGGGTTGCCCATCGCGGTCTGGGTGATGGCCGGGCCGCGGACGAACTTGGCGATCAGCTTCTCTCTTCCCGCGACCTTCTCCTTCACCAGCAGCAGCACCTTGGCGAAGCCCTCGGTGCAGACGGCCGGTGCCGGGGGACAGGCCGCCGGTGGCAACGGAGTTTCGCTCGGTGTCGGCGTCGGAGTGATCGTGGCTGTGGGAGTTGCCGTGCGAGTCGGCGTACCGGTCGGGGTGTTCGTCGGGGTCGCGGTCGTGGTCGGCGTTACCGATGGCGTGCTCGTCGGCGTCGCGGTCCTCGTGTTGGTGTTGGTCGGCGTCGTCGTGGGCGTGCGCGTCGGAGTTCGCGTCGGCGTAACAGTGTTGGTCGAGGTCGCGGTAGGCGTGCGCGTCGGCGTATGGCTCGCGGTCGCGGTCCGCGTTTGCGTTGGGGTGCTGGTCGGAGTCGGCAAGCCCTCGAAGTAAAAGCCGAGATCGACGTGGCTGAGATCCGCATCGGTTCCCGAACGAGTTTGCGTCGGATCGAACACCACCGCGCAAGAGTTGCCGAAGACCGGAAGCGCGAGCGTCGCTTCGACGTCGACCTGCACCGTGAAGCTCGAGCTCGTCACCCGCCACAGATACTCGATGTCTCCGTGGCTGTTGTTGGCGGGGACACCGCCCGTGGCGACCAGGCTGCCGGTGCCGCTTTCGAACGTGAGCACCAAGCGGGTGCTCGCGTCGAGGTCGGTATTGGTAATCGAGTCGAATACGGTCGTCGACCCCGTATAGATGATGGAGTTGGCGCCCGCCGCACCAATCCTGAACACCTCTGCCGAATTGGCGGCCGGCTCGTTCCCGGTTTGCGTGTCGGAGATGACAAACCGGTCGTTGCGGATGCCGAAGTACAGCGCGCTCACCGCATTCGGATTCAGTCCGGTGCACGTGACCGTGGCACCGCCCAGCGCGCAGGGGATGCCGCTGACGACGCAGTTGCCGCCGCCCGGAGGATTGTCCGTCGGGCCGCCGGTCAGGGGGACCACCGCGGTGGGCGTCGCGACGCGCGTGTGCGTAGGTGTCGGCGTCGGCGTGCTCGTCGGCGTCACCGTCGGCGTCGACGTCGGCGTCCGAGTCGGCGTCGAAGTGTGCGTATGAGTCGGCGTACTGGTGTTGGTCGGGGTGAAGGTTTGTGTCGGCGTGAACGTTTGTGTGGGCGTGCCGGTTTGGGTCGGTGTATTGGTCACCGTCGGCGTATGGGTCACCGTGGGTGTGCCGAGCAGCATGCTGCAGATATCGAGGCTCCAATCGTTGAGCATCCCCGAGTCGCCGCTCGCCGTATCGTGAATGGTGAGAGTCCAGGTGCCCGCCGTTTCCTGGTTGTTGAAAGCCGACAACGCAGTCGACGGGCGATGCGTACCGCCGCCGACCGGCGGGCACGGGAAAGAGCCTGCCGCCTCGTCGTCGAGGGTCAGATCGAAATTGTCGCCGCTGCCGCACGGCCCGCCGTCCAGGATGGTGACGGTAGTCGCGGCGGGGCTGCTCAGGGTGAAGTCGAGCTCACCCACGAAGGTGTGAGTTCCCGTCAACGTCACATCGACATCGACGATCAAGCCGAACGAGTCGATGTTCAGCACCGACGTCGTCGAGCCAATCGTGCCACTGGATGGTACGGGCAAAGGAACGTTCGTACTGTTGTAGGTAACGCAGTTGACGTACGCGGTCGTGAAGCTGAACGCCGCCGACGTCGTCCCGCTCGTGCACAGATTCTGCGCCGTCACGCGCCAATAGTAGGTGGTCAGGCTGTCCAGCAGGATCTCGACCGCGTGGGAGTTGGTCGCACTCACCTCGGAGTAGTCGATGCTGGCGAAAGCCGGGTCATCGTCGATCTCGACGAGGTATTCAGCGGCACCGGGGACCGCAGTCCAGGTCAGGGTGGGCGCCGCCGACGCCGCCGTCGCGCCGTCCGCCGGCGTGCTCAGCGTCGTCGCGCCGAGGCTGCTCGGGAACACGTTCAGCTCGACGTCGGTGCTTTCGTCGTTGGTCCCATCGTCGCCGCTGACAGTGATGGTGTGGCTGCCGACGGCGGCAACGCCGATGTCGGACACCGTCAAAGTCACGGTATCGGGCAGAGGTCCCGCGACCGGGTTCGGAACGATCGAGATCGCCGTCCCGGGCGGATCGCCGGCGGTGCTCAGCGTCACCGGCGGCGTGAAACCCGTGTTGACGTCGATCTCGAAGACGGCGTCGTCGCCGACGCAGACGTCGAGATCGGGCGAGCTCGCGAACAGGAACTCGCACGACGGCGGAATGTCGAAAGCCTGGACGCCGTCCGTCTTGCTGCTCGAGCTTCCCTGACTGGCCGAGTATCCCAAGCCGCGGCGGGCGAATGCGTTCCAGATGACGCACTGATTGGCGCCGCCGTTGTTGAGCATGTCGGCCATCAGGATGGCGTCACGGCCGTCGACGAATCCGGGGCTGCACGGCTGCAGCTTCATGCCGTCGACGACGAGCTGCATGGCGAGGTTGTTGCCGCCCGTGCCGTTGTAGATGTCGAGGTCGAGGCCGTTCTGCGTGACGCCGTTGGCGACCAGCTCCCAGGTCATGTCCCAGAGCATGGTCGCCCAGATCTCGCCGACGCCGTGCGGAACAACGGCACCGGCGACGTTGGCGTAGGTGTGGTTGTTGACGTTGAAGTCGGTGCTGTAGCGCTTGGTGCGGATACCGGCACCGGCGGCACCCTGGCCGACGAGCCACGTGCCGACGCCGCGCGCATCGGTGCCGGCATCGCCGGCTTCGATCGTCATGACCAGGCCGACGTAGTCGCTCCAACCTTCGCCCATCTGTTCGGAGTTGTTGAGGCAACTGACGTTGGCCGGTCCGCCGGTCAGACGGTTCGAGATGCCGTGGCCGTACTCGTGACCGATGACGGCGTTGTCGAAGTCTCCGTCGCGGCTCGGCGACGTGTTGCTGCAGAGGAACATGTTCATCGTCGGAGCCGAGCCGTCGGGCGGCGTGCCGAAGTTGGCGTTGCAGTTGCCGGACGCCTGCGCGTTGGCGATGACGCGATCGTTGCCGGCGCCGCCCATGGCGTTGTTGTTGCTCTGGAAGTTGCCGCTCGCCTCGTCGAAGCCGTAGCGATACCAGACGTCGTGGATCAGGTTGCTCCAGTAGAAGAGATTGACGCGCGCGGCGTCGACGTTTGATCCCGTCGTCGGCGCGACGGTGAGGTTGAGCGCGGGGTTGCAGTCGAGCGTCGGTCCACACTCGCTGTGCACCCCGCCCTTCTGCGCCGACACATTGTTTCCCTGTGTATTGGTCCAGTTGGTGACGCCGTCGCTGTGCCAGCCGAACGGCGAGGCGTTGGGCAACGCGTCGCCAGCCGGATCGATCGCCACGGTGCGTCCGTCGGCCGGATTGGGAGGAGATGAATGGTTCGGCGACTCGACCGGCCATTCATAGACGGTGTAGGTGTCCGCTTCCGCGACCCAATCGGCCTTGGCGAGAACCTCTCCGTCCTCTGCATCGACCCAGAGATGCCACCAGTGCGAGCCGTCGGGCAGGCGGAGGACGATCTCCCACGTCAACCGCACGTCACCGCTCTCGAGCGCGTAGTATGCGAGGTTCGCCGGGATCGCTTCCGACGACAACGCCGAGCTGTCGTACGCGCTGTGCCGGTCCACTCCGGTGGGCGCCGCGAGCTCGGTGGCCGGCGCGGCCGCGCCCAGACCGAGCTGTTGCGCGGCGGCGCCGATCGCCTCGACAGCGGAGAGCACCGGCTTCTTGAGGTTGATGCGGGACGCCAGGCCGTTGACGAACTTGCCCGGCGCATGGACGACCTCGCCATGGCGATCGACGGCGACATTGATGTTGGCGTTGGCGACTTCGATGCCGTTCAGCCGCTGTCGCACATGGACGTGCGACACCTCGTTGTGTGGCGAAGCGTAGGAGCTGTCGATCGTCAGATCGTCCATGTCGCTCGACGCCCGCGCAGCGGCCCCGCTCGACTGCCGCAGGTAGTCGAGCGCGATCCGCTCGGCATCGGGCGCTTGAGCGACCGCCGCCACCGCAGAGACGAAGGCGCTCAACAAACCGGCGCCTACCCCGATCCGAATCCCCTTGATCATGATGCCCCCTCCCCAGCCCCGTCCCCCCATTGGACCGCAGACGGACTGAGGAGTCCGCAAGTACACCCGCACGTCAGATTCGGCAAACCGCTGGCGCCGACGGAGTCATCGGATCCGCGCTCACCGGCTAGCTTGCGGCGCCTTCGACACCCAGCGGTTGCCCGCTTCGAAGTAACGCCACGGCTTTTCCGCCCAGGTTCCGGCGTAGTCGACACCGACACGCGGAGAGCGACCGAGTTTGCCGCGCGGAACCGTCGACTCCGCCAAGAAGAGGCGCCCGCTCGTCAGGTCGGCGCCATAGTGGCTGCGGTCGATGCCGAACGCCTGGCAGAGTTTGCCGGGGCCGTTGGTCAGGCGGACGTCGCCTTCGCCGATTCGCCGCCGCGCCGCCATCAGCGACTGACCGGCGATCGGCTCGACGGCACGCAGCAACACGGCGTGCGGCGCGCCTTCCGCGGTGGTGACGAGATTCAAGTGCCAGTGCATGCCGTATACGAAGAACACGTAGGCATACCCCGGCGGGCCGAACATCACCTCCGTCCGCGCCGTGCGGCGTCCTCCCCA
>CADEER010000184.1:5186-9091 GCA_902826395.1 uncultured bacterium
CTCGTCGGCGCTGCTGCGATTCAGCAGCGCGAGGAGGATCCGACACGGGCGCGCGAACCGCTGGCGCTGATGATCGCGGCGCTCGAAGGCGCCGCTGATGACGCCGGCAATCGCGATCTGCTGCGGCGCGCCACGTCGGTGCGGGCGCCGCGCGGCTTCTGGTCGTATCCCGATCCATGCCGGCTGATCGCCGAGCGATTCGGCGCCGCGGCGCGCACCGAGGTCGGCGAGATCGGCGTGCTGCAGACGACGTTCTTCGGGCGCGCCGCGAGCGACATCGCCGCCGGCCGCGACGACGTCGTGCTGTTCGTCGGCGCCGAGGCTCGCCACCGCAAGCGCACCGCCACCAAGCTGGGGATCGATGTCGCCAACACCGAGCAGGATCCCGCCGCGCAGCCGGACGAGGTGCTGCGCCCGGCGCGCGACGTGCTGCACGGGCTCGAGATCGCGCGCGGTCTGGCGATGCCGGTCGGTCAGTACGCGATGATCGAGAATGCCCTGCGCGCCGCCGACGGAATGTCGGTCGACGCACACCGCGACGAGCTCGCCGCGCTGTACGCCGACTTCGCGGCGGTCGCCGCCGACTATCCCGGCGCGTGGAACCGCACGGCGCCCGACGCAGCGACGATTCGCGGAGATGCGAGCAATCGCATGCTCGCGTTCCCCTACACCGCGCTGCACACCTCGCAGTGGAACGTCGACCAGGCCGCCGGCTTCGTCATGACTTCGGTGGCGACCGCGCGCGCCATGGGCATCGCCGAGGAACGCTGGGTGTTCCCGCACGCGGTGGTCGACTCCAATCTGATGCTGGCGCTGTGCGAGCGGCGCGACCCCGAGCGCTGCGCCGGCTTTGCCGCGGCGGCGCGCCGCATCGAGGAACACACCGGTGTCGCGGTCGGCGACGCCGACCATCTCGAGCTCTACAGTTGCTTTCCCTCCGCCGTACGCCTGCAGATGCGCGAGATGAACGTCCCCGCCGGGCGTGAGGTCACGGTCACCGGCGGCATGGCCTTCGCCGGCGGTCCGCTCAATCACTTCGCCTTCCAGGCCCTGGCGCGAATGACCCAGATCCTGCGCGACGATCACGGCAGCACGGGGGTCGTCACCGCGGTGAGCGGCGTTCTCACCAAGCAGGGCGTCAGCCTGTGGTCGACCGAGCCGCCGCGCGGCGCGTTCCACTTCGGCGACGCGAGTGAAGACACGGCGCGCGAGTCGGCGTCCGTCGAGGTGGTGGAAGAAGCGCGCGGCGACGCCACCATCGTCACCTACACCGTCGTCTATCCCGGCGAAGCAGGCGTATTGGTCGCGCTGGTCGAAATGGACACCGGCCCGCGCACGATCGTCGCGACCGCCGACCCCGAGCTCGTGCAGCGTGCGGTCAGCGAAGAGATGTGCGGGGTTCGCGTGGTCGCGGAGTCAGCGGAGCAGCTTCGCGTTCCGTAGCCTGTCGAGAGATAAGCGCTCGGCGGGAACTGGCGCCCGTGAACCGTGAACGGTGAACCGTGGTGTGTAGCACCGGTTCACGGTTCACCGTTCACGGTTCACGCGGCCTACTCTCCACTCTCCACTCCTTGCCGCCTCGCCAACAGGCTGCCACAGTCCCGCCCCATGGGCCGCTTCGTGTTCACCGCCTCGGTCGGCATCTGGCTCGGCACGGTCGTGTGCTTTTCGTTCATCATTCTGCCGACCGTGCACGCCACTCTGGAGGATCGCGCCCGCCACCTCCTCGATCATCTGTTCCCGCGCTACTACTGGACCGGCATCGTCTGCGGGCTCGTCTCGCTGGCTGCCGTATCGCTCGCGCCAAGCACCCCAGTGTTCCCCTTCGGTGAGCGGGTGCGATTGGCGTTTCCGGTTCTGGTCGGCCTGATCTGCACGCTCGTGGCGCAGCGCCTGCTACTGCCGCGCCTATCGCATCCCGGTATCGACCGGCCGCCGCCGGTGGACGCGCGGCTGCACCAATTTTCGGTGATGCTCAACACCACTACGCTGGCGATGCTGATCCTCGCCGTCGCGGCGGTCGCGACCAGGTGAGCTATGAGCATTGCCGCGCACGCCCGACCGCAGCTTACCCACGTCGCCCGCCCCTGCCGCGACATCGACGCGACGATCGCCTTCTACCGCGACTTCGTCGGCCTCAGCGTCGTGCACGAGCGCGAAGACGACGGCGTGCGCGTCGTCTGGCTCGGCGAAAAGGAGCGCGGCAACGAGTTCATTCTGGTCTTCATCGGCGTCCCGCCGCCGGCGTCAGTTAGCCATTTCGCGGACCACCTCGGCTACGACGTGTCGGGGCGCGATCGAGTCGACGCCATCGCCGCCCAGGCGCAGCAACTTGGCATCCTCGAAGTGCCGCCGACCGACGGCGGCGCCGTGATCGGCTACTACTGCATGGTGCGCGATCCCGACGGCAACCTGGTCGAATTCTCACACGGCCAGCCGATCGACGTCGCCGACCCGCGCACCCACACCCGCGGCCGCGACTAACGCGACGGCCGGCAGTCGGCCGCATTGAACACTGCGTCAACCGGCAAATCACGCCGCGTTGAACAACGTTCAGTCGCATTGAACGCCTCCCCCGCATGGCAGATTTCAGGAGGAGGAGCAGGATGCAGACTTTCAAATGGCTTCGATTAGGATTTCTGGTGGCGCTAGTCGCCGTCGTCGGATGCAGCGACGACGATGACCAGGCGACCGGCCCCTCGGTGGCCGGCGAGTACGCGGCTTCCGTGCCGCTCGACGGCGACGACGAGGCGGAGGTCGAGATCATCGTCGAGGATGACGGCGACGCCGAGGGTACCGTTCTGTTGCCCGAGACGGCGGCGGATGCGGCCGCGCTGTCGGGGATCGCGATCATCTCCGTGGCGGTACAGGGCTTTGCGGATCCAGGGACGGGCGACTTCGATCTCAGCGGAACCTACATCGTCAACGGCGAGGAATTCACCGTCCGTCTGACCGGCTCACTGCCCGGCCCGGGCCGCGATGGCTTCGTCGATCTCGAGGTCAACGGTGAGACCTACAGCGCACCACTCACCCTGGTGGCGCCGCCGACGCCGGTGCCCACGGCGACCTCGATCCCGGGCGCCTCGACGCCAACGCCGACCACCGGCGGCAGCAACCCCACCAACACTCCGGTCAACAATACGGGCGTGTCGCCCGACATGCTGGGCGAGTGGGTCGGCGAGGCGCGCAACGACACCACCGGCACGCGGCTCAACGCGCGCCTGCGCATCCAGGCCTCGGGCAGCGATGTCGTCGTCACCGATCTCAACGGCAACATCTTCCAGGGTGGGAACCAGCTGACGATGGTGGTGCGCGACCCGAACAACCTCACCTACAACGCATTCGGCCCGCCGGTGGTCGTCTTCTCCCTCAGCCTGACCTCATCGACGACTCTAGTCGGGCTGCACACCGTGACGTCGACCTCGTTTCCGCCAACCGCTACGGCGCTGGCGCTCGACCTGACGCCCGCGAGCTGAAGCAACCCCGTCATTCCCGCCGAGCTCACCAGGCTGTACTCCACTCGACCTCGGCGGGGATGACTCCCCGCGACGCGGCGATGCCGGCACCTGTGCCAGCGTCGCCGCGTCGTCCTCATTGCGAGCCGCCACGTCCCAGATAAGCCAGCTCGCGGTGCCCGATGTGCCCGATAGCGCCTCTCCAGCGGGAGAGGCCGCGCGGAGCGCGGGTGAGGGTGAATGAAATGGCATCGCGTAGCGAAGCTCAGCAATCTTCCTGGCGCGAAAAGATAGAAGAAGTCGCCTACGGCGACCTATGGCATTCGCCCTCACCCGGCAGCTTCGCTGCCGGCCTCTCCCTCAAGGGCCAGGCGACTTTCTTCCGTACACGTACACGTACGCGTACCCGTACACGATTAATGCCTGAATTCTGCAGGAAACTCCGTGTAC
>CADEER010000185.1 GCA_902826395.1 uncultured bacterium
GCATCCGCGCCGACCGCGTGCACGAAGCCCAGGCGCCATTCTCGTCGCGACAGCCCGGCAGCCACATGATCTTGGTGTCGGCCTTCATCGACGGCGAGGAGCAACTCCTCGGCACCGCCGACGTAGAAGTCGGCGAGCCTCCGCAGCCGACTCCGACGTTGACGGGCGACACCGACGACGACGGCTGCGCCGTAACGCCGACGACGCGAACATCGAACGGCACGATCGCGCTCCTGATCGCGCCTCTGCTGTTCGCCGCGCTGCGCCGTCACCGCCGCGGAGCGAGGAGATCAAGCTCGATCTGAAAAGACCTTATCCGCAGATTGCGCAGATTCCGCAGATGCGAATCGGGTTGGGCGGCGCGGAAGCTCGAATCGAATGGAGTTGAGGAACGAGAAGCTTCGTCTGAGGACATCGTTGCGCGACAACGATCTGCGAAATCTGCGCAATCTGCGGATAAAGCTTTTTTCAGAACAGACTGCGAGTAACTCCCGACAAAGCCGCGATATACGGAAGTCGTTCTCCGTGCCTCTGTGGTGATCGCCGCGCTTCACCAGCGCTGCGGAACGCGGCGCAGGCCGGTCAGGTCGTAGCCGAGGCGCCGCAGCTCTTCGACCAGCGCCTGGTACTCGCTCTCCGGAATGTCCGGCGAGCGCGCCATGATCCAGGCGTGGGCGCGGTCGGGCACGCCGATGATGGTCCTTTCGTAGGCGTCGTCGAGGTAGACGATCAGGTAGGCCGCCTTGAACGGCCAGACGAACTGCATGCGCCATTCGCTCTTGTTCGTCTGGTCGTGGACGAAGCCCGTCGGTTCGAGCGTCTCGAGCGGCCCGTCGAAGCCGCCGTCGCGAAACGTGAAGGTGGTGGCGATCGAGCCGTCGTCGGCGAGCCGGTACTCCTCGATCGCGTTGTAGGCATCGGCTTCGCTGGCGAGGAAGGTGTCGATCGGTATGTGCGCCAGCACGTACCAGCGGCCCATGAAGCGCTCGATGTCGACCGGCCGGTCGATGGCCCGCAACGGCGGCCGCGCCGGCGCGCAACCGACCAGCGTCAGCGCCGCCACCATCAAACAGGCGAGCGTTAGGCTCATACTTCGGTTCTCCATGGCGTGATCGTAACCGAGATCGGCGAACCGTCCAGAGTCCGCCGGGGTGGAGGTCGATCCGGTGTGCCGTCAGCCGCGTCAGGGCGGCTTGGATGTCGCGCCGATAAATGCGCCATCGCGGCTACGGTTTGCGGATCTCTCGGACGCCAATTCTGCGGGTTTCACGGGAACAGGCGGTCGTGTTCCAGCTCGTCCAGGAAGTCGCGCAGGGGGAGTACTTCGATGCCGTCGTCGGTCCGCAGGCGATGGTCGCCGAGATAGACGACCAGCTTGCGAACACAGCGGCGCATCCGTGCGTCGTTTCCGATCGCGGTGAGACCCTTCCCGTGTTCGCCGCGGTAGCGTTTGCCCGCCTTGACTTCGATGGCGACACTCTCGTCGTCGCGCCACAGCAAGAAGTCGACCTCCAGCGACGGTGATCCGGTGGGGGCCCAGTAGTTCCAGTCGTCGAACGCGTTGCGGTACGCGCGGTAGGTGTCCAGCAGCGCTGCGATCCACCCTTCGAAGAGCGCGCCGCGCTCCTCGTCGGCGACGGGGCCGAAGCGGCGTCGCGCGGCTCGTGCGATACCGGGATCGATCCAGTAGAGCTTTGGGTGCCGGCGCTCCTTGACCCGCAGGTGTCCCTCCCAGGCGGGGAGCCGAAACGCGAGCAGCGTGTCGACGAGGATGTCGAGGTATCCGACGACAGTCGTGCGCGACACGCCGGCGTCGCGCGCCAGCGCCGCGGCGTTCAGCACCTGTGCGTGAAACAGGGCGGCGACCGGGAGGAAGCGGGCGAACCCGGGCAGGTTGCGCACGAGCGCTTCGGCTTGGATCTCTTCGCGCAGGTAAGTCTGGACGTAGCTCTCCAACACCTCGCGGGTGCCGCCGCGCGACCACACGAGGGCGATGCTGCCATGGGTCAGAACGCGCTCGAGATCGAATGCCGAACCCAACTCTTCGGGGACGAGGGGATGCATCGATCGCCGGACTGCGCGTCCCGCGAGCAGGTTGGTGCCGGCCTTGCGAAGGCGTCTCGCGCTCGAGCCCGACATGGCGAAGACGAGGCTGCGGGACTCGATGAAGCGGTGCGCTTCGTTGAGAAGCCAGGGCAGGCGCTGGATCTCGTCGATGACGACGCGCGATCCGGACGCGATGGCGGCGAAGCGAGCGCCGGCCAATGCCGGGTCGGTCAGCCAGCTTTGGTACAGCCCTTGGTCGAGGAGGTCGAAGGTGGTCGCGTCCGGCAAGTGTTGCGGTGACGCGGGCGCCGAAGAGAAAGAAGGAGCCTTTGGGCGGTCGCAGGATGCGGGGCAGTTCGATCGCTGACACCATGCCGTCATTTTTCCGGGAAAAATGACGGCAAGCAATCCTTCGATCTGACCTCGACGGGATCACGTGACAGAGTCTTCTTCGGGTTGGGCTGGCTCGGGTACCGAACGGATCGGTTTCCCCGGCGGGCATAGCGGCGATTTTTAGCGTACTCGGCGCGCTAGCCTGGTATCGCCCAAAGCCTCAGGTTCGGAAATGTCGTCCGAGGCCATTGACGGACCGTCTTTGTCCAGTACCGTCCAGTCAGAAGCTGACAAGAGGCGCCCGTCAGCAAAATCCCCACGAATTCCTTTCGACATAGAGACATAGGAGGCAGCCATGACCCGTTTCAGCAAGCTCACGTGGATCGCCGTTTTAGCGCTGGCGCTTGCGGCGTGCGGTGACGACGACGACGCGGCACCGCCCGAGACGTCGTCGATCCGGGTGGTGCACAACTCACCGGATGCGCCGAATGTCGACGTCTTGTTCAACGACGCCGTCGTCTTGACCGACGTGCCGTACCTGGGGGCGTCCGATTACCTGGTCGTGCCTTCCGGCGAGGCCAACCTGAAGGTGCGGGTGACCGGTACCGATACGATTGCCATCGACGCCGACGTCGACCTCGCCCCCGGCGTCGCTTACTCCGTCCTCGCGGTGAATCTGGTTGCCGACATCGACGCGGTCGTCCTCGTCGACAACCTGGATCCGCCGGCGGCCGGCCAGACGCGCGTTCGCCTCGTCCACGGTGCACCGAGCGCGCCGGCGGTGGACATCTACGTCACCGACCCCGACGATCCGCTCGATACCCCGACGCTCAGCGACGTCCCGTACCTGGCCGTCGCCGACGATCTGACGGTGCCGAGCGGCAACTACCGCGTTCGCATCACTCCCGCGGGCACGCAAACCGTCGTCATCGACACCGGCTCGCTGCCGCTCGGCTCGGGAGTCGCCTACACGGCCATCGCCGTCGATGCCGACGGCGGTGGTGCCCCGTTCGGTGCGCTGCTCCTCACCGACACATCGCCGGGCGACTGAGTACTGAAGTCCCCCCCCGCGCCCCGGGTGCAGCGCGTTCTGCACCCGGGGCGCGGGGGGATCGCTCATCTCGGGCGCCTCATCCGCCAGCGGCGGACGGAGCACGTAGGGGCTCCTCGTCCACGTCGCCGTTGGTATCCTCGGGCTCCGCGTCGAGATCGATGTCTTCGACGGCGGCCACCAGCGCGACGACCGGCAGCGATTCGAGCAAGCCGTGGATCGGCTCACCGAACGGATCGACCACCCGCATGTGGCGCAGGCGCAGAGGCAGGAAGACGAGCGACGCATCGTCGGAGCGCGCCAGAACCTCGTCGTAGTCACGGGCGACGAGGGGCAACACCTCCGCATCGATGCGCACGTCCCGGAGCACCTCCTGGGTGTGCGCGGCCGCTTCCGCTTCGGCACCTTTGCTGGTGCGCACGAGCAGGCGGATCCTCGCATCGCTCCAGTCATCGGTGCGCGTGATCATATACGCTAACAACAGCATCAGGTGACCGGTGCGGTCAGCGCTCCACCAAACGTCGATGCGGCGATCACCGGGCGGCACCTGTCGCATGCGGTCCCAGGGCTGCTCCTTGGCGTCGAGTACGACGGCATTGAGCCCCAGGCGCGCGGCCGCCCGTAGGGTTCGCGCAAAGCGCTGCTCGATGCGTTGATCGGTCCCTGGATCGCCGGGCTTCTGCTCATCCAGCCAGTTGAGCAGAATCGTGTTGGCGCGAATCGGGCCGATGCCGTACGACTGCACCAAGGTCGCCGCGGCGGCCTCGATACTGGGTCCGGCGACGACGAGCGCGAACGCCTTGAGGTCGCTGGCATCGATCTCCGCTTGCATCTCTTTCTCCGCCTGGCGGCAAGTCGCGATCATCTCATCACCGCGTCCTTCGAGCAGGCGCACGACGGTCGTCAAGCCGGCCCCTCCTTCGATGGTGGTGGCGAACTCGATCAACGCCGCGCGCCGCCGCGGCTGGTCTGAGAAGACCAACAGATGTGGCCGCCAGTTGCGCGGGTGCAGCGGCTCCTTCGTCATCGCCAGCAGATTCTTGCGCACTGCGTGAAAGTAATTGTCGCGCCGGCTGTCCGCCCATCGGTGGGACGGCGCCAGGCGCTGAACGTACTGGTAGAGGACGAGCAAGAGCGCCAACGCCACGGCGCTCGCCCACGGGCTGATCATGAGCATGAGGGCGAGACATGCGCCGGCACCCAACAGGCTGGCGCGGTAGTGGAACCAGCGGAATCTCGGCCTGAACGAAGGACTCTTGGCCCGCGCCTCGAGCGCGGTGGCGTAGTTCAACAGGCCGTAGGAGATGAGAAAGAACATCGACACGATCGGCGCGATGAAGTCGATGCCCCCGAGGGAGACGACGAACAGGGCAATGACCAACGTGAGCAACACGGCGCGACGTGGGTTGTTGGTCGCGCCGTGGCCGTGCTCGAGCGGCATCAGCAGCGGGAAGACCCGATCTGCGGCCAGCGCCTGCAGAATGCGGGGCGCGCCGAGAAAGGATGCCAATGCCGATGAAAGTGTGGCGGCGACGATGCCAACCGTGATCAACCCCGGGAACGCCGCGATACGGTCCATACTGTCGTAGCCGGCGACCAACTCGGCGTTCGGCAAGCTCCCCGCGAACAGCAGCGCCGACGCCACGTAGACGACCAGAGACACGGCGACGGCGGCGAACGTACCCGAAGGTAGGCTGCGCCCTGCGTCGGCGAGGTCGCCGCTCATGCTCACCCCTTGCGTGAAGCCGGTTACCGCCGGGAAGAACAGGGCGAACAGCAACCAGAAATTTCCTTCCCCACCGGCACCGTAGCTCCAGTTCGCCTGCAGCGTCGCAGCCGAGAACTGCAGGGCGCCGCCGATAAAGAACGACCCGAGACCGGCGACCAGCATCGCCATGACGACGTACTGCAAACGCGTCGCCCAGTCTGACCCCAGCCAAGCGAAGACGAAGAGAAACAGCACCGCAATGACGGCGAAGAGGGTGCTCGAAGACGGTGGGGCGGCGGGAAAAAACGCAGCGACCCCTTCGGCGAATCCGATGCAATAGAAAGCCACCGAAGTCGCTTGCGCCAGGAACAGAACGATCCCCAAGGCGCCGCCGAACTCAGCTCCAAGGCTCCGTGAGATGAGATAGTAATCGCCGCCAGACTTCACCCGCAGGTTGGTCGCGATCGCGGATAGGGAGGAAGCCGTCAGGATCGCGATCGCGTACGCGAGCAAGATGATGAAGAGCATGTGGAAGGTTCCCGCCGCTCCAACGACATAACCCAATCGGCGGAACAGGATCAGGCCCAAGATCGTCAGGATGCTGGGAGTGAACACGCCGGCGAAAGTCCCCAACTTGCCGGTCGCTCGGTGGCGGAAGGAGGTCGCGCTCATGCGGAGATCCAACGATGGCCTGGCATCAGTCGTCCACCTTATCGCGTCGCTCTAGGACGCGGCATCTCAACGCGGCCAGAACGCCGAACGACCCTTCGCACCGCGTGTCCCACTTTTCAACGAACGCCCGCGATATTCTCCGTCTCCCACGCGGCGCAGCCCACACCTCTCCAGTGATCGGCGCCCCGAGAAAGAGCCGTCGCAAACCCAAGGTGACGCTGACGGGCCCCGTCGAGGTGACGGTCGTGCGGAGCGACAACGGCAACGGCTATGGCACAACTTTCGGCGCCGCGGACGTGAAGCAAAACGAAACGGAGACGTACAAAGCCGTGTTCAAGGCGCCGTGATTACGGGCTACAGGTGATGTCGGCTGCCGCCGAACCGGCACGAACCGTGGCCGCGACGGACTGCTAGATCAGCATCGACCCCGCTCCTCATCGCGCCGCTGCTGCTCGCCGCGCTGCGCGCCGCCGCCGCGACGTGCGGAGATCAACGTCGATCTGAGAAAAGTAATCCGCAGTTTGCGCGGATGCGAGCAGGGATTGGGACACTGCGGAACCTCGAATCCCATGGAGTCAAGGAACGGTGGATTCGATGGATCCGAAGGCGAGGACATCGGTGCGTGACAACCATCTGCGGAATCAGCGCAATCTGTGGATAAGTCATCTCTGTCAGATCAAACCCGCTGAGTAGGTCCACCATGAGCGCACGGAGACACAGAGATCGGTACTCCGTGTCTCTGTGCCTCCGTGGTGAAGTTCGATCAGCAGCCGTTCAAGGCTCGGTTCACGGCGGTGATCAGCTCGTTGATGGTGATGGTTCCGTTGCCGTTGACGTCGCCGACCGCGCAGTTGGCGAGCGGTGCGCGGCCGAGGGCGATGTTGACCAGGCGGATCAGCTCGGCGATCGACACGCTGCCCATGCCGTCGCAGTCGCCGGCGCAGGCGGACGGCCCGCCGGTTGGCGTCGGGGTCGGCGTCGGGCTGGTGCCGTTGGTCGGATTGATCGTCCGCGTCGGCGTCGGGGTGCGCGTCGGTGTGTGGGTCGGTGTCGCGATGCGGGCGCCGCAGGTGCCGCTCGGGCAATCGGCGTTGTCGACGCAGGCGTAGCCGGCGTTGCTGCCGCCGTTGCAGAGCACGCCGGTCGATACGCACTGCGAGCCCGGACAGTGTTCTGCGCGCAGGCATGGCTGGCCCTTCATGGCGCCGCCCTGGCAAACGCGCTGCGTGCCGCTGCAGGTGCCGCCGTCGCAGTTCAGCGCCATGTCGCAGCAACTGCCGGCGGCGGAGCCGCCTTCGCAGGTGCCCATGCCGGCCGACTGCGAGCAGGCGACCGCCAGCGAGCAGGAGCCGCCGATGCATTCGCAGCTATTGCCGTCGTCGCCGCCGCCGTTGCAGATGGCGCGCGAAGCGACGCAGAACCCGCCCGGGCAATCGCCGTCGCTCGAACATTGGACGCCGTCGTTGCTGCCGCCGTTGCACTGCGACTGGCCGGCGTTGATGTCGACCAGGGTGATGACGCCGCTGCGCACGGTGACCGACGTAAGCAGCCGATCTTCGAGAAAGATGCCTGCCGAAGCGCCGTCGTTCAGGCTGGGGCCGCCGGCGGCGCCAAGGCCCTGTGTCGCCTGGCTGATCGCGATCGCGAGGCCGAAGCGCTCCGGCACCGTACTGGATCCCAGCGCGAAGCTGTCGAGGACGACGCCGCCGCTGCGCGCCGAGACCAGTCCGCTCTCGACCGCTTGCCCATTCAGCGAAACGCTGCCGTAGAGGACCGCGTCGGGTCGGCTGAGATCGGCTCGCAGCTCGAGCGAGCCGAGCCCGGACAGCACGGCACAGAGCGCGATCGTTCGCATCAGGCGGTTGTCCGGCCGCTTCCCTATCCCAATCATCGCCGCACCTCGCTCCACGTAGTTTCTCGTCTCGTTCCGGTTCGTCATCTCAGTTCCCCGACAGCGCATAGGTCTGGAAGAAGAGGAGGATGTCCGAGATGCCGTTGCCGTCGCGGGCGAGGCCGTCGGGGTCGATGACATTGCCGGTGGGCAGTGGCTCTCCATAGATGAAGTTATCGAGGCCCTCGTCGGCGTCGGCGAGCAGCGTGCCGCCGGTGATGATGAGGAGCCAGCGCGTGTTCCACACCGAGCGGCCGATGGCGCGGCTCTCGGTGGTGACCTGGTTTGTGTCGAACGAACCGCTGTCGTGGAAGGCGCGGAAGCTCGAGTACTGGCGGATGCCGCCGAGCGGGTCGCTGAGCGAATCGAGCTGCGGGCTCCAGGCGGGATCGGTGAGGGAGCTCTGGCCGATCTGGAACGGCACCGGGATGCGCTGATCGAGGATGGTCCAGTTGCGGGTGCTCAGATCTCCCGCGGTCGGCGTGCGCAGCACGTCGTTGCCCGCCGGGATCAGGTAGACGCGCGGCGTGTTGGAGAGCCCCTGCATGTTGTAGTTGCCGAACCACACGCCCATGGTGCGGACCTTGGTCGCGAAGTTGGTGGGGTCGTAGGCGCTGTCGCCGCCGGCCAGCGGCCAGCCGAAGAAGTTCAGACCGAAGGTCACGTTGGTCGGGATCGGAATGACGATGCCCGGCAGCGGGCCGTCGATCTCGGCGCGCGGTGGTCGTGCGAAGCGTCTGAACTCGTCGATCTCCCACAGATTCTCGACCCGATGCTTGGCGAGGGTGGACCGCCAGGTCTCGTCCGAGCTGTCGAGAATCTCGTTGGGGTTCTTGAGGATGCGGAAGAGCTCGCGGCGCAGCGAGAATCGGTTGGTCTCGTTCTGCGGCGTGTTGAAACCGAGCTGCCCCTTCAAAACCGCGAAGTTGGCGTTCATCCGCGCCAGCACGTCGCCGAGCCCGGGCGAGCCGGCGATCGGCTGGCCGTCGACGAACTGCCCGAGGCTGCGCTGGCGAACGATGTCGGTCAGGAAGCGGCGCCCGGCGCGCGCGTCGCCGCCGCCGAGGTTGGTGTCGTAATCGTAAGCGGCCGCCGCCAGATAGACGTAGCGCGCCGCGAGATCGAGCTGAGCGCGGTACTTCTGCAGCGCGTCGTTGCGGAAGATGCGGAAGGCCATGTCGTTGTAACGACTGTCGGCGACGTTGGTGGCGGTGCGTTTGCGGAACGCCTCCAGCTCGTCGATCAGGCGCACGCCGCGCGCCAGAGTCGCGCGCACGCGCGCTTCGGACTGACGCACTTTCTCGGCGAGGTTGAGCGCCTCGATGCGGCGCACCGGTTCTTCACGCGTCTTCTGCCCGAGGGTGCCGAGCAG
>CADEER010000186.1 GCA_902826395.1 uncultured bacterium
TTGTAGCCGTAGAGTCCTTCGACGCCGACGCTCATTCTCTTGAAGAGCTGGTAGACGAGATTGACGCTCGCGTAGTGGGTCTGATCGTAGGCGTCGTCGGGTTGCAGGGCGGCGTTCTGCAAGTTGACGTAGCCGTACGTGCCGGTCGAGCGCCAGCGCGGTGACCAGCGATGGGTGAAGGCGAGCAGGCCGCTGAAGTAGTCGAGGGCGACCAGGTCGCCGTCGGCGTCGAGAGCGGCGTCGCTGTTGAAGAAGCTCGCGTCGTTGCCCATGCCGCCGATGCCTTCGCCGTAGACGAACCAGAACTGCGCCGTGTCGGCGTCGGTGATGTTGAGCGAGCCGGCGATGTTGGTGCCCCAGCCGAAGACTTCGTCACTGCCGAACGACTCGCCGCCGTCGATGCCGAGGGTGCGGAAGATGGTGCTGAACTGCACGTGGCCGAGGTCGCCGGGCAACCAGCGCACGTTGAAGCCGAGGTCCGGCATGACGGTCTTGCGGCTGGAACCCTCATTGCCGCTGGTGTCGATGAACATGTCCGGGTCCTCGATCGCGGCGGTAACCTGCCACTCTTCACTCAGCAGGGCCTTGTACTGCAGGACCGGTCGTCGAGCGAAGATGACGGAGTTTGGCCCTTCGTAGTCGACGGTGTCCGGCCAGGCATCGGGATCTTCGAAGACGCCGTAGGTGAAGCCGCCGACGACGCCGTAGAACTGCCCGTAGAGGTGCTGCAGGCGGTAGCGGAAGTTGCTGTCGTCGGAGCCGAAGAAGTCGTTCTGGTAGTAGAAGCGGAGGTTGCCGGGGATCGACGGCGCCTGCACGTCGACGCGCAGTTGGCTGCCGTTGCCGTTGGCGTTGAAGCGCGCGCCGCTCCCCTGGTCGTCGGTGGGAATCAAACCGGGCACGAAGCGCATCTCGCTGCCGTTGTCGCCGTCGTCGTAGGTCAGGTCGAGGCGCGGCTTGGGATTGAACTTGATCATGAAGGCGGTGCGCGGCACCGGGATGAAGCCCCTGTAGCTGGGATCGAGCACGTAGTCGCCCGGGCGAGCCGCCGCCTCCTGCCTGTCTTCGAAGTTGCGGCGGTACTTCACGTCGCTGGAGCGGCCGTACATCTCCGTCTCGGCCTCTTCGATCGGCGATGTCGGCACGTCGTCTGCGACTTCGGGTTCCGGCGGTGGCGGCGCCGTGGCGGCCGGCGATACCGGCGCGGCGGCCGGTTTGCCTTCGATCGCGTTCAGCCGCTCGCGCAACTCGCGAACCGCCTTCTCCTGTTGCTCGAGAGCTCGCTTGAGCTCTTCGACTTCCTCCGACGACGCCTGCTGCGCGCTCGCAACCATGGCCCAGCACAGCGCCGCCACCGTCCCCGCCACCAACCAGCCCAGCTTGGTCTTCATGACTGCACCTCTCTTCCCGTCTGACTGCCCCGTTGAAACCGTTGTTATTTAGGTGTCACCGCGTACGGATTGCCGCCCAGGGCATTCGACACGTCGGCGATCGCGTTCTGCGCCCGCACGCTGTTGCCAGCCGCGTCGAGCGGCGGTGACACGACGGCGATACCGAACTTGCCCGGCGACACGGCGATGATGCCGCCACCGACGCCGCTCTTGGCGGGCAGTCCGGTCCTGTACAGCCACTTGCCGGAGTCGTCGTAGAGACCGGCGGTCGCCATCACCGCCAGCACCTCGGGAACGTACTCGCTCTTCAACACCTGCTTACCGGTCACCGGGTTTTTGCCGCCGTTGGCGAGCGTCGCCGCCATCACCGCCAGATCCTTGGCGTTGACGCCGACCGAGCACTGCTTGGTGTAGATGTCAGTGGCGCGCACCGGCTCTTCCTTGATGTGGCCGTAGGCGTACATAAGGTGCGCGATCGCCTGGTTGCGCTGGTTGGTGGCCGCCTCCGACTCGTAGACGTCTTGCAGGACGGTGAGGTCGCGCCCGGCGAAGTCGTTGTAGTAGCCGATGATCTTGTTCCAGATCTCGTCGTAGTTGGCGCCCTTGACCATGCTGGTCGAGGCGATGGCGCCCGGATTGACGAGTGGATTCATCTCGGCGCCCTTGTACTGCTCGACGGCGACGATCGAGTTGAACACCTGCCCGGTGGCGTCGACGCCCATGTTGTCGCGGATCGCGTCGGTGCCGGACTCTTCCATCACCTTGGCCATGGTGAAGACCTTGGAGATCGACTGGATCGAGACCTCGGTCTTGATGTCGCCGAGCGTGTGGACCTTGCCGTCGACCGTGACCAGGGCGAGGCCGAAGACGTTCGAATCGACCTTGGCCAGCGCCGGGATGTAGTCGGCGTTCTTGCCCTCCTGCAAGCCTTTGTATTTTGCGTGGGCGGCGGCCAGCGCCTTGTTGATTGCGGCCTCGTCGGGGATCTGGGCAAAGGACGCCGCCGCCGTCATCAAGGCGAAGCCGACCATCGCGCCAATCGTTCGAACGTTCATCGTTGCGCCTCCTTTGCGCCGCTGCCTGCACGGCGGACGTTGGCGGCTTCCCACGCGCGCACCTTGCGGTTTGCCGCGTCGAAGATCCGCTCGTGATTTCCCATTCGCAGCTTGGCGCTCGCCTCGGGCGACAGTGCCGCCCAGAGCGGAGCGTACTGATCGTAGATCTTCAGGTAGGACTGCTGGTCCGGTGGGGCGACCTCATCCGTGCCGAACAGGAATCGATCGGGATGGCGCTCGATGAGCTCCGCCGTTACCGCCACGGTCTCCGGCGTGGCGACGATGTACTTCGCCACCTCGGTCCAGGAGATGTCGAAATGGACGTGCGAGAACTTCGGGTCGTCGAGAATCTCCTCGAGCAGCTTCACGTGCCCGGTGATCGGCTGGATGACGCGGCCGAGTCCGGTGTGCGCCCAGATGATCGTCGTATTCGGGTGTCGGGCGAACAATTGCTTGACCTGGTCGAAGTAGACGCGCGCCTTCTCCGGCTTGGCGAACGGCATGTGGATGTCGTTGTGGATCAGCACCACCAACCCGGCCTCGCCGGCGAAATCGAGAATGCGGTCGAGCGCCGGATCGCTGAGGCTGGCGACCTCGCCTGAAACCTTCGAGGAGACGAACTCTTTGTGGATCGTGAACTCACCGATACCGGAGAAAACCCCCGGGAAGGTCTCTAGGACACGCCGGATGTGATCGGCGGCGTACATGTCGGCCGGATTGAAGCCGGTGATCATCGGATCGAAGCGCTTGCGGTCCTCCTCGGAGAGAGAGAGGTACTGCTGCGCGATGTACGCGTCGGTGAACGAGTAGTAGTAGAGGTCGGTGTCGGAATCGAGGTAGTAGGTCGGCGCCGCGTCGCCGGACACGCGGTACGACCAATGCTGCTGCAGAGGGATGCCGAACAGCGCCACCCGTCCGACACGCGTCCCCATCATCTCCAGGAACGCGTGGATGTCGGTGCCTTCCTGGACGTAGTTGGTGAGATGGAAGTGGGAGTCGTTCAACTGAAAGCCGGCCGGCGCGGCGCCGATCGGCGCCGTCGCTAGAGCGACGGCGCAACCGGCCACGGCCGCGATCGCCAGTTGGCGCCACTGACGAAGACCACGCGTGATCATTCCTTCTCCTCGCTCGGTCCGGAGCGACGCCAACAGGCGATCGCGATCCGCATCGGGGGTTGCGTCGACGACAACTTGCGGGATCGCGGTGAAGCGGCCGCGCCCGGCAGTCCCATCAGTAGCGCTTTGGGTGACCGCACTTTTCCCCCTGCCGCGTCTACATCGGAAGTTCGGCGCGGATTATGGCAGCCCGCGCGACGGTTTCAAGGCTTGTGGCGTAGCGGAACGCCGCGGTTCGCAAGTCCGGAACACCGCCCGGACTCCGAGCCAGGGACGGCATGAGCCTGTCGCTGCCGCCGGCAGGAGCCTGGGCTCCTGCCGGCGTGACGATCATTCTTCGACGCGAACCGATGCGACGGTGAGCACCGAGCCGGTGTTGACCGACTCGCGGAACCAACCGACCGTGCGCACCACGGTGCCGGGCTCGATGTCGGCGCGGACGACCGGCGGCATCGTCAGCGTCACCGTCTGCCCGGCGCCGATGGTCGGGATCGGGAAGAGGACGCGGGCGAGCGGGTTGCAGGCATTGAACGTGAAAGCGCCGCAACGGCCGCCGCCGGTGGTCGTGTTGTCGTTGAAAGCCATCACCTCGGGCGGCACGATCCCTTCGAAGAGGGTGTTGTTGACGGCGGTGGGCCCGGTGTTGGTGATCGAGAACGAGACGGTAAACATCGCGCCCGGCGCCACTGTCGCCGCCGAGGTCGACGACTCGACGATGAGCGCCTCGGCGTTGACGTTGGTCGCCGCGTAGGCGCGCTTCTCGATGGTCGGTTCGCTCTCGTCGACGATCGCGGCGCGCGCTCGCAGCGGCGTGCCCGCCGGCAGCTCGTCGACGATCACCGTCGCCTGCCGGCGCCCGCCGGCGCCGGCGGCGATCGTGCCGAGATCCCACTCGACGAGGTCGTCGCCGACACCCTCACCGCCATCGCTGGCGCTGATCAGGAAGACGCCCGTCGGCAGCTCGAGGCGCAGCTTGGCGTCGCTCGCCTCGCTCGCCGCGACGCGGCCGAAGTCGATCGTGTAATCGAACATCTGCGCCGCTGGTACCGGGTCGTTGCCGTCGGTGAGCGCAAGGTCGAATGGTGTGCCGCCGTCGACGACGACGGTGCGCGAGATCGATGCGTTGCGGCCGGCGGTGGCGCCAGCGAAGTCGACGTAGGCGATGGCGTGCAGGCGCAGTGGCTTCCCTTGCTCGACACTCGCGCCGACCTTCGGCGGCATGCGCACCGAGACCGACGAGCCGGCCGGGATGATGCCGGTGCTCCAGCGCACCACCGATCGCGGTGCGCATTGCAGTGTGACGGCCGAGCAAGCCGCTCTCTCCGACAACGCGGTGGCGAACGAATCCGTGCCGTCGGGAACTCGCGCCTCGATGCGCGCCGCGATGAACGATGTACTGGTGTTGGTGACGGTCAGCTCGGTCTCGAGGACTTCGCCCGGACGCACCGGGTCCGGGTGAACGATCATCGACAGGTGCAACGGCGAGCCCACGGCGATACGCGTGCCCTCCGTGGCGAGCTTGGCTTCGATCGGGTCGCCGACGTCGTAAACTCTGGCCTCGGCGAACATCAGCCCCGGATCGGCCTCATCGACGAGCACCGTCACTTCGCGTTCGACGACCTGTCCGGGCTCGAGCGTTCCCAGGTTCCACGCCACCACGTCGCCGTCGAGCTCGCCGTCACTGGTAGCGGAGACGAAGCTCACCTCCGCCGGCAGGACCAACTCGAGGATGCCGTCGATCGGCAGTGGATCGCTCGGCCGATGGCGGGCGACGAGGCGGTAGGTGAGCTCTTGCGAAGCGACGACCGGATCGCGGTCGCCGTCGAGCGAGAGATCCCAGGGCGACATCGAATCGACGCGCACCGTCGCTTCCGCGATGTCCGTCGGGGTGCCCTGCGTACCGCTGGTGTTGACCAGGCGCGCCTGTAGGCCGACGAGCGAGCCGTTGATGACTCCGGCGCTGATGATCGGGTCGACACGCACGGTGATGCCGTCGCGCGGCGGGATGGTGAGAGGCCAGCGGATTCGTGTCCGACGCTCGCACGGATTGCCGAGGGTAAACTGGCCGCAGACACCGCCGCCGGTGACGGTATTGTCGACGATGGTGTCGACGAGATCGGGCACGATGAAGTCGAGGATCACGTTGGCCGCGGTGGCGGCTGAGTTGGTGACCGTGATTCCGACCTCGATGCTCTCGTTTTGGCGCCCCGCATCGGCTTGCGCCTCGATCGCGACGCGCAACGGCTTGTCGGGGCTCACCCAGTCGACGGAGTGGGCGCGCTTTTCGCCGCTGCCATCGCCGCGCCGGATGGTGGCGCGCGCCGCCAGTAACCCGCCGGTGGGCTGTGCGCCGTCGACCATCACGGTGAGCCGGCGGTGTCCGCCCTCGCCCGGCATGAGCGAATCGATTTCCCATTCGATCGAGCCGTCATCTTCCGGCGCTCCACCGTCGGAGGCGGAGACGAAGGAAGTTCCGTCTGGGGGCTCGATCCGCACGATCGGTGCCGCCGTTCCGACGACGGCACGGAAGCCGAATGCCACGTCGTACGTCAGCAGCTCGCCGGCCTGCGCCGGTTCACTGCGGCGGGTGAGCGCGAGATCGAACGGATTGGCGGTCCCCGACTGCACGACCGCCGTGTATGCGGCGGTCTGCATCAAACCGTTGGCAGTGGCGGTTCCGCTCATCGCCAGCTCGGTGCCGGCGGCAGTGCCAGCGACCACGACGGCCGCGTAGCTGAGGGTGATCGATTCGCCGGGCGACAGCGAGCCGGTGTGGAACCAGGTCAAGGTTCCACCCGCCTGGCAGGGATTGGACTGGTTGATGCCGCAGCGCGGCGTCGGGCCGCTCGCCAGCGTGTCCTGGAAGGTCTCGATGTTCTGCGGCAGCACCGTGGAGATGTCCACCGGGCTCAACGTCGAGCCGCCGGTGTTCGACAGGACAAAGCGAACTTCGATCGCCTCGCCCGGTCGCACGGGGTCGGGGTTCACTTCGATCGCGAGATTGAGCGGCGGCAGCGTCGCCGTCGGCGTTTGTGTCTGCGTCGGTGTCGAGGTGATCGACGGCGTCGACGACGGCGTGGAAGTCGGTGTCATCGTCGGAGTGACCGTCGAGGTGTGCGTGACCGTCCGTGTCTGACTCGGCGTTGCGGTGTTGCTCGGTGTCGAAGTCTGCGTGCGTGTCGAGGTCGAGGTGTGAGTCGAGGTGACGGTCGGCGTCACCGTCGGCGTGTGGGTCGGCGTCGGCGTGAAACGCCGGCTGTCGATCGCGTTTTGCACGTCTTGGTCCTGGCGCGCCGTGTTGGCCGCCGAGTCCGCCGCGACCGCCGCGGAGAGGCCGCTGAAATCGATTCCCGTCAGCGCCTCGAGAATCGCCAAGATGATGTCGCGCAGGCTCTGATCGGTGAACCGATCCAACCCGTTCTCGCCGAGCAGGCGGACGACCGCTTCGGTGCGCGGATCGAGGTCGGCGTCGTCGGGAGTGCCGCCACCGGTCGGCCCGAAGAACAGAGTGCGGTAGACGACCGCGCCTTCGACGTCGGCCTCGAGCAGCAGCAGCGCGTTGCCGAGGCCGATGCCGTTCACGTTGAGCGAGTATCGTCCGTCGGCGCCGACGACGGCGGACTGCAGGAGCGTGCGCGCCGTCGATTCGAACAAACAGCGAGAGCGGTCGGTGCACCGTGACAGTCGCACGGCGGTGCCGGTGGCGCAGGGGATGAGGCTGCCCGCGCCCGGGCGCCGGCAGATCCCGCTGAACGTGAGACGAGCGCCGCAGCCGCGCAGCGCCGAATTGACGCCGCCGATCAACTCGTTGATCGAAACCATCTGGTTGCCGTTCGGATCGAATGCGAGGCAGCTAGACAGCTCTTGCTGCCCGAGCGCGATACCGACGCCGCGGATCAGCTCGCTGATCGTCACCTGGCCGTTATCGTTGCAGTCGCCGACGCAGCTCTGGGCCTTGGCTCGTTGCGAGCCGGTCATTAGAAACAGGGCGCCGGCGAGCACAGCCGCGACCGCCGCCGGGGTCATTCGATGTTCGAGTACACGCATTGCTTCTCCGAATGTTCACTCACGTTTCGCAGCCGCACAGCGGCGTCGAGATCAGCGAGCGGAGCTATCAGTGCGCGTCCGGCGGGTCGAGATAACCTCTGGAGATTAGACGACAATAGGCAACAACTGACCGGGTTGATGCGGAACTGCTGCGCAACCGCAGGCGCACTGAAAAGTGGCGCGGAGTGCGGCCACTGCCGTGGCGTCGGATGGACCGACTTCGATTTGGATTTCGATTTCGACGGATGGGAGTCAGTAGAAGCAGTGGCCCATGCCGCGGTAGGTCTTGGCGCGTCCGACGATCACGCCGCCCTCGATGAGCAGGTAGTCGTTGAAGCGCTCGGCGATCTCGCCGGCCTTGGCGGGGCGGAAGAAGATCGGATCACCGGGGGACAGCTTGCCGCGCCATTCCTCCGGGAGAAGCAGCGGCGTCTGCACCTCGCCGAAGCCCTCCATCTTGTCGGCCTTGAGGCCCGCGGGGAGGAACGGCACCGGCGCCTTGTCGGCGTCGCTGGCGCCGCTGGCGATGAAGCCGCCGCTCTGACAGGTGATGCGATCGGGCTGCGGGATGCGCGTCGCCTGCAAGGCGAAGCACATCGCGGGCTGGTTGCGGTTGCTCGCGTAGTAGTCGAAGAGGTGCGACTGGAGAAAACCCGAGCCGGCCGTCACCTCGGTGATCCAATCCTCTTCGCTGGTGGTGCGGATCGAGCCGGTGCCGCCGCCGTTGAAGAAATCGATCGACACACCGCGCCGCAGCAGCAGCTCCGAAACCGCTCTACGTTTGGCCGCGACATCCTTGATCGATTGCGTCTTGATCAGCTTCTTGGCCGGGTTGAGCAGTGGCGCGAACGGATTCTGGTCGCCGACGCCGGCGATCTGCGCTTCGTAGCCCATGACGCCGGCGAGGCGCAGCTCGGGCCGCGCCAGCACGGCGTCGAGCAATACTCGGAAGTCGTCGGTCGTGCGCACCGGCGAGCGCTGGGCGCCGATGTGCAGCTTGCCCGGCCGCCACGACATGTCCTGGTCGATGCAGACGCGCAGCGGCTGGCCGCTGCCGCGTTCGCGCCAGTAGTCGGCGAGCATGGCGACGTGCGCCGGCGAGTCGATCATCAACGCGATCGTCTTGCCGCTCGCGACGACGGCGCGCGCCACTTCGAGATCCGACCGCTGCACCGTCGGGTAGGCGACCAGCAGATCGTCAAAGCCCTCGCGCGCCAGCAGCTCTGCCTCCGGGACTGAGAAACACATCAATCCGCGGAAATGCTCGCCGCCGACGGTGAGGATGCGCTTCAAGAGATCTGGCACCCGCACCGACTTCGAGGCGACGCGCAGGTTCTTGCCGTGCTGCTTCGCCACCTCGGCGAGCCGCCGCACATTGGTGTCGAGCACGTCGAGATCGACCACCATGACGGGCAGCGG
>CADEER010000187.1 GCA_902826395.1 uncultured bacterium
TAGCGCGCCTTGCCCGGACCGTGAATGGCCGGGCCGCTCTGGACGTCTCAGCCTCTACACGGTAGCTGTCCACGGCGGAGGAGGCGTCGGTTCGTCTGTCACCGCCTCGCCCAACGGAGGTCTCGATGCGTAACTCGACACGGTTCAAAGCTCTGCTCAGCGCGGTCGCGTTGTCGGCCCTCCCCATCCTGTATGTGGTTGGCGCGTCGTCTGCCGGCGAGCTGGGCAGCGCCGTGATGGAGCGACTCGGACCGGTCGTGGCGACCCCCGAGCCGTCGCCGGAGCCGGAAGAGCGCGTCCGCCTGATCTCATCGCTGACCATTCAAAACAAGCCTACCGGCGAGAGTATCATCACCTTCGAGGCCGCCGACTTCGGCGAGAAGAAGAACGACCAGTACCGCGTCATCGCCATCGAGCAGTATTCTCTGATCGAGCCGAAGGCGGAGGTTCGCCAGTTGCGCGACGACATCGTCACCAAGATCCGCGACCTCGAGCGCGACCTGCTCGAGTACGTCGAGATCGTCGGTCCGCCGCGCGCTCCGCAGAAGATTTTCGAGACCGGGATGGGCGGCGCGTCGCAGTACTGACGTCGAGAGTGGGGAATCGAGAATCGAGAATCGGGGGCGGGAACGTGAACCGTGAACGGTGAACCGTTAGCCGTGAACCGCGTCTGTTGCCAACGGTTCACGGTTCACGGTTCACCTCTGCGGTCGATTTCCGACTCTTGGTCTCGATCCTGTCTTTCGATTGTCAGCGCCGCCACTCCCCGATCAGTCGCAGCCGTCGAGGGCGGCGTTCACGCCCTGGATCAACTCGTTGATGGCGACGGTGCCGTTGCCGTTCCGATCGGCCGCCAGGCAGGCCGAGACGGGCTGGGTGTCGAGGGCGATGTTCACCGCGCGGATCAGCTCGGCAATCGACGTGATGCGGTTGCCGTCGCAATCGGCAGCGCAGGTAGTGCCCGGGGTTTCGGGAGTCGTCGGCGTCGCGGAGGCGGTGTTGGTCGCCGTGACGGTCGGCGTGGCCGATGGCGGCGGGGTCGGTGTAATGGTCGGCGGCGTCGTCGGGAGCCCGGTCTCGGTCGGAGTCGGCGTGGCGGTCGGGGTGACCGTAAGGCCCGGTGTCTGTGCCAAACCGTTGAAGAACGGCGCGTAGCGAATGAGATTCTCCAGCGGCTGTGCCATCGACGCCGGCGAGCCGGGCATGCAGAAGTTGACGGTGGTGACGATCACGCGTCCCGCCCCGTACTCATACTCGGCCCACGACGCTCCGATGTCGTTGCGCAGCACGATCGACGCCGGCTCGGGCAGATTTTCGAGGCCGTTGATGAAGCCGTCGTCGGTGTTGCCCCATTGATCGAAATCGGCCGCGGCGAGTGGCTTGCCACCGTAGCCGATGCCGGTGACGAAGGGATGTGAGCTGAGCGCGATGCGCTCGCGGTTGTGGGACGCGGTGCCGCGATAGCCGATCCCGGCGCCGACACCGGGGAAGGGCGCGAGCGCATCCTCGAACACTCCGTCGCCGCTGAGATGGATGACGGCGACCCCGCCGAAGAAGGCAAACCGCTCGAGGAACCCATTCGGCCGCGTGATCTCGCGCAAGAACCCGTAGTCGCCCTCGCTCAATCCGGGCGCGACGTACACCACCGAGAAGTCGGCGAGGATTTCCACCGGGTCGACATTGCCGAGCGCCATGCTCTCGAGCGAAACGACGCGGCTGCTGAAGCCGTATTCGATCGCGGCGTCGTTGGCGCACTCCCATTCGTTTTCGCCTGATGCGAACACGAACTCGCCGAGGCGCGGCGGAATGGTCGGCGGCGGCGTCGGAGATATCGTCGGGCTCGGCGTCGGTGTGGCCGTGGCGGGCGACACGACCGGGGTGCTCGTATCGGTCGCCGCCGCGGTCGGCGATGCCGGTGGCGCGGTGTCGGTTGCGGTCGCCGTGGACGTCGCAGTGAAGGTGAAGGTCGGCGGGGCGGGCGTAGTTGGGGTGGCTGTCGGGGCGCCGACCGGCGTGTCGGTCGCTGTGGCCGAGGCGGTCGGCGTCGTGCTGGGGGTGCGGGTGTGGGTCGGCGTTTGCGTCGATGTCGGGCTCGGCGACGCCGTCGGCGTCGGCGTGCGGGTCGAGGTCGAGGTCGGCGTTTCGGTTCGCGTCGCGGTGTGCGTCGCCGTCGCCGGCTCGGTCGGAGTGCGCGTCGGGGTCGCGGTATTGGTGGCGGTGTCGGTCGGCGACGCGGTCGGCGTCGGCGTGCGCGTTTGTGTCGGAGTGGCGGTCGAGGTCGTCGTGTTGGTGGGTGTCGGCGTCGGCGGCGCATCGAGGTCGAGGACCACTTCCATCAACGCCTGGGTGACGAAGGCGCTGTTCGACGCCGCCGGGTGTCGCACCGCGATCTCCACATCGGCGAGGTCGAGAGCCGTCCACTGCTCGAACGTCATCGGACTGAACTCGTCGATGCGCGCGTAGCCGCGCTCGACGGTGGTGAAGTCTGCGTCGGTTGCCGGAACGAGATCGACGCCACCGGGCTGCGCGCAGCTGCCGCTGCGGTAGAAGATCTCGGCGGTCTGCACGACGCCGGGCGATTCGCGCGCGGCGATCGAGGTCTTGACGGCCAACACCGGCCGGTCGATCGCGGTGAGAGGAGATTCGAGGCAGAACGACACCGAGCTGTTCGGTGTGCTCGACGTCACGGCACCGGCCGAGGGCGGGCGCGCCGCGACGCAGGCGGTCGGGTCGGCGCACCCCTGTGGCTGCCACGCCTGGTGGAATCCGCTGGCGACGGGCAACAGAGCGACGATCGACAGATCGCCGGGCCAGCGAGTGCTGGGCGAAAAGGTGTGGTCGTCCCAACGGATCACCGGATGCGGCGTCGCCAGATCGGCGCCGATCCGCGTCGTCTCGACCAACCGGCTCTCGGATACCTCACCGATGATCTCGGTGACATCGTTGATACGCAGGGAGAGCACGCCGTTGCCGCGCTGGACCGCCAACCGGCTGTAGGTCGGGCAAGTCGACATCTGCGACGAGCTGACGCTGATCACGTTGTTGTCGTCAGCGATGAGCGTCAAGCGCATGTCCGGCCGCAGCAGCAGGGAGACCGCCGGAATGCTCGGGTTGCTGCCGTACCAGACGCGGATGCGGCGTGTCTGCTCGATGCCGCTTTCGACGCAGGCGCGGATGCCGTCGGTGAAAGACGCGCTCGCGGCGCGCAAGCGAGTCTCCAGGTAGCTGGATGCTCCGGAGTCGCCCGATTCGAAGACGAAGTCGCCGGACGGTGCGTTGCCTTGCACCACCGGCGTCGTCTCGGGCGGCGAGAAGGAGTAGTCGGCGGTCCAGCCGCCTTCGAAGCCGTTGAGCTGCTCGATCAGCAAATTGAACGGCGTCGGTGTCGGCGTGCGCGTCAACGTGAAGGTCGGTGTGCTGGTCGGAGTGCGCGTCAGGCTCGGCGTCGGCGTGACCGTCGGGCTCTCGGTGGGGGTCGGCGTCTCCGTCAACGTCGGCGTCTCGGTCACCGTCGGCGTCATCGTGCGCGTCGGCGTTGCGGTGATGGTCGGCGTGTGGCTGCGGGTCGCGGTATCGGTAGCCGTCGGCGTCGGCGTCTCGCTCGCGGTCGCCGTCGGCGTCTCGGTCGGGGTGAGGCTGGGAGTGAGCGTCGGCGTGTTGGTCGGTGTCCGCGTCGGAGTCGCGGTGCGCGTGAAGGTGGGCGTCGTCGTCGGCGTCGGCGGTGCAAAGCCTTCGACGTCGAAGGCGACCTCGCGCACCACCTGGGTGACATCGGTGGGAATCGCCTCGTCGAGTCGCAGGCGCAGCTCCGTCGAGTTCAGACTGGCCGTCGTCCACGAGTTGCCGATTGCCGGATTGGCGCGGTCGGTGCGCTGGAATCCGGCGAACGACGACGCGAGGATCGCCGCGACCCCGCCGGTCGTCGCGCCCGACGAGCCGCCACAGGCGGCGGCGTTGACTCGCAGCGCCAGGTCGACGTCCGCTCCGGCCGGACTCGATCGGCCGACCAGCAGGCTCTTGACGGCGAGAATCTCGCCGAACACTCCGTGCGCTTGCGCGGCGTCGAAACAGAACGACTCGCGCAACCCGGCGGCGGCGGCATCGATGATCGTGTCTTCGTCGAAGGGTCGCTCCGACACGCAGTCTTCGACCGATGCGCACTGCGGCGGTACCGACCATTCGCGGAAGTGGAGAGGGTCGCTGCCGTTGCTCGCCGTCGTGACGGGTACGGCGGCGATCCGAATCTCGCCCGGCAACTCGTCGCCGAGTACCAGGGCGTGATCGTCCCAGATCAATGACACGGCTCCGGGCGCGGCGAGGTCCGGGCCGATGCGGGTCGCGTCGATCGCCGCCGCGGAGGTGTGCGAACCGGCAGCCGTGACACCGTCGACATCGACGCTGGCCGCGCCTTCGCTCTCGCCGTCGGCTCGATACTCGACGACGATGCGCGAGAAGGTCGGGCACATCGCCACCGTCGCTCCGACCGGCGTCGTGGCGACGGTGATCAGATCGGTGCGCAACTCGATGCGGCGATCGAAGCGGAGCACCAGTTGCAGCGATGGCGTGCTTCCCGACAGCCAGGTGCGGATGCGCCGCCCGCCCGCGGGCACCGTGACGACGCAGGCCCAGATTTCGTCGCTGAACACTTCACCGGGCGCGCTGAGCTCCGCCTCGGCGTACTCCACCTGGTTGGTCGCGGCGCTGGTGTCGAGCCCGAAGTCGCCGGCGCTGTCGCGGTGTGTCGCCGAGCCGCTTGGGTCTCCGACGCTCGCGTAGTCGCCGGCGCCGCCACCCTCGAAGCCGTTGAAGCGGTCGAGCACGACCGAGGGCTGCGCCCGCACGGTCGTCGTCAGGCAGGTGGCGGCGGCGATGATGGCGAGGGTGAGCCTACGAAGGAGCGTCATCGGATGTACCATCGGCCGCTCGGCGTCCGCCGGATGGCGATGACGGGGGCGTCCGCGTCCACGAATGTAGCGGCCGCGTTGACTTGAGCCACCGGGCTTTGATAGCTAGATCGGCTTTCCTGCGCAAGCCAGACATCGAATGAAAATCCCCTCGGTGAAAGGGTTTCACGACGTCCTCCCCGGGGAGAGTGCGCGATGGGCGCGTCTCGAATCGACGGCCCGCGAGATCTTCGAGCGCTACAATTTTGGCGAGATCCGCCTGCCCATCGTCGAGCGCTCGGAGCTGTTCCGCCGCTCGGTGGGCGAGACGACCGATATCGTCGAGAAGGAGATGTACACCTTCTCCGATCGCGACGGTTCGGACCTGACGCTGCGCCCCGAAGGCACCGCATCGGCAGTGCGCGCCTATGTCGAACACGCGATGCAGGGCGTCGATCCGGTGACCAAGCTCTACTACTTCGGGCCGATGTTCCGCCGCGAGCGGCCGCAGAAGGGCCGGCTGCGCCAGTTCTCCCAGATCGGAGCCGAAGTGATCGGCCGCGACGATCCTGCCGTCGATGCAGAAGTCCTCGTCATGCTCGCCGATTTGCTGCGCGGCTTCGGGATCGAGTCGGCGGAGATCGGCGTCAACACCCTCGGCTGCGCCGAGTGCCGCCCGGGGTATCGCGAGGCGCTGGTCGCGTGGGGTGAGTCGCGCCTCGACGAGCGCTGTGCCGATTGCCAGCGCCGTTTGCGGCAAAACCCGATGCGCCTGCTCGATTGCAAACAGCCGCAGTGTGTCGGGATGCGCGACGAGGCGCCGAAGATGATCGATCACGCCTGCGCCGCTTGTCGCAATCACTTCGATCGCGTTTTGCGTCTGTGCGATGCCGAGGGCGTAGCGCTGACGATGCAGCCGTACATGGTGCGCGGGCTCGACTACTACTGCCGCACCGCTTTCGAAGTGGTGGCGAGCGGTCTCGGCTCGCAGAATGCGGTCGGCGGCGGCGGTCGCTACGACGGTCTCGTGCAGTCGCTCGGCGGTCCTGCCGTGGCCGGCATCGGCTTCGCGCTCGGCGTAGAGCGCCTGGCGCTGGTTCTCGAGGCCCAGGGCGCGGCGGCGACGACGGCCGTCCCGGAGTTCTTCGTCGCTCCACTCGGCGAAGCGGCCGAGTCGGCGGCGTTCGGCCTCACCCATCGGCTGCGTGTCGCCGGTGCGCGCGTCGAGATGGATTCCGGCTCCAGGAGCTTGAAGAGCCAGATGCGTCGCGCCGGCAAGCTCGATGTCCCGTACGTCATCATTCTCGGTGAGGACGAAGTGGCGGGCGGCAGTATCACGGTGCGCGACATGCGCGCCCGCACCGATCGGCGCGGCATCGCGCCGATCGACACCGATGTCGAGACGCTGCGGGCCGCGCTGGCGGCGGTGGCGACGACGGCCGCGGCGGAGGAGAGAGTGTGAAGCTGGCAGGCTTGGGAGAATGGCGTCGCACCAGCGAGTGCGGCGCGCCGCGCCGGGGGGACATCGGCCGCGAGATCGTGGTGATGGGTTGGGTCGACGGCCGTCGCGACCACGGCGGCGTCGTGTTCATCGACCTGCGCGATCGCAGCGGCCTGGTGCAGGTGGTGTTCAATCCCGAGGAGAGCCGCGACGCGCACGACACGGCCGGCGGTCTGCGCAGTGAGTACGTCGTGGCGGTGCGCGGTACGGTGCGCGAGCGGCCGCCGGAGACGCTCAATCCGAGCCTTGCCACCGGCGAAGTCGAGATCAAGGCCGAGGAGGTGCGCGTTCTCAACGACGCGCAGACGCCGCCGTTCGGCATCGAGGACGACACCAACGTCGCCGAGAGCACGCGGCTCAAGTATCGATACCTCGACCTGCGCCGGCCCGCCGCGCAGGAGAAGCTGCTGTTTCGCCATCGCCTGGCGAAGAGCATTCGCGACTATCTCGACCGCGCCGGCTACGTCGAGATCGAGACGCCGATTCTCACCCGCAGCACGCCCGAGGGAGCGCGCGACTACCTGGTGCCGAGTCGCGTCAATCAGGGCAGCTTCTTCGCGCTGCCGCAGTCGCCGCAGTTGTTCAAGCAGATCCTGATGGTGGCCGGCATGGACCGCTACTTTCAGATCGTGCGCTGCTTCCGCGACGAGGATCTGCGCGCCGACCGGCAGCCCGAATTCACGCAGGTCGACATCGAGGCGTCGTTCGTCACCCCCGAAGCCATCTACGAGTTGATCGAAGGTTTGCTCGAGGTGGCGTTCGCATTGCGCGGCATTGCACTGCAGCGACCGTTCCCACGTCTCACCTACGACGAGGCGATCGCCCGCTACGGCATCGATCGTCCGGATACGCGCTTCGGTCTCGAGTTGGCGGACGTCACCGAGGCACTGCGCACCGCCGAGCTGCGCGTCTTCCGCGAAGCGGCCGAGAAGGGCGGTCTGATCAAGGCGCTGGCGGTTCCCGAAGGCGGTCGACTGTCGCGCAAGGATCTCGACACGCTGCCCGACGAGGTGTCGCAGTTCGGCGCCAAGGGTGTCGCCTGGGCGCGCCTGACGCCGGAAGGCTGGCAGTCGCCGATCGCCAAGTTCCTCAGCGACGAGCAGCGGCGCGCCGTCGAAGTCGCCACCGGCGCCGAGCAGGGCAGCGTCATCCTCTTCCTCGCCGACAAGGCGAAGGTGGTGAACGACTCCCTCGCGCACCTGCGGCTGGTGATCGGCGATCGCCTCGGAATGATCCCGCGCGACGAGAATGCGCTGTTGTGGGTGACCGACTTTCCGCTCTTTGAGTATTCGGAGGAGGAGAAGCGCGCCGTCGCCATCCACCATCCGTTCACGGCGCCGCGCGACGAGGATCTCGAGCTGCTGGAGAGTGCGCCATTGAAGGTGCGCTCGCGCGCCTACGACGTGGTGTGGAACGGTACCGAGATCGGCGGCGGCAGCATTCGTATCCACCGCCGCGACATCCAGGAGCGGGTCTTCCGCCAGCTCGGCATCGGCGAGGAAGAAGCGCGAGCCAAGTTCGGCTTTCTTCTCGATGCGCTGTCGTACGGCGCGCCGCCGCACGGCGGCATCGCGCTCGGGCTCGATCGCCTGGCAATGCTGCTCTCCGGCAGCGCCTCGCTGCGCGACGTCATCGCATTTCCGAAGACGCAGCGGGCTGCCTGCCTGATGACCGAAGCGCCGAGTGAAGTCGACCCGCGCCAGCTTCGCGAGCTGGGACTGAAGATCGATGGGTAGCCACGGCGCGCCCATCGCCGCCCGGCCGTCGTTTCAGCGTGCCGCGCTCCGCGCGATCGCGATCCTCGTCGCGGGCGCGATCATCACGGGTTGCGGCCAGTACGTGAAAACTCCCGGCTGGCTGGTGCCGGGCGGCGACGACAAGCCGCAGATCGTCGACCTGGTGGCGGTGATGCCGATCCGCGAGGTGCCCGGGCGGGCCGAGGCGAAGATCGACGGGCGGCGGGTCCTCGACGAGGGAGCCGGCCGCGCGGTGACGGCGCAGGTCTACGGACGCCTCACCGAGCAGACCCGCTATCGCTTCGTTCCGGACCTGTCGGTCGACGCCTACCTCGAAGGTCGCGACTATCGCGATCCGGAATCGGTGGCGCCCGACGTCGCCGAAGAGTTCGGCGCCGACGCGGTTCTGTTCGGCACCGTGTACCGCTTTCAGGATCGCGTCGGAACGCGTTTCGCCGCATCCGAGCCAGCCAGTGTTTCGTTTGAGCTGGCGCTCTACCTGGTCGCCACCAAGGGGGTCGTGTGGCGGGGGGAGTTCGACGAGACCCAGCAAGCGCTGAGCACCAACTTCTTCGACGCCTGGATGTTCTGGCGCGCCGGTCCGCACTGGCTCAGCTCGCGCGAGCTCGCCGGCCTCGGAGTCGAGAAGCTTCTCGAGAGCATCCCGCGCGGCGAAGCGCTGCTGCCGATAGAGAGTGGGGAGTAGCGAGTAGGGAATGGGGAGTGGGGAGTGCGGTATGCGCTCCGACGTCCTACTCCCCACTCCCCACTCGAGACTGTCAGAAAACGAAGATTCGTGACCGTACACGTACTCGTAC
>CADEER010000188.1:0-4845 GCA_902826395.1 uncultured bacterium
TCGTGTACGGGTACGCGTACGAGTACGTGTACGGGAGAAAATCGACAGTCTCTTGCCAAGGAGGGGCTAGGGGAGGTCGCGTAGCGATCGCGCGGCGCAGCCGCCTCCTCGTGCCTCGACTACGCCGATCTCCGATTGCTTGGCACAGCGCTCCTGCGCGCGTTACAACGCGAACAGAATGGATCTCAGCGGTCGAGTTGCCCTCGTCACCGGTGCCGGACGCGGTTTCGGTCGTGCCATTGCGCTGGCGCTCGGTCGCGCCGGCTGCGAGCTCGCGGTCGCGGCGCGTTCGGCGGATCAGTTGGTCGCTGTCGCTAAGATCGTACAGGGCGAGGGCAGGCACGCGATTGCCGTCGCCACCGACGTCGCCGACGAGTCCGCGGTGACGGTGCTGATCGATCGCACGCGAGCAGTGTTCGGCCGCATCGATATCCTGGTCAATGCGGCTTCGCCGCGCGGTCGCGAGGCGTTCATGGCGACGGCGCCGCCGCAGTGGCGCGACCTGTTGGCGACAAATCTCACGGGCGCGTACCTGTGCGCCCGCGCCGTCGTGCCGATCATGCAGGCGCAGGGCGGGGGCGCGATCGTGCAAGTCACCGACAGCCGAGCCGTGCGCCCCGACGGCGGCATGAGTGCCACTGCCGCCGCGCACGCCGGTGTGCTGGGCATGGTGCGCTCGCTCGCGATCGAGCTCGAGCCGGCACGAATCCGCGTCAACGCCCTCTGCCCGCGCGACGACGCCGACGTGGATGAGGTAGCCGCCGCGGCCGTCTATCTGGCCGGCGCGTCGATCACCGGCCAAGCTCTCGAGATCGCATGAACCGTGGCGGCTCAACCGTGCCCGAAACCAACCCAATGTGAATCAGACGAAAGACCCATCACCACGGAAGCGAAATCAGAGTAAAGAATCAGTGCTCCGACGAGCTCCCCAACTTCAATTAGAGCCGGACTTCTCTGTGTCTCTGTGCCTCTGTGGTGAGGCTTTTTAAGCCGTCTGCTGCAGGTAGCCCTCGATGAAGCGATCGAGGTCGCCGTCGAGCACCGCGTCGGTGTTGCCGACTTCGACGCCGGTGCGGTGGTCCTTCACCATTCGATACGGGTGCAGGACGTACGAACGAATCTGGCTGCCCCAGGCGATGTCTTTCTTGGTCTCCTGCAGCTTGTCGAGCTGCTCCTGCTTCTTCTGCATCTCGAGCTCGTAGAGTCGGGAGCGCAGGATCTTCATCGCCGTCGCCTTGTTCTTGTGCTGCGAGCGCTCGTTCTGGCAGGCGACGACGATGCCGGTCGGCAAGTGGGTCAGGCGCACGGCAGAGTCGGTCTTGTTGACGTGCTGACCGCCGGCGCCGCTCGAGCGGTAGGTGTCGATGCGCAGGTCGGTCTCGTCGATCTCGATCTCGACGTCATCTTCGATCTCGGGAAAGATGAACACCGATGCAAACGAGGTATGGCGCCGAGCCGCCGAATCGAACGGCGAAATGCGCACCAGCCGGTGCACGCCCGCCTCGCACTTCAGATAGCCGTAGGCGTACGGGCCCTCGACGGTAAAGGTCGCGCTCTTGATGCCGGCGCCCTCGCCGGGTGAATACTCGACCATCTCGGTCTTGAAACCGCGCCGCTCGCAATAGCGAAGGTACTGGCGCAGCAGCATCTCTGCCCAGTCCTGCGATTCGGTGCCGCCGGCGCCGGAGTGGATGTTGAGAATGGCGTTGCCGGTGTCGTGCTCGCCGCCGAGCAGGCGCTGCAGCTCGAGCTTGGAGAGTGCTTCGTCGACCTCGGTCAGCTTGGCGTCGGCTTCGCCGGCGGCATCTTCCTCCTCGGCCGCCATCTCGACGAAGAGCCGTGCATCGTCGAGCTCCGCACCGAGTCTGCTCCAGGTGGTGAGCGGATCCTGCAGGGTCGCGCGCTCGCGGAGGATCTCCTGCGCGCGCTCGTTGTCGTTCCAGAAGCTCGGTTCGGACGATAGGTCGTCTATCTCGGCGATCCGCTTCTCGCGCGTTGGCCGGTCAAAGAAACCTCCCGAACGCCTCGAGCCGCTCACCAAGGTTCGCGCAACGTTCTCTCAGTTCACTCAGTTCGATGGACATGCCCGCGACTCTTATCCCGTATGCGATCCAACGCAATCCCAGATCTCGCTCTTCACTCAGGCCGGTAGCGCTCGATGATTGTGCGCCGGCTGCGGCGAGACCCTTCGGCTGTGACAAACTCCCCGCGGGCTCGAGCTGCTTCGCCTTCGTCGATCGCGGCGCAAAGTGTCTTCCGATCGGTCGCCTCCTGCTGTTGCTCGAGCAGACCCATTCTCGCTGCTACGACATCAGCTGCTCGGAGAAGCTGCCTCATCGGAGTCGATGCTTCCATTCGTCAGGGTGACGATGCATGTGAAGCACGGCGATGACCACGACCACCTCTGCTTGCAGAACGAAGTATACGGGATACGGGAAACGTCCGTGGATTCCACGTCGGACGCCGTCGCTGATCTCCGGAAACTGTGCGGGGTGTCCAGAGATGCGTTCGAGAAGTGTGCCGAGTTCTAACAGAAACTCTCCTCCAAGCTTCGAACGTTCGCCCTCGTACCAAGTGGCAGCGTCAAGAATATCGCGCTCCGCCTCTGGGCGAACGATCAGCCGGCGCATTACTCGCTAGAGGTTCGGCCCTGTAGCCTGCGGCGTATGTCCTCTCGGACCTCATCCCAATCTCTGCCTTCGTTGGGCGCGCTCCTATGGGCCTCGAGTCGTTCGGCGAGAACTTGCCGATGCCAATCTGGTACGGGCACATCCCTCGGGTTGGCAGCGATTCGATCCCACAGCGATTGGACATAGTCGATCTTCTCGTCGACGGAGAGATCGTCAAAGCCCGGGGGGGGAAGCGGAATCTCGTGAGGCATGTCCGTCAAACTATCCTAGGGAAGGCCTGACCCCAAACAGGTTTTTCTCTTTTTGCCAGCGTCGCAGCAGGTTGCCGTTGTCGGGCGATCTGCCTCCCACGGCTTCATTCGACATCGCTCTTGCGCAAGACCGCGCTCCGGAGGAAGTGCAATCGGTCCTGTCCCCAGTAGAGTCGGCCGGCGTATGCAAACGTCGGAACGCCGAAGATCTGGTCGCGCTCGATGGCGAGCTGCCAGCCGTCAGCCGCGTCGGCGCGCAGGGTTTCGGAGTGGCCCGCCGCGACAATCGCATCGGGATCCAGTTCCGCGCGGGACGCCGCGTCGGCGATGACGCGCTCGTCGCCGAGATCTAGTCCTTCACAGAATCGCTTGCGGAATGCCTCGAGCATGAACCGCTTCCCTCCGCCTCGGGACTGCGCTCCGAGATACGCCGCATGTGGAAATGCCCAATCGGTGTCGCCCGAGGATGGAAAGCGGACGGTCAAGCCACACTCTCGCGCCAGGCGAGGAATATCTTGAAGCATGTAGGCGAGCTTTCGATGATTGACCGATGGGTCGTTGGGAAAAAGATCCGACGTTGGGAAGATCGGGATGGTCTCGATTGCCACATCGAGATCGCCCAACACCGCATCCAGTCGTTCAGCCGCGATCCAAGCGTAAGGACTCCGGAAGCTGAAATAGAACCGAATCGATTGGCCGAATGTTTCGTTCATCGGTCGCGATGAGCCGATACCGTCATGCGGAGGTGAGCCAGGGGGTCAGGAGTAGAAGGCCGATCGCCAGCTCGAAGACGATGCCGCCGAGGTTCTTCGCTTCGCGGTTGCCGTCGATCAGCACCGACCAGAAGCGGCCGGCAGCGGCGCCAACCCATGCGGCACCGGCGGTGGCGAAGATCGGCGTCGATTGCGCCGCCAGGCAGACGAGCGCCAGCGCCGCGAACAGGCCGCCGTAGGTGGCGCGGATCTCGGAAACACCGGTCGCGCCGATGGGCGAGATGCTGGTGAACGCGGCGGCGCGTGCCGGCGAGAAGAGTCCGAGACAGCCGAGCAAGAGCGTTGCGACGGCGCCCGCGTTGGCGGCGAACGTGTCCATCTGCCCAGCAATGTGCCCGCGGGCGGTGGAGGGTTCAAATGGACTGTCGTCCAGACGGCGAGCAACTCGCCGCCGTCGCCAGCCGCAAACGGGCGCAGCTCGGTGCGCGCGGTCTTCAGAATGATTCCGCGCATCACTCGTGCGCGGACGTGAACTCCAGCAGCGAGGCCGCGAAGGTCGACGGATCGAACATTGGAGCGAGATGACGCTGGCCGGGTAGGCCTCTCAGCTCGGCGTGTGGCCAGAGTTTCTTTGCATCCGCAGCACTCGGATAGACCGGTGCGGTTGTCAGCTCGCCGTATAGATAGAGGAAGGGCACGTCCGGTAGCACGGCCGATTCGAATATTCGCCGGGCGTCGTCGCGCAGGGCGCGGTGCTCGCGCGGGAAGACCATCACGCCGGCGCGTAGCGCCTGCCAGACGGGGTCGATGCCGCGCACCATCTCCATCTCCTGCGCCGGGATGTCGGCGACCGGGAAGAAGGTCTCGAGTGCGCGGTCCGGATCGCCCGCCTCGACGGCCGAGCGTACCGCGTCGAAGACCGCGTCATCGGCCTCGTCGACGTTGAGTGGCGGCTCGTAGACTGACAGCGTTCGCAATGTTTTCGCGCGCCCCGCCGCCAGTAGACTGAAGACGCCGCCGGCGGAGTGACCGAACAGATGGACATCGCCTCCGGCGGCCTCGACGACGGCGAGTACGTCCTCGACCTCGCGCTCGAGGCGGTAGTCGGCGCCGTCGCCGCTGCCGCCGCGGCCGCGCCGCGAGTAGACCCATACCGTGTGGCGCTCGGCGAGCAGGCCTTCGACGAGCGCGAAGGAGTTCAGATCGCCCATCGCACCGTGCACCATCACCAGCGGCGAGCCGCTGCCGGAA
>CADEER010000188.1:4945-8886 GCA_902826395.1 uncultured bacterium
AAGCCGTGCACGAGCAGGGTGCGCACTTCCGCGGCGGGGGGGATGCCGCGCTCGGCGGCTTGGCGGACGGCGGTGTCGAGCGAGATGACGACGTCGCCGAGCTGCGCGCCGGCTGCTGTCGGGTCGTCCATCGGAAAGGCGAGGACGTCGGTGGGCTTGTCCTTGCCGCGGTAGTCGCGGTTGAGGACCCGCATCTCGTCGTCGCCGATCAGGGCTATGCTCAGCTCGGCGCCGGGTGCGTGGCGTTCGACGAGGAAGGCGCCGTCGGCGCGCACGTCGCCGGCGCGGATGCCGCGGCGGCGACAGCGGGAGACGATTTCGGCGGGCATGATGCGACGATGAATACTGAGCGACACCGAGACAAGATCATCGGGGTCGGTATCGCTTTCGGTATCGAACTGTCCTTTTCCACTGCTCGATACCGAAAGCGATACCGATACCGACCCCGAGTGGTTGATTCAGATTGCTTGAATCGCGCGAATGAAGCGCATCCCGCTCTCTCGACCTCCGGTCACTCGCCGTCCTTCTCGGTGTCTCTGTGTCTCTGTGGTGAATTGTCTTTTGCCGCATCGCGGCGTTGGTCGGCGCGGTCGTAGGCAGTGATGATCTCGCGCACCAGGCGGTGGCGGACGACGTCCTGCTCGCCGAACTCACAGAAGGCGATGTCGGGAATGTCGGCGAGGATGGCGCGTGCCTCTTTCAGACCGGAGATGCGGCCGGACGGCAGGTCGATCTGGGTCACGTCGCCGGTGATCACCGCCTTCGAGCCGTAGCCGAGGCGGGTGAGGAACATCTTCATCTGCTCGCTGGTGGTGTTCTGCGCTTCGTCGAGGATGACGAACGAGTCGTTCAGCGTGCGACCGCGCATGAAGGCGAGCGGCGCCACCTCGATGACGCCCTTCTCGAGCATCTTCTGCGCCTTGTCGAAGTCGACCATGTCGTGCAGCGCGTCATAGAGCGGGCGAAGGTACGGGTTGACCTTCTCGGCGAGATCACCCGGCAGGAAGCCGAGCTTCTCGCCGGCTTCGACGGCAGGCCGCGCCAGGATCATGCGCGCGAAGTTGTCGCGCACCAGCTCGGCGACGGCCATCGCCATGGCGAGGTAGGTCTTTCCGGTGCCGGCCGGGCCGATGCCGAAGACGACGTCGTAGTTGCGGATCGCCTCGATGTACGCCTTCTGGGCGACGCTCTTCGGGGTCACGACGCGCTTGTGGGAGGTGATGTAGATCGAGTCGAGAAAGATTTCGGCGAGATTGGCGTTGCGATCGCGGCTGAGGATGCGGATCGCGTAGTCGATGTCGCTGCCGTACACGGGATAGCCGCGGCCGAGCAGGTCGTAGAGCTGCGTCAGGACGCGTTCCGCCAGCTCGCGCTGAATGTCGTCACCGGTGATCAGCAGCGACCGATCGCCCATCCCGATGCGCACGTCGAGCGCACGCTCGATGGTCTTGACGTTCTGATCCTGCTGGCCGAGCAGGTCGTGGAACCGATGCGCGTCGTCGAAGTCGACTTCGATCGTGTCTTCAGTCACGAGCGCGCGGCTTCCACAATGAGGATCACGAGATCAGCTCGACGGCACGGTCGAGAGCCGCCGCGATCTTGGCGGGGTCTTTGCCGCCGGCTTGCGCCATGTCGGGACGTCCGCCGCCCTTGCCGCCGACGATCGGCGCGATCTCGCCGATCAGCTTGCCGGCGTGCACCCGTTTGGCGAGATCCTTGGTGACGGCCGCCAAGAGGTTGACCTTGCCATCCTGGCGCGCGGCGAGAACGACGACCCCGGAGCCGATGCGGTCGCGCAGCTGGTCGGCGAGCTCGCGCAGACGCGCCGCATCCTCGACTTCGACTTCGCTGGCGATCACCTTCACGCCGCCCACCTCGCGCACCTGCGAGAGCAGATCGCTGCTCTGGTTGCCGGCGAGCTTGCGCTGCAGTTGCTGGAGCTGCTTCTCGAGCTGGCGTTGCTCGGCGAGCAGGCGCTCGAGTCGCTCGGCAACGTCTTCCTCGCCGCCGCGCAGCAGCGAGCCGACCTTGCGCAGGCTCTGTTCCGCCGATCGCACCCAATCCATGGCACCGGCACCGGTCACGGCTTCGATGCGACGCGTGCCGGCGGCGACACCGCTTTCGCCGCGCAGCTTGAAAAGGCCAATGTCGCCCGTGCGCGATACGTGCGTGCCACCACACAGCTCGATCGAGAAGTCGCCCATGCGCAGGACGCGCACGACGTCGCCGTACTTGTCGCCGAAGAACGCCAGCGCGCCGGCCTTGATGGCGTCGTCGAACGACATCTCCTGGTTGGTCACCGGTGCGTTCTCGCGAATGTGGGCGTTGACCTCGTTCTCGATGCGCGCCAGATCGTCGTCGGACACCGGGCCGGGCTGGGCGAAGTCGAAGCGCAGCCGGTCGGGCGCCACCAGGGATCCCGCCTGTTGCACGTGTTGGCCGAGGATCCGGCGCAGCACGGCGTGCAGCACGTGCGTCGCCGAATGGTTCAGGCGCGAGGCGTCGCGCCGCTCGCGATCGATCTTCTGCGTCACCGGCATACCGACTTCCAGCGTGCCGCGTCGCACGGTGCCGACGTGCACGATCTGATCGGGACGCGGTTTGATGGTGTCGGAGACCTCGACGATCGCGCCATCCGCGGTCTCGATGACGCCGCGATCGCCGACCTGGCCGCCCGACTCCGGGTAGAAGGGAGTCTCGGCGGTGACGATCTGCACCTGATCGCCAGCCTCGGCGCGCGAGTGCTGGTCGCCGTCGACGGCGATGGCGAGGATGCGCGAGTCGTGCCGGTAGACGTCGTCGCCGACGAAGCGCGACGAGGCGTCGCTGCTGATCACCGTCGGGCCGCCGCCGCTCTTGCGCGCCTCTCGGCCGCGCGTGCGCTGCGCCTCCATCGCCGACTGGAAGCCGTCCGTGTCGACGCGCATGCCGTCGGTGCGCAGGATGTCCTCGGTCATGTCGAGCGGGAAACCGAAGGTGTCGTAGAGCTTGAAGGCGACGTCGCCGGCGAGCGTCTTGGATCCCGCGGCGGCGAGTGATGCGCGCTCCTGATCGAGCAGCGCCAGGCCCTTCACGAGAGTGTCGGCAAAGCGCTCTTCCTCGCCGCGCACGACTTCCTCGATGCGGGCGCGGCGATCGGCCAGCTCGGGATAGGCGGCGCCCATCGTCTCGATCATCGGCTCGGTCATGCGGTACAGGAACGGCTGGTCGAAGCCGAGCAGGTGCGCATGGCGGGCGGCTCGCCGCAGGATGCGGCGCAGCACGTAGCCGCGGCCGTCGTTCGACGGCACGACGCCATCGGTGACCATGAAGCAGAGGGCGCGGCTGTGGTCGGCGATGACCCGCATTGCCAGATCGTGGTCGGCGTCGGCGCCGTAGCGTTTCCCCGATTGTTTCTCGACGAACCGGATCAGATTGCGGAAGAGATCGGTGTCGTAGTTGGACGGCACGTCCTGCAGCACCGCGGTGATGCGCTCCATGCCCATGCCGGTGTCGACGTGCTTGGCGGCGAGCTCGGTCAGCTCGCCGGAGCTGTCGCGGTTGTACTGGATGAACACCAGATTCCACAGCTCGATGTAGCGGGCGCAGCCGCCGTTGACGGCGCACTCGTGGCCCTGGATGTGCTGCTGGTCGCAGGCCTGTGGACCGCGGTCGATGTGGATCTCCGAGCACGGGCCGCAAGGCCCGGTGTCGCCCATCTCCCAGAAGTTGTCCTTCTCGTCGAAGCGCTGGATCTGGTCGGGGTCGATATCGGTGACGTCGCGCCACAACTGCTCGGCCTCGTCGTCGGTGCGGAAGACGGTCGCCCACAGCTTGTCCTTGGGCAGCTTCCAGACGTCGGTCAGCAGCTCCCAGGCCCAGCCGATCGCCTCGCGCTTGTAGTACTCGCCGAACGACCAGTTGCCGAGCATCTCGAACAGCGTGTGGTGGTAGGTGTCGCG
>CADEER010000189.1:0-6144 GCA_902826395.1 uncultured bacterium
AAGCCTGCGCGCCGGGCACCCGCAGCACCGTTGCGGATTTTCATGATAATCCGCAACTACTATACGGTTCGCAGGTACTAAGCTGCTCGCCGCGGCGGAAGAAGCGGTGAAGACAGGCGTGCAAGTCGATGTGAGGAAGTACATCGCCGCCTGAGCAACTCTAACGGATCGCGACCGATCGCGCCCCCCCTCGCCTGCGCCGCGAGACGCCTCCGTGCCGCATCGCACGCGCAGCCAGGAGCGCGAGCAACGCGATTGGCCAGAGCTGGGCTCGGGGCGGCGATGGCTCCACCACCGCGCAACCGTCGTCCGATTCCTCGCGGCTGAAGTCCACTCGGCCGAGATCCAACACCGGCGATCGGTTGCCGGACTCGTCGACCGCGGCGACGGCGAGATAAACGGCACTGTCGACCCAAGCGGCGTCGCGCGCGACGGCGACGGCGGACGCGCGTCCCGCCGGCGGCACTGCGTCGAGCGCGGCCACCGGCGCGGCGTCGAACGCTGCCGCGTTCTCGATCGGTGCATCCGACCAGCGCACTTGCAACGCCGTATCACCGCAGAAGAGATCGTCGCCCGGAACAGATGCGAGCTGCAGCTCGGCGCTGCCGTCGGGCAGGCGCGTGACTGTCACGTCTTCAGAGCGCAGGGTCGCCGGCGGGCGGGTGTCGGCGTGGTAGTTGCCGGTGCCCCACTCGTCGTGGTGGTAGCGGCGCCACAGCACGGGGCCGCACTCGTCACCCTGGGTGTTCCAGACGAAGAGGTTGCCCTCGCGCGTCGTCGCCACCACTTCGAGCAGACCGTCGCCGTCGACATCGCCGACCGCGGGCGTACCGACCATCCAGCCGTTGGTGAACTTTGGCCAGCCCGCGGGCTCGACACCGTCGATGTCGAAGGCGTGCAGGTCGTAGACGCCGCTGCCCTGCAGGGCTTCCGGCCGACCGTCGCCAGAGATGTCGGCGACGGCGGGCGCGGCGATGAACTGCAGATCGTTGACTCGGCGCGGGAAGGCGTCGGCGAACGCCGGCTCGACCGCGGCGCCGTCGGCGCCGCTGACCTGCCACACGGCGAGTTGGTTGTCGGCGGGGAACTGACTCGCCGCCACCTGGTTGTCGATCAACTTGCCGAGCCCGGCGACCGGCGCGAGCAGGTGGAAGCCCTGCCCTGAGCCGTCCATCTCGGCGAGCGCGACGCCGCCGAGGGCACCGAAGGCCGGCGAGTCGGTCGAGTCGCTGTCGGCGCCGAACGGTTCGGAGGGCAACGGCAGATCCTCGCCGCTGCCGGCGCGGCCGAAGATCGACACACCGTTGCGATCGAAGATGTAGGGCGGGCCGACGGCGGACATGGTGGCGATCTCGAGGTCGCCGTCGCCGTCGACGTCGGCGAGCGCCGGCGGACCGTTGCTGCCGGTGCCGACCACCGGCAGCAGCTCCGTCGTCATCATGGCAGCGCGCACTGGGAATCCGTCGGCGAAGGCGTCGGGGTTCCAGCCGCGCTCGAGCGGCGCGGCGCCGGTCGAGCGCACGACGTAGATGCGCGTGTTGCCTGGGTCGAGAACCCCCGCCGCCAGGAAGAGATTGACGATCGGGTTGGTGAACACCGCGTTGGGATCTTCGCGGTACTCTTCGTTGACCACCGCCACCACCTCGAGCGCGCCGTCGCCGTCGAGGTCGCCGAGCGACGGCGCTACGAGAAACTTGGTGCCCAGTCGTGCATTCGCATCGGCCTTGAGCGTGACGTCGTTGGTGATCGGATCGACCGATTCGACCTTGTCAGGATCCTTGACCAGCAGCGGCCAGCCGAACACCGGCGTGCCGTCGGCGTGCCACGCATAGAGATGGCGATCGAAGGCGCCGGCGACGATCTCGAGCGAGCCGTCGGCCGAGCCGTCGAGGTTGCCGAGCACGGCGCCGCCGGCGATGGCGCGGCCGACGCGATTGTCGCGGTTGTGTCGGTTGGTGAGGTCGGGAACGAGTCCTTCGTCGGTGCCGGTGTCGCGCTCGGAGCGGAAGGAGTGTGAGTACTCGGGTCGCGTCACGACGGGAAACCCGGCGCGGCGGCTGCCGTCGGCCTGCCACACATACACGCGACCCCGCATGTCGGCGGCCACTACTTCGAGACTGCCGTCGCGATCGATGTCGCCGACGTTGACGGCGCCGAGAATCGCGGTGGCGTCGATGACGTCGAGACCGCCGTCGCGATAGCCGGCGGAGCCATCGTGCAGCTCGAGCGGGTCGGTGGTCACCGGCCAGCCGGGCAACTCGGAGCCGTCGGCGCGCAGGGCGTGCACGATGCCGTTCGAGCTGCCGATGATGATTTCCTCGACGCCATCGCCGTCGAGATCGGCGGTCGCGGGCGACGAAACACCATCGCTGCCGAGTTGCAGGGGGAACCCATCGACGAGGTCCGGGTCGTGGTGCAGCGCCAACACGCGCCGATCCTCGCCGACCAGGCCAGCGTCGTCGGTGGCGCGCAGGCGGACCGTGAAAGTGAAGCGATCGGGATCGGGCGCGCCGTCATCGGTGATCGCGGGGCCTTCGACACCATGCGGCATGCGGGCGCGCAGCTCGGCGATGTCGATCTCGCCGAGCACGCCGTCGCTCGCTGCGTCGCAGTCGTCGCCGCTGGCGACGGTCTCGAACTCGTCTTCGAGCGGCTGGATGCCGGGCGCGACGGCCAGCTCGTACGCGCAATCCTCCGCGCGGCGTGCCGCCACCCGCCCGCGCACCGGCAGGCTCGAGGCTGCTTCCGGGTCGACGGTCGCGTACCACGCAGGCCCGTCGATCGCGGCCTCCGGCGGAATGCGGCCGGCGGCGGCCCACTGCACCGCGCGATCGGCGTTGACGCGGCCATAGCCGAAGTACTGGTCCCAGCCGGCGATCGACGGGAAGCGCCGGCTGCCGTCGATGCCGGGGACGGCGATCTGCGTCGAGTAGTTCTCCTCGATCCCCTCTTCCGGCCGCGCCGAGAAGTCAATGTCGTCGGTGCTGAGCGACAGGAGCTGCTTCACCTCCTCGGCGGACAGGGGATACGGCGCGAACGATCCGTCGCCGAGCGGATACGGCGTGAGGGCGCCGCGGTCGATCGCGTTGAGCGCCGCCGAGATCACCAGGCCGGCCATGCCGGAGCCGTTGCCGGTCGCTTCCGACGAGCAGCTCGACGACGGCACGGCAAAGGCGATGTGACCGCCGTAGTTCGTGCAGCCGTTGAGGTACAGGTAGGAGCGCGGCGACTGAAGGATGCCAGAGATGTCCTCGAAGCGCTTTACCGAGTTCACCTGCACGGTGTGGTCGTAGTTGGCGGGATAGTTGTGGTGGTTCGACTGCTCGTCGGCCGCCGACGCGATCACCACGACGCCGTTGTCGTAGGCGTAGTCGACGGCGTGCTGGCCGTGCTCGGTCTGGTTGAGAGTGCCGAGGGCCTCCTGCACGACGCGCGCGCCGCTGTCGACGGCGAAGACGACCGCCTGCGCGAAGGCGTTGACCTCGGCGACGAAGCTGTCGCCGACGCGGATCTCGAGCAGCATGCAGTTCGGGCAGGTGCCGACGCCGCCGAGGCCGTTGTCGGCCTCGGCACCCGAGTCGTTCGACTCGCCGGTGCCGTGACCGTAGCTCACCTCGTCGAGCGGATCGTTGTCGTCCTCGTAGAAATCCCAGCCGCTGATGTCGTCGATGTATCCGTTCTCGTCGTCGTCGACTCCGTCGGAGAAGATGAAGATCAGGTCCTCCGGATCGATCATGCCGTTGCCGTTGCGATCTTCGACCCGGTCGTCGGCGGCGGTGTCGCCGATCGCGAGATAGTCGGCGATGTTGAAGACGCCGTCGCCGTTGCGGTCGTACTCGTCGGCGGCGTTCTCGCTGCCCTGCGGAACCGGCAGCTCGCCGCGGTTGAGGTAGAACTTGTTCACCAGATCGGGCAGCGAATCCTGCCAGCGGATGCCCGAGTCGAGGACGGCGATCAGCACGTCAGGCCGGCCGGTAGTGATCTGCCAGGCGAGATCGACGCTCGCGCCTTTGACGCCCATCAGTTCCTGGACGCTCGCATCGATCGCCGGATCGCCCGTCCGCTCGCTGGTCAGCTTCCAGTTGTCGCTGCCGAAGTCGTCCGGCAGCACCGGCGGATCGGCGACCGGCAGGAACAGATACGAGGCAAAATCGGTCGCCTCGATGCACTCTTCGGAGGTCGCGCAGGGAGCGGGATTGGGCGGATACGGAAACTCCGCAACCGCAGTAGTCGAGGTGAGCGCGATCGTCGTCAGCCAGCAAAGCACCCGGATTTTCACAACCCGCCCCGTAGCAAAGTCGCTCAGCGGACGCGAACGCGTTGCAGGCCCGCCGAGTCCCCCGACATCGACCTGCCACAGCGGACATCAGCCGCACTAATCCCAACAGTGGTCGTGCAAGGGAGAATTCGGAGGGCTAATCGACTTGCCCACCGCTGTCTGATAACTGAAGGCACATTCGATACACCGAGACGGCGCTGCCAGGTGATGAATCCAGTCCCTGCCGCAAGCCGTCCGTGAGAGGGGATGCTTCTGATGGCCGAGCCGAATATTGGCGATCGCGTAGACAGCTATTGTGGCCGCTGCAAGATGATGCTGGCTCATACGGTCGAGGCGATCGAGGGGGGCAAGATCAAGAAGTGCCATTGCAACACTTGCGGCGCTCAGCACGCCTTCCGGCCGAAGCCGCCGAAGCGGATCGGCAGCGGGCCGGGCGGCTTCGAGTCGACCGACTTCGACAAGCTGGTAAAGGGTCAGGATCCGGACAAGGCGAAGAAGTACGCTCCGTCCGAACGCTTCCAACCGACCGAGCTGATCAAGCACGCGAGCTTCGGGATGGGCATCGTCCTCATGTGCAAAGAGTCGAACAAGATCGAGGTGCTGTTCGAGGACGGCGCGAAGACGCTGGTGCACGGCCGCTGACCGCCGGGAACCGGGAACTGGGAACCGGGACCGGATCCAAGGATGGCTACCCAGGTCGTTCTGGTTCGGCACGGGGTCACTGACTGGAACGAAGAAGGGCGCCTGCTCGGGCGCTCAGACACACCGCTGAACGATCGCGGCCGCGCCCAGGCGGCCGCTGTCGGCGAGGCGCTGCGCGCGCTGCAACCGGGCGAGATCTTCAGCAGCCCGCAGCCGCGCACTCTGCAGACGGCTGAAGCGATCGCCACCGCGTGCGATTGCCCGCTTCGCCCGGACGACAGACTCGCCGAGGTGTGGCTGCGCGCCTGGCAGGGCAAGACCTTTGCCGACCTGCACGACGATCCCGACGTGCACGCCTACCTGCGCGACCCGTTCCACCGCAGCGACGAGATCGAGCCGATTGCATCGGTGCGCGAGCGGATCACGGCGCTGATCGACGAGCTGCGCGCCGAGCCGCGCGACGCGCCGGTCGTCCTGGTCAGCCACGGCGATCCGCTGCGCATCTTCGTCGCGGAGCTGATCGGTCTGCCTCCCGGCAGCTTTCGCGGGTTCGCGATCGACAACGGCAGCATCAGTCTGGCGCGGCTCGGCCGCAAGCGCAGCCTCGTGCAGTTGCTCAACTGGCTGCCCGGCGATCTGACGACGAGGACGTCGTAAGGGCGGTCGATGGTTTGACACGCGCGCGGCCCCGCTGTCATCTCCGATCGTCAGACCATGGGATCACGTTGAGCGGACGTCCGCTGAAGGAGACCATATGAGTAGCTCGATTCGGCGGCGCGATTTTCTACGCCTGATGGCGGTAACGGTAGCGGCGAGCGCGACGCCGCTGGTCGGCTGCGGTGACGACGACGGCGACGACCTGTCGGCGTTCATCGACTCGGATCCGGCCGAGGTCGACGCGGTGTTCCCGCAGGGACTCGCATCGGGCGATCCCCGGCCGGACAGCATTGTGCTGTGGACCCGCGTCCAACCCGATCTGCCGAGCGGCGCGATCGAGGTCGCGTACCAGGTGGCGCAGGACGAGGCCTTCAGCCGAATCGTCGCGCACGGCACGGTGACCACCGACGAGTCGAGCGACTACACCGTCAAGTTGAAGCCCGTCGGGCTCGACTCGTTCACGCAGTACTACTACCGATTTCGCGCGCTCGACGTGAGCTCAGCAATCGGGATCACCAAGACCGCTCCGGCGCCCGACGCGGACGTCGACGTGCGCTTCGCCTTCG
>CADEER010000189.1:6244-7624 GCA_902826395.1 uncultured bacterium
ATCACCAAGACCGCTCCGGCGCCCGACGCGGACGTCGACGTGCGCTTCGCCTTCGCCTCTTGCCAGGATTTCAACGGCCGCTACTTCCACGCCTGGCGCGCCCTGGTCGAGGAAGAGGCTTCGGTCGACTTCGTCGTGCACCTGGGAGGCTACATCTATGAGACGACGGCGCAGTCGGACTTCCAGACGCCATCGGAGGAGCGGGTTACGGTCATCCCGGACGGCCAGCCGGCCGGTCCCGGCACGACGACAGCGGTGGCAGCGTCGTCGCTGGCCGACTACCGCGCGCTGTACAAGCAATACAAGTCCGACGCCGACCTGAAGGAGGTGCACCGCCGGTATCCCTTCATCGTCATCTGGGACGATCACGAATTCTCCAACGACGCGTGGAGCGAGCACGGCACATACTTCAACGAGCTCGACGGCAACACGGAGTTCCAGCCCGAGCGCCGAGAGGCCGCGAGTCAGGCGTGGTTCGAGTTCATACCGGCCGACGTGCCCTACGACGAGAGCGCGGCCTATCCGAACGACATCCAGATCTACCGCACCTTGCGCTACGGGCGGCACGTCGAGCTGTTCATGACCGACCAGCGCTACTACCGCGACGACCACGTGGTGCCAGAAGGGCCGACCTATCCACCCACCGCGAAGGTCACCGAGAACAGCACCATCGGCTCGCGCAACTTCGCGCTCAAGTCAGGCTTCGACGAGATCGAAGCGCAGACGACACCGACCATGCTCGGCGCGACACAGAAGCAATGGCTGATCGACGGGGTGCGAAACTCGGACGCGACCTGGAAGATCTGGGGGAACGAGGTCCAGCTCTGGCAGATGGCGATCGACCTCTCGGGGTTCCCGGCGCTGCCCGCCCAGTACCGCGATCTCTTCTACTTCACCCTCGACCAGTGGGACGGCTATCGCAGCGAGCGCCGCGAGGTGCTCGAGGCGCTCTCCGACGTGCGCAACCTGGTGGCCATCACCGGCGACATCCACGCATTCTTCGCCGCCGAGCTTCACCCCGACTTCGACGAACCGGGCGATCCCATCGGCGTCGAGTATGTAACCGCCGGCATCACGTCGCTGTCGCTGCAACTGATCACCCGCGCGACGGTCTCCTCCAACCCGCTCCTCATCGCACTCGGCCTGGCGGCCCTGGTGCCCATGTCCGACGACATCCTTCGTTCGACCAACGCCGCCTATCTGCGCCACGTCGACACTCTGGCCAACGGAGTCGCCATCATGGACGTTCGCGGCGACGACGCGATCGAGGTGACCTTCCTCCGCGTCAACAACGTGACCGACCCCAGCTACGCAGCGCAGACCCTCGAGCGCACTCGCTTCCGCACAACGTCCGGGACCAATCGCGTCGAAGTCCTTTGA
>CADEER010000189.1:7724-8854 GCA_902826395.1 uncultured bacterium
TACACGCGACGAATGACCGCGAGCATTTTCGACCGCTTCCAGGTGATCGACATCGATACCCACCTCACCGAGCCCGCCGATGTCTGGACGTCGCGGCTCAGTGCGAAGTGGGGTGATCGCGTGCCGCACGTTCGCAGCGTCAACGGCACCGATCTCTGGTTCGCCGGTGACACCGTCGTCGGCATGCCCGGCGCCTACTCGATGGCGGGCCACACCGGCACACCGCCCGACTTTCGCGCCGGCTATCGCGACATCCCGGCCAGCATGTACGACGCGGCGGCGCGCCTCGAGTTCATGGACGCGGAGAACATCCACGCCCAGGTGCTGTATCCCAACGTCGGCGGCTTCGGCGCCGGGGGCTTTCGCAAGCTGGGCGATCCGCAGCTGATGCTCGATTGCGTGCGCGCCTACAACGACTTCCTGCTCGACTGGTGCGCCGCCGACCCGCAGCGACTGATCCCGGTGATGGCGACGCCGTTCTGGGACGTGCCCGCCGCCGTCGCCGAGATCGAGCGCTGCGCGAACCTCGGCTTCAAGGCCGTGTTGATGTGCAACCAGCCGCAAGACCACCAGCAACCGGTGCTGCGACACAAGCATTGGGACCCGCTGTGGGCGGCGGCGCAGGACGCCGGGCTGACCGTCAGCTTCCACGTCGGCGGCGGCGACCTGAGCGACCTGATCAACGATCCCGCCGCCATCGGCTTCAAGGCCAACTTCGCTCGCATCTCGACCAACGCGTTCATGGACAACGCGCGCTGCATCACCGATCTGATCTGCGGCGGCGTCTGCCACCGCTTTCCGAACCTGAAGATGGTGTCGGTCGAGAGCGGCGCTGGCTGGATCCCATTCGCCCTCGAGGCGCTCGACTGGCAATGGCGCAACAACGGCGTCGCCACCGAGCACCCCGAGTACGACCTGCTGCCGAGCGAGTACTTCCGCCGCCAGATCTACGCCAGCTTCTGGTTCGAGGAGCACGGCCTGGCCGTCGCGCTCGAGAAGTATCCGGACAACATCCTCTACGAGACCGACTACCCGCACCCCACCTGCCAGGCCCCCGGCCCGGCCAGCGCCGGCACCCACCCGCGCCTCTACGCCGAGAGAGTCCTCGCCGGCATCCCCGACCCGACGCT
>CADEER010000190.1:0-5733 GCA_902826395.1 uncultured bacterium
CAGCCAGTATTTGATGCCGAAGCGCGGCATGATCAACAAAGACAAATCACCACAGAGGCGCAGAGACACGGAGGGGTACAGTTACCGACCGCAACGGCTACCGATCGCGCCCCCAGGTGAATGGACATCTTCCAGATCAATCATCGACTTCTTTGTTCTCTGTGTCTCCGTGCCTCTGTGGTGAAAATTTCACGACTCGCGCAGGCGGTAGCCGACTCCGTAGACGGTCTCGATCGGATCGGCCTTCACGTCGGCGAGCTTCTTGCGCATGCGCCGGATGTGGCTGTCGACCGTGCGCTCGGTGATGGCGTGATCGTACCCCCAGGCTCGGTCGACCAGCTCGCCGCGCGAGTAGACGCGGCCGGGCGTCGTCATCAGCGAGCGCAGCAGGGCGAACTCGGTCGCGGTGAGCACGATTTCGTCCTCTCCCCAGAGACACCTGTGGCGCTGCGGATCGAGGAACAGATCGCCGCGGCGCAGCGGCGGCTCCTGGTCGACCTCGGCGGGCGGGCTGGCGGCGCGCCGCAGCAGCGCCTTGATGCGCGCCACCAGCTCGCGCGGGCTGAACGGCTTGGTGAGATAGTCGTCGGCGCCGAGCTCCAATCCGAGCACGCGATCGATCTCGTCATCGCGACTCGACAGGAATAGGATCGGCACGTTGCTGCGCCGCCGCATGTGGCGACAGACTTCGAGGCCGTCGAGCTCGGGCATGATGATGTCGAGCACCACCGCGTCGGGGACGTGTCCGTCGAAGCTCGCAATCGCGGCGCTGCCGTCGCGGCACTCGGTCACCTTGTGGCCGGCGCTCTCGAGCGCAAAGCGCACGACCTCGCGGATGTGCTTGTCGTCATCGACCACGAGGACTTTCGCCACTGATGCCTCCGCGCGCCTGCCCGCATCAACGGGCGGCAACCGCTTCCGCATTACGCCAAACCCGACCCACCTCGGCAACCGGTTTTAGCGTTCGCTCGCGCAGCACGACAGCCACCGCGACGTCATCCATCCAGCCGCGCACGATGGCACGATGAGGCGGCGCGCCGGCGGCATCCGGCACTCGGATGAATGGGCGCAGAGCTCGCGGCAGCACTTCGCCCATGGCGCCGACGTGAAAGTCGTCACCGATCGCCCATGCGCAAGTCGCGTCCGCCGCCGCAGTCACCGCGCCGCCGCCCGCACCCGGCCAGTCGCCGACCGCAAAAGTGCCGAGCAGATCGAAGTCGCAGGCGGCGGCGATCGGCACCGAGCCGCACAGCCGGATCGCCGCAATTCCCCCCGGCAGCAGAAGCGCCCGCGCCGCACCCGTCAGCCGCGGCGCCGCGAACGCCGCCCGCAGCGGAATGTCGGAAGCGCTCTCCACCCGCGCCTCCAGCGCGACCTCGATGCGCGACGCGCGGCGGCGCATCGCCACCGTCCCGCTCTGTCTCCACTGCAGCGCCGGCGGATACCGGCGCAGGCGCGACGCGCGGCCGGCGGCGCCGACTTGCGGCATCATCAGCCTCGCCAGCACCTCCGCGAGCTCCGCGACCAGACCATGCCGGCCCTCTGCTCCACCGTCCATGCCGCGCATTCGAGCACCAGAGCATCGAACGAGCGCGGCGGAATCGTGACGAACTGGCGATGAATTGTGACGAAGTCGTGCAAGGGGGGCGGCGGACGGCGTCCCGCCGCGGGAGTTGAGAGCCGACGCCCTGGGTATTGGACGTCGTGAACCGTGAACTGTGAACCGTCGATTCGGCGCACCGTTCACGGTTCACGGTTCACCGTTTACGGTTCACCGTTCACATCCGAGCAGCGTTCCCATTCCCCGCCGTACGCTGGAGGCCGTCCGCGGCCCTACTCACACCTGCCGTCGCTGCACGTCAGGCCGACCGGGCAGCTCGCGCCGGCCTCGTCGATCTCTGCGTCGCAGTCGTTGTCGACGTTGTCGCACGACTCGGAGGACGGCTCGACCGCGTTGGCGCACGTCCACGCCCCGTCGCTGCAGGTCAGGGCGCCCTGGAAGCACGGCGAGGTCAGGGAGCCGATGCCGTTGCACGTCGCGCCGGCCGGCGGGCACCACTGCAGTCCCCAATGCGAGCAGCAGGCACCCGGCTCGGTCCAGCAGCCGCTCGCGCCTCCCGCCGGCGCATCGACGAGCGGCGCGTCGTCGGCCGAGCCGTCGCAGTCGTTGTCGATGCCGTCGCAGATCTCCGGTTGCGGCGAGGTCCCTCCGGCACAGATGAGGGAACCGTTCACGCAGGCGGTGGTGCCCGGCGAGCACGGTCCCGCCGAGATGCCGCAGGCCACACCGACGCCGAACGCACCTTCGTCGACGATGCCGTCGCAGTCGTTGTCGATGCCGTCGCATACCTCGAAGGCGCTCGGGCCGACGAAGCCGGCGCATGCCTGGCCGCACGCCTGTTGGCCGCGCCGGCACTGGCTGTTGGCATTGAAAATGAGCCCCGGCGGCGTGCCGATCGGCGTGCACTCCTGCGGCGGGATGCCGTCATCGACGGCGCCGTCGCAGTCGTCGTCGATGCCGTTGCAGCTCTCGCTCTGCGGCACCGCCGAGCAGGCGCCGAAGCCGCCGCTGACGCAGGCGCCCGGACTGCCGACCGCCTGCGGCGCCGAGCAGGACACCGTGCCGGAGCACTGCGCCGGAGAAGGCAGGCCGCACGCCGCGGCGGCGACGCCGTTGTCGGCGATACCGTCGCAGTCGTTGTCGCAGCCGTCGCAGACCTCCGCTGTCGGCGTGCAGCCGCCGCACACCGAGCCTTCGTCGACCGAGCCGTTGCAGTTGTTGTCCAGACCGTCGCAGATCTCGACGGTCGAAGCGCAGCCACCCGGCGCATTGCAGACGCCGGCCGGGAAGGTGCACTGCCACCCCCCGCCGACGCACGACCGGGTGACGCCGGTCGTGCATTCGAAGGCCGTTGCGGCGAGCGACGCACCGCACACCGCGGACGTCGACGGCACCACGATACCGTTGTCGAACTGACCGTCGCAGTCGTCGTCGAGCCCGTTGCACAGCTCCTGCGACGAGAAGAAGCTGCACGCGTAACCGCACTTCATGTCGCCGGCAACCGCGTCACCGGGACCGCCGTTGTCGTAATAGCCGGCGCGGCAACTGCCGAACTGGCACGAGCCGGAGACGCACGACCAGTTCGACTGCACCGTGCCCGCCAGGCAGTTGGTGCCGCACGAGCCGCAGTTCGCGACGTCGGTCTGGAGATCCGGCTGATTGGTCAGCAGCCCGTCGCAGTTGGCGTCGACGTTGCACGTGTCGACCAGCGAGCTCGGCCCGACGGCTCCGTTGCACTGGACACTGCCGCCGCTGCACGCCAGCGTGCCGGCGGCGCACGGTGAGGTGGCGCCGGACGGCGGCGCCGGCGGCACGCTGCAGGTGCCGACCGCATCGGCAGGCGGCGCGCCGGCGCTCAGATCGACATCGCCGTCGCAGTCGTCGTCGATGCCGTTGCAGAGCTCGCCGCTGGGCGGATTCGACTCTTCACAGACGAGTCCCGAACCGTCGCATTGCAAGCTGCCGAACGAGCACGGGCCGACGTCGGTCGAGCCGCAGCTCGCGCCGGCGCCGTCCGCCCCTTCGTCGACGAAGCCGTCGCAGTCGTTGTCCACACCGTCGCACGACTCGATCGCACCGGGATAGCGCGACGGGTCGGTGTCATCGCAATCGTCGCCACCGCAAGCAGGCGAAGAAGCACCGTCGTCGTCGCCGTCGCAGCAACTGCCGTCGACGGCGCCGTTGTCGATCACGTCGCAATCGGCGGTCAGTCCTTGAGCTTCATTGGCCGCGATACAACTCGCGCAGCGCGTTCGCTCCGCCAGACACGCCGGCAGATCGACGGCGGCGGCGCAGTCGCCGGGAAATGCCGCCGCGAGATCGACGCCGGGACACGACTTCGCCAGGGCATCGCCCAGCTTTTCGATCAACACGGCGAGCTTGCCCTGCGGATCGCTGTTCAACGCGGCCGCACAGTCGCGCAAGCCGGCCAGCGAGTCGATCGGGCTCACCTTGCTCTTCAGTCCGTCCTTCTGACAGGCGTTGATCACCTGGGTGCCGATCTTCAATGCCTTGGTCATCACCTTGACGACGACCTTCTGGCACTTCGCGCCGTCGGAATCGGACGCATCGATCACGGCGGCGTCGAAGTCGGCACCGAAGAGATCGGCGAACAGCGTCAGGCTGCCCGTCCGCCCGCCCGCCGCCGCGGCGGCGCCGCCGAGCCAACCGAAGTCGGGCGGCGTCGCGCACTTCTTGGCGATGACACCGAGGGCCTTGGTGGTAGCCTTGTCGACTTTGCCGTCGTTGTCGGCCGCCAGACACTGCTGGCCGGTCTGCCCGAGCGGCAGATCGCCGCCCGAAGCGTCCTTCAGGCAGGCGCTGACGCTCTTGCTCTGCGCCAGGCCGACCTTGAACGTCGCCAAACCGCCAGCCTTGAAGCACTTCTGCTGGTCGGCGCTCTGCACCTGCGCGTACGCAGTCGCGCTCGACAAGAGAATCGCCAACGCCATCGCCATGAACCGGACCTTCATTCGAGAACCCTCCACGGCACGGCGCGCGCCGGCTCGTCGTCTGATGTGGATCTCACCGGCGCTAGCACGCGCATATAACGCGGAGCAACAAGGTTTTTCTGGTACTCGGGCCCAGCGGCGGAGACAGGTCACATGACAGTTCGTGAACCGTGAACGGTGAACCGTGTTTGCAACCCGCGGTTCACCGCTCACGGTTCACGTCCTCAACGACTCCCGACTCCCGCGGCAGCGTCCTCGGCTCCTCGACTTTTGCCGTTTGACAACGTCCAACTACCAGGAGCATCATGCCGACGATTTTTTCCGGCCGTTGCGGCGGCCGAACGGAGGTATCTGATGTCGCAGTCGGGTCGTGCAGCGTGGAGCGTCATCACCGCATTGGCGGTGGCAGCAACCGTATGGAGCTTGAGCGCCGGCGCCACGATCAGCGGCAATGGCTGCTGCATCTATCAGGACAACGGCACGAGTTGCACCGAGACCAACGAGGTCGATTGCGGCCAGAACTTCAACGGCACCTTCACGGCCGAGATGATGTGCGACGGCGATGACGCCTGTCGCGAGCCGCTCCTCGGCTGCTGTGGGATCGGCAAGGGATTTTGCAGGACCGGCCTCGACGATGAGCTCGACTGCCTGGATGGCGATTTCGTCGAGGGTCAGACCTGTGTCCCGGACGAGGGCGACCAGGCCACGACTTCCGGCCCGCCCGACTTCGGCCGCTGCGAGGTCAACACCCCGACTGCCACCGCGACGGCCACCGCTACGCCGACTGCCACCGGCACCGTGACCGAGACGCGCCTCCCCGAAGGCGACGAGTGCTTCGATCCGGCGGACTGCGAATCCGGCAACTGCGTCGACGACGTCTGCTGCGACAGCGCCTGCGACGGGCCGAATGAGGAGTGCAACCTACCCGGTCTCGAGGGCAACTGCCTCGCCACTTCGGCAACGGTGCCCGCCGCATCCAACACGGGCCTGCTGTTGGCGCTGGCCGCGATGTCGGCTGTCGCGCTGTTCGCCATCGCGCGACGCCGCCGCGCCTGAGATCAGCGTGAACCGTGAACGGTGAACCGTGGGGCGAGCCGAGCAGACGCAGCCCACGGTTCACGGTTCACGACAATCGCCATCGCCCGTCGCCGCGGCCGAGTTTGCGGTCAGCGTGAACCGTGAACGGTGAACCGTGGGGCGAGCCGAGCAGACGCAGCCCAC
>CADEER010000190.1:5833-8773 GCA_902826395.1 uncultured bacterium
GGTTCACGGTTCACGGTTCACGGTAATCATCTCCTTCCGCCGGAGATGATTACCGCGTCTTCGCTGAAGGCTGATCGCTGACAGCTTGTTGTTCACGGCACCAGCAGCGAAGCGAGGCCCAAGAACAGGCCCATACTCACGCAGTCGGTGACGGTGGTGAGGAAGATGCTCGACGCCGATGCCGGGTCGGCTCCGGCGCGGCGCAACGCAAGCGGTATCAGCACCCCGGACACACCGCTCAACGTGCACGAGACGGTCATCGCTATCATCACGACGAGCGCCAGCACCGCCGCCGACGGAGCGCCGCTCCAGTTGGCGTAGAAGAGCATCCCCAGGCCGGCGGTGAAGCCCACCAGGGCGCCGTTGAGCAGCCCGAGCCACGCTTCCTTGGCGACCAGTTCTCTGGCGCTGCGCTTGGCGAGATCGCCGAGCGTCATGCCGCGCAGCGTGATCGCCATCGCCTGCGAGCCGGAGTTGCCGGACTGGCCCGCCAGCACCGGCAGGAAGACCGCGAGGACGATGACGCGGTCGATCGTCTCCTCGAAGACGCCGACCACCGCGGCGGCGACGAAGGCCGTCAACAGGTTGAGCTGCAGCCACGGGTGCCGGAAGCGGAAGCTGCGCGGCCACGGTGTCGCCGCGCGCTCTTCCTTCTCGACGCCGACCATGGCGCCGGCCTGGGCGCTGAGCTCGACGGCCTGCTGCCGGAAGAGATCGGCGCCGCGCACGACGCCGACGATGCGGCCGGTATCGTCGCACACCGGATAGGACGGAAAGTGCCACTTGAGGATTTCGCGCATCGCGTCGAGCACCGGCGTCGACGCCCGCAGGTGTACGGGTTCGCGAATCATCACATCGGCGAGGCGCTGCTGCGGCTCGGCGAGCATCATCTCGCGAAACACCAGGACACCGATCAGCCGGCAATCATCGTCGACAACGAAGCAGTACGAGATGAGCGTCTTCTTGACGATGGTGCGGACGACGTCGATCGCCTCGGCCACCGTCATCTCTGGCCGGAAGACCGCGAACGCCGGCGCCATCAGGCGCCCGAGTGTGTTCGGCTCGTAGGAATGGTTGACCGCCCACTGCGCCGCCCACTCCGGCGGCGCCAGCGCCAGCACGCGCCGGCGCCGTTCCTCCGACAGCTCCCAGAGGATTTCGACCGCGGCGGCCGGATTGTGGCTTTGCAGGGTCAGCGCCAGAGCGGCGTCTTCTTCCTGGCAGAGACGCGCCGCGGCCTCGCGCGGCGCCAGTTTCGATATCTCGGCGCGCAGACTTTGGACGCCGGCTTCGTTCGGGCTTGCGGTCATGCGGTCCCTCTATTTGCTCCAGCGCGATTTTGGTAGGCCCCGAGCGGCTGTCGCGGATGTTCGGTGAGACGGCGCAGGGCGCTGCGCGCCGCGTGATAGCCGCACATGCCGTGCACGCCGCCGCCGGGCGGCGTCGACGCCGAGCACAGGAAGATGCGCGGGTTGGGCGTCGAGTAGGGGTCGAGGCGCGCCACCGGACGGGTAAACATCTGCCGCAGGTCGGCGACGCCGCCGGTGATTGCGCCGCCGACGCAGTTCGGATTGCGGCGCTCGAAATCGGCCGGCCCCATCCCGTGGCGGGCTAAAATGCGATCGCGAAAGCCGGGCGCAAAGCGCTCGATCTGCGCTTCGATGCGATCGCTCATGTCGAACCGCGACGCGTGCGGCACGTGACAGTACGCGTAGCCGGTGTGCTTGCCTGCGGGGGCCCGCGTCGGATCGAACTGACTCTGCTGCACGACGATGAGAAACGGCCGCTCGCAGTGCTCGCCGCGCCACATCGCCTCTTCGCTGCGCGCGATCTCGGCGAACGTTCCGCCGACGTGCACGGTCGACGCCTGCAGACAATCGGGATCGGACCACGGGATCGGGCCGTCGAGCGCCCAGTCGAGCTTGAAGACGCCTGGGCCGAACCGGTAGCGACGCAATCGGCGGACATACGCTTTCGGCAGATGGCCGGCGCAGATCGACGCCAATTGGAGTGGGTCGGTGTCGAACAGGTAGACACGCGCCGCCGGCAGGTCGGCGGCGCGACCGACGCGCACGCCCGTGCGGTTGACACCGCCGAGTTTCTCGAGATAGCTCGCCAGAGCGCTGGTGATGGCCGCCGATCCGCCGCGCGCCACCGGCCACTCCTCGACGTGCGCCGTGATCGCGAACATCCACGCCATCGCCGCTGTCATGAAGAAGGAGAGCGGCAGGATCGAGTGCGCCGCGCAGCCGCCGAAGATGGCGCGCGCCCGCTCGTCGCGCAGCGCCAGCGCCGCCGTCCAGGTAGCGGGCCAGAGACCGAGAGCGCCGAAGCCCGCGAACAGCAGCGGATGCCGCGGAATGCCGAGCGGTCCGAGCGCGTCGCGCAGCAATCCGTGCGGGTTGCGCAGGAACGGCGCCACGGCGCGACGGTACAGTTCCGCGTCGCGGCCGAGTCCGGCGCACGTGCGATCCAGCGAACGCCACAGCATCACCGCCGGCTGGCCTTCCAGCGGATGCGCCACCGACGCACCCGGCCGCATCCACTCGAGACCGTGCTCGTGCAGCGGCAGCTCGCGCAGGAACGGCGACAAGATGCCCATCGGATGTGCGCCCGAACACACGTCGTGCCGAAAGCCCGGCAGCGTCAGCTCGGCCGTACGCGTGCCGCCGCCAATCGTATCCGCCGCCTCCAGCACCAGCACCGATGCCCCCTGCCGCGCCAGCTCGACCGCCGCCGACAGCCCGTTGGGGCCGGCGCCGATCACGACAGCGTCGAAGTCGCCCTGGGATTGCGTGTTCACGACATCAGCACCGGATTGCCCGCGCCCAATCGCATTTGCGCTCGCGCCCCGCAAGCCGCACAGCCGACAGTCCCCCTCCTTGCGGGACTGTCGATTTTCTCCCGTACACGTACTCGTACGCGTACCCGTACACGATC
>CADEER010000191.1 GCA_902826395.1 uncultured bacterium
TGGTTGGAGGCGAACGTGCCTTCGCCGCCGCTGCCGTCGCTCGACACGCGCGAGGGATTCGCGCTGCACCGCGAGTGGGAGCGCAAGCTCAACGACGGCCGGTGGGCGATGGTGCCGTGGCCGGTGGAGTACGGCGGCCGCGGCGCGAATCTCATCGAATGGCTGGTCTTCGAGGAGGAGTACTACCGCGCCGGGGCGCCGGGGCGGGTCAACCAGAACGGAATCTTTCTGCTCGGGCCTACGCTCATGGAGTTCGGCACCGCGGCGCAGAAGGCGCGCTTCCTTCCGAAGATGGCTTCGGGCGAAGAGATCTGGGCGCAGGGGTGGTCGGAGCCCAACGCCGGCAGCGATATGGCAGCGATTCGCTCCACGGCACGGCGCGACGGCGATCACTTCGTCATCAACGGTCAGAAGACCTGGGCTTCGCGCGGCGCCTTCGCGGATTGGCTGTTCGGCATCTTTCGCACCGATCCGGAGTCGCAGCGACACAACGGTCTGACCTTCATCCTCGTCCCGCTCGACGCGCCGGGGGTGAACGTCCGCCCGATCGCTCAACTCGACGGTGAGACCGGGTTCGCCGAAGTGTTCTTCGACGACGCGCGCGTGCACGTCGAGAACCAACTCGGCGCGGAAGGCGGCGGCTGGAAGGTCGCCATGGCGACGGCCGGCTTCGAGCGCGGCCTGATGCTGCGCAGCCCTGCTCGCTTTCAGGCGACCGCGGCGCGCCTGGTCGAGCTCTACCGAAAAGTCGGCCGCGACGGCGACGCATCGCTGCGCGACGCCGTGGCGCGCGCCTGGACGAGCGCAGAAGCGTACTGCCTCAATACCTACCAGACGGCGTCGCGCCTGATCGCGGGCGGAACCATTGGCGCGGAGGCGAGTCTCAACAAGATCTTCTGGTCGGAGATGGACGTGCACATGCACGAGACCGCGCTTTCTCTTCTCGGGGCACGCGCCGAGCTGCTCAAGCACGCTCCCGACGCTGGCGACGTCGGCAACTGGCTCGACGGCTACCTCTTCTCGCTCGCCGGACCGATCTACGCCGGCACCAACGAGATTCAGCGCAACGTCATCGCCGAGCGCCTGCTGGGATTGCCGCGATGAACGGAGCTTTCAGCGATCAGCTTTCAGCGTTCAGCTCCCCGCTCACCGTTCACGGTTCCCGGTTCACGGTTCACGACACAGCACGCCATTCCGAATTCGACGACACAGCGACTACGCGATGAACTTCACATTTGGCGAAGACCAGGAAATGTTCCGCGACAGCGTGCGCGGTGCGCTCGAGCGCGGGTGTTCGCCCGAGGTCGTGCGCGGGCTGTGGGAGACCGAGAGCGGCCGCTCCGCTGAGCTATGGGCGCAACTCGCCGAGCTGGGGCTGCTCGGCATGCTGGCGCCCGAAGACGGCGGCGGACTCGGCATGAACGAGATCGACTTCGTCCTGCCGCTGGTCGAGACGGGGCGTGCGGCCTTCCCCGGCCCGGTGGTCGAGAGTGCCGTCGTCGCCGTGCCCCTGCTGCGCGATGCCGCCGATTCCGGCCTCCCCACCGCGTGGTTGCCGCGCCTGGCCGCCGGCGAGGCGATCGCCACCGTCGGTCATTCGGCAAACGCCTTCGTGGCCGACGCCCACGTAGCGGATCTGTTGTTGCTGTTCACACGAGGAGAGATCCACGCGCTCGCACGCGACGCCGTACGCATCGTCCATCAGCCGAGCAACGACCGCGGCCGGCAGCTCTTCACCGTCGACTGGCAACCGACATCGGAGACGCGCATCGCTGCGGGAGATTCGGCCGCGCGCCTCGCCGACGACGCCTTCGACCGCGGCGCGTTCGGCTGCGCCGCGCAGTTGGTGGGTGTCGCGCAACGGCTCGTCGACACGGCCGTCGTGTACGCGACTCAGCGCGAGCAGTTCGGCAAACCGATCGGCTCGTTCCAGGCGATCAAACACATGCTCGCCGACGTGCAGGTGAAGATCGAGTTCGCCAAGCCACTGCTCTATCGAGCCGCCCACTCGCTGGCGACGGGCGCCTCGACCAGATCGGTCGACGTCTCGCAGGCCAAGGCAACCGCCGGCGCGGCGGCAGCAGCCGCTGCGAAGCAGTCGCTGCAGGTGCACGGTGCGATCGGCTACACGTGGGAGTGCGATCTGCAGATCTGGATGAAGCGCGCCTGGTCGCTCGATCTCGCCTGGGGCAGTGCCGCCTGGCATCGCGCGCGCATCGCCGACGCGGTGATCGACGGCGTGCTGCCGGCGCGCAGCTTCGGCTTCGAACCGAAGGACTGACTCACCACAGAGGCACAGAGGACACAGAGATTTCGCATGAGTGAGTTTCCGCCACAATTGCTCGCGCTGCATCGCTGCCACCTGCCATCTCTGCGTCTGTCTCGTCCCACGCCCCTCGCCCCCCGCCCCTCGACAGCGAGAGCCGGAATCTAACGAAAGGAAGGAGAAGCTCGTGGCCAAGAAGCGGGTTCCCGCCATCGACGGTTGGTTTGCAATGGACACGGCCGAGCCGCGCCTGCTCGGCACGAAGTGTAGTTCGTGCGGCACTTATTTCTTTCCGAAGGAGAGCTCGTTCTGCCGCAACCCGGGCTGCTCGAGCACGGACCTCGAAGAAGTGCCTCTTTCGCCGCGCGGCGTGCTGTGGTCGTTCACCAACAACTGCTACCCGCCGCCCAAGCCGTACGTGACGCCGGATCCGTTTGTTCCCTACATCGTCGCCGCGGTCGAGCTCGAGCGCGAGAAGATGATCGTCCTCGGCCAGGTGGCGGGTGACGTGAAGATCGGCGATCTGGCGGCCGGCATGGAGATGGAACTGTGCCTCGATACGCTGTTCGAGGATGACGCCGCCGAGCACATCATCTGGAAGTGGCGTCCAGCCAAGGGAGCGCAGTGATGAGCAAACAAGTAGCGGTGCTCGGCGTCGGCATGCACCCGTGGGGCAAGTGGGGCAAGAGCTTCGTCGAGTACGGCGTCGTGGCGGCGCGCGCCGCCCTCGCCGACGCCGGCATCGAATGGAAGGACGTCCAGTTCGTCTCCGGCGGCGACACGATTCGCAACGGTTACCCGGGCTATGTCGCCGGGGCGACGTTCTGCCAGGCAATGGGATGGAACGGCGCCCGCGTCGCCAGCTCGTACGGCGCCTGCGCATCGGGATCGCAGGCGATCAACAACGCGCGTGCGCAGATTCTCGCCGGCTTGTGCGACGTCGCGCTGGTCATCGGCGCCGACGCGGCGCCGAAGGGATTCTTCGCGCCGGTCGGCGGCGACCGGCCCGACGATCCCGACTGGCTGCGCTTCCGCCTGATCGGCGCCACCAATCCGATCTACTTTGGCCTGTACGCGCGGCGGCGCATGGAGATCTACGGCGCCACCGAGCACGACTTCGCCAAGGTGAAGGTCAAGAACTCGCGGCACGGCCTCGCCAACCCGAACGCCCGCTACCGCAAGGAAGTAACGAAGGAGGAGGTGCTGTCTTCGGCCGTGGTCTCCGATCCACTGCGCCTGCTCGACATCTGCGCCACCAGCGACGGCGCCGCCGCCATCGTGCTCACCAGCCTCGATTTCGCCCGCAAGCACAGCACCGCGCCGGTGAAGATCGCCGGCGTCTCGACCGTTACGCCGCGCTTCCCCAACACCGTGATCGAGATGCCCAACTTCGCCACCGACTCGGCGGCGACCGTCGCGCCGCCGGCGGTGCCGTTTCGCGACTCGATCGCGCGCGGCGCCTACGAAGAAGCCGGCCTCGGCCCCGAGGACATGAGCATGGCCGAGGTGTACGACCTGTCGACCGCACTGGAGCTCGATTGGTACGAGAACATCGGCCTCTGCAAACCCGGCGAAGCAGAGAAACTTCTCAACGACGGCGACACCACACTCGGCGGCCGCGTCCCGGTCAATCCGAGCGGCGGCCTGGCGTGCTTCGGCGAGGCGATTCCGGCGCAGGCGATCGCCCAGGTCTGCGAGCTCACCTGGCAGTTGCGCGGCCAGGCCGCCGGCCGCCAGGTCGAAAACGCAAAGGCCGGAGTCACCGCCAACCAGGGCCTATTCGGCCACGGCTCATCGATCGTGGTAACCAAATAGCCCCTCCTGGAGTCCTAGCGGTCGTTGCAGTCCTTTAGGTCCTTTGGTCCTTCGCAAAACAACGGAGCCCCTCATGCCCGAAGCATTCATCATCGACGCAGTCCGCACACCGGTCGGCCGCCGCGGCGGCGCTCTCAGCCAGGTGCATCCCGCCGATCTCGGAGCGCACTCGATCCGCGCCCTCATCGAACGCGCCGACGTCGACCCACTGAACGTCGACGACGTCATCTTTGGCTGTATCGATACGATCGGTCCGCAAGCCGGTGACATCGCCCGCACCTGCTGGCTGACCGCCGGCTTTCCCGAAGAGGTGCCCGGCACGACGGTGGACCGACAGTGCGGCTCTTCGCAGCAGGCGGTGCACTTCGCGGCGCAGGCGGTGATGAGCGGCACGATGGACCTGGTGGTCGCCGGCGGCGTGCAGAACATGAGTCAGATTCCGATCTCGTCGGCGATGCTGGTCGGCGAGCAGTTCGGCTTCACCGACCCGTTCTCCGGCTCAAAGGGCTGGATGGACCGGTACGGCGATCAGGAGGTCTCGCAGTTCCGCTCCGCCGAGATGATCGCCGAGAAGTGGCAGATCAGCCGGCGCGACATGGAGGAGTTTGCGTTCGAGAGCCACCAGCGCGCGCTGCGCGCCATCGACGAAGGTCGCTTCGCCAAGGAAATCGTTCCGGTCGGAGAATTCACGACCGACCAGGGCCCGCGCCGCGAGACTTCGCTCGAGAAGATGGCCGGCCTGCCAACGCTGCAGGAAGGCGGCCGCCTCACCGCGGCCGTGTCGAGCCAGATCTCGGACGCGTCGTCCGCCATGCTGATCGCGTCGGAGCGCGCGGTGAAGGAGCACGGACTGAAGCCGCGCGCCCGCATCCACCACATCAGCGTTCGCGGCGCCGATCCGGTGTGGATGCTGACCGCGCCGATTCCCGCCACCGCGTACGCCCTCAAGAAGAGCGGCATGAAACAGCAGGACATCGACCTGGTCGAGATCAACGAGGCCTTCGCGTCGGTCGTTCTCGCCTGGCAGAAGGAGACCGGCTGGGATCTCGAGAAGGTGAACGTCAACGGCGGCGCCATCGCCCTCGGCCATCCGATCGGCGCCACCGGCACGCGACTGATGACGACCCTGCTCAACGAACTCGAGCGAACCGGCGGTCGCTACGGCCTGCAAACCATGTGCGAGGGCGGCGGCCAGGCGAACGTGACGATCATAGAGAGGTTGTAGGTCGCCATGGCGACCTACAACCTCTCTCAGGGGTCAGGAGCCAGGGGTCAGGGGTCAGGGATGGTGCGTCCTCGCTTCGCTCGGACGGTCTGTCGCTTTCGCTGACACCAAACGCCTTCTTCCAATGACGAGTACCTCAGCCGCTGACCCCCGACCCCTGGCCCCTGACCCCTGACATGCATTTCTCCTTCACCGAAGATCAGCACGCGCTGCGCGAATCCGCGCGCGCCTTTCTCGCCGATCACTCGTCGTCGGCCAGGGTGCGGGCCGCGATGGAGAGCGAGCTCGGATACGACGCGCAACTGTGGCAGCGCATCGCCGCCGAGATGGGCTGGACGGCGATCACCGTTCCCGAACAGCACGGCGGTCTCGGGCTCGGCTATATCGAGTTGATCGCGCTGCTCGAGGAGATGGGTGCGCACCTGCTCTGCGCGCCGTTCTTCGAATCCGTTTGCTTCGGTGCCAACGCGATCCTGGTAGCCGGGAGCGACGAGCAGAAAGACGATCTGCTGCCGGGCATCGCGAGCGGTGAGACGATTGCGACGCTCGCCCTGCTCGAAGCCGGCGGCACCTGGAGCGCCGCGGGCGTCGCGGCGACGGTGCGGCGCAACGGCGCCGATTTCGTGCTCGACGGGGTCAAGACGTACGTGCCAGCGGGGCACATCGCGAACCTGCTGATCGTCGCGGCGCGCGAGCACGGCTCGCAGGGGACCAGCGGCGTCGGATTGTTCGCCGTACCGGCCGACTCACCCGGCGTGCGCATCACGGCGCTGCCGACCATGGACCAGACGCGGCGTCAGGCGGAAGTGCGGCTCGAAGGCGTCCGCGTCGGCGCGACATCGCTGTTGGGCGGTTCGATGGACGCGTGGCGTGCAGTCGAGAAGATCCTGCAACTGGCGGCGATCGGCCTGTCGGCCGAGCAGGTGGGCGGCGCCGATCGCTGTCTCGAAATGACCGTGCAGTACGCGAAGGAGCGCGTTCAGTTCGGCCGTCAGATCGGCTCGTTCCAGGCAATCAAACACAAGTGCGCCGACATGCTGTTGAAGGTCGAGTCGGCGCGCTCGGCCAGCTACTACGCAGGCTGGGCGGCGTCGGTCGACGATCCCGAGCTGCCGCTGCTCGCGTCGCTTGCCAAGTCGTACTGTTCGGAGGCCTATTTCCACTGCGCGGCCGAGAGCATCCAGATCCACGGCGGCGTCGGCTTCACGTGGGAGTATGACGTCCACCTGCACTTCAAGCGCGCCCGTTCGGCCGAGCTCCTGCTCGGCGCGCCGAGCGATCATCGCGAGCAGATCGCCCGCCGCCTCGGATGGGGAAACGGGGGAAGACGATGAACGAGCCAATCCCCAGCATCGCCTCGCTGCTCGACTTTCACGGCAAGGTCGCAATCGTCACCGGCGGCACGAAAGGAATCGGCCGCGGCATCGCGCACCGTTTTCTCGAAGCGGGCGCGGAGGTGATCGTCTGCGGGCGCTCTCATCCCGACGAGTTGCCGGCGCACGGCAAGAGGTCGACTCACTTCGTTGCCGCCGATGTGCGCGACGCCGAGCAGATCGACACGGTCGTCAACTTCGCACTCGAGCGCTTCGGCCGCCTCGACACGCTGATCAACAACGCCGGCGGCGCGCCGCCGGCCGACGCCGCGACCGCATCGCCCCGCTTCTCCGAGCGCATCGTGCAGCTCAATCTCCTGGCACCGCTCAACTTCGCGCAGAAAGCCAATCGCGTCATGCAGGAGCAGAGCACCGGCGGCACCATCGTCAACATCGCCAGCGTCAGCGCTTTGCGCCCGTCGCCGGGAACCACCGCCTACGGCGCCGCCAAGGCCGGCATCCTCAGCATGACGCAGAGCCTCGCCGTCGAGTGGGCGCCGAAAGTGCGTCTCAACGCGATCGCCGCCGGCATGATCCGCACCGAGCAATCCCACCTCTTCTACGGCGACGAATCCGGCATCGCCGCAGTCGCCGCCACCGTGCCGCTGGCCCGACTCGGCGAACCGGAAGACGTCGCCGACGCCTGCCTGTATCTCGCCTCCCCGATGTCGCGTTACGTCAGCGGAGCCACCCTGCTGCTACACGGCGGCGGCGAGAAGCCGGCATTCCTCGACGCCGCAAACGTCGACAAGGAACAGTGACGGCGCGCGTTTGGACGCGGCAAGCCCCTTTGGCCGCGCGCGACAGCGCGCTTTGGACGTCGGCACAGCCGACTTTGGACGCGCGCGACAGCGCGTTGTGAACGAGGTTCGCTAAGATGCCCACCGTATTCAACTCCCCGGCCGAGCTCGCTGGCAGCGTCGGCAAGGCGCTCGGCGCGAGCGATTGGATCACCATCGACCAGAAGCGGATCAACACGTTCGCGGACGCTACGGGCGATCATCAATGGATCCACGTCGACCCGGAGCGCGCGGCTGCCGGACCGTTCGGCGCCTGCATCGCCCACGGCTACCTCACGCTGTCGCTGGTCAACATGTTCCTGCCGCAGATCGTCGAAGTGCGCGGCATCCGCATGGGCGTGAACTACGGCACCGACAAAGTCCGCTTCCCCATGCCGGTGAAGGTCGGCTCGCGGATCCGCGGCGCTGGCGAGCTCGTGGCCGCCGAGCCGACCAAGGACGGCGCCGTGCAGGCGACGATCCGCGTCACCGTCGAGATCGAGGGCACCGACCGCCCGGCGTGCGTCGTCGACACGATCAGCCGCTTCTATCCGGAGTGACCGGACAGAGATCTGCTTTCACGCGTCCAGCAGCGCGACGGCTTCGATTTCGATCGACAGATCCGGCCGGCAGACTTCGGATCGAACGGGAATCAGCGGCAGATCGGCCAATCCCAGCCGCTGTGCCACGGCGCGATAAGTGAGCAACGTCTCTTCGTCCTTGTGAAAGAGCGTCCCAAAGGCGATGTCGCGCAGGCTCCCTCCCTGTTCGTCGAGCAATGCCTCGATGCTGCGCAGGGTCTCGAGCGCCTGGCCCTCTCGGTCGCCGGCGTGAGTGGTGCGTCCGTCGCGGTCGATGCTGGCGGTGCCGGAGACGAAGAGGGTGCGGCCGCCCTCGATGCCGAGCGACATGGCACGGGAGAACCCGGATCCGTAGAGAAACGCGTCGGATTGCCGACGACTGCCGAGCACCGGGCTGATGTCGACGCTCGAACCATCTCCCGCGCGAACCGCGAGCAGATCCATTCGGCAGGATTCCTCGCCGCAGCGGCCCTGGATCGCCGTGCTGGCGGGAAAGGCCCTCCCACCGATGCGGCCGTCGAGGCCTTCGCCGGCATGAAAATCGGAGCGAGCGCGGTTGAAATCGTCGTACCAGGTGAGGATCTCGTCGAGATAGATCCACGTGCGGACGACGTTTCGATAGCTGTGGCCGTATTCCTTTAGCGACCGCGCGGCCTGACGGAACATCGCGTCGGCTTGCCGAACACCGGTGCCCCGCCCGCCGACCAGATGGG
>CADEER010000192.1 GCA_902826395.1 uncultured bacterium
TCCGCGAAGGCGGCCGCACCGTCGGTGCGGGCGTCGTCACCAAAATCATCGAGTAGGGCCGCGGAGGCGGAGATGCGGGACTTGATTGCCTTCCAGTGCGAGCAGTGCAAACGGAAGAACTACACGGGTTCGAGAAACAAGAAGAAGTCGACCGAGAAGTTCGCCAACAAGAAGTTCTGCCCCGCCTGTCGCAGTCACACGTTGCACAAGGAGGCGAAGGTCTGACGCGTGGCGGTGCCGGCGTGGGTCAGTAGCTCTAACTGGCAGAGCACCGGACTCCAAATCCGGGGGTTGCAGGTTCGAATCCTGCCTGGCCCGCTTCGCTCGATCGAAATCCGATGGCAGCTCAGGGACAAGTAAGCAAAGTTCGCGAAGCCGTGCCGCGCTCGATCACGTTTCTCGAGGAAACGTGGGCAGAGCTCAAGAAGGTGCACTGGCCGACGCGCAGCGAGACCTACGCAGCGACGATGGTGGTTCTGGTTCTGGTCGGGATCGTGGCGCTCTACCTAGGCGTCGTCGATTTCCTCCTTTCCCAGGCCGTCAACTGGCTCTTGCGGTGAGCGTCGTTATGGCGAAGCAGTGGTACGTCGTGCACACCTATTCGGGCTACGAGCAGAAGGCCAAGGCGGCTCTCGAGGAGCGTGTTCGCGCTCTCGGTCGCAGCGAGCAGTTCGGCGACATCTTGGTTCCGGCCGAGAAGATCGTCGAATTGGTCAAGGGGCGCAAGAAGACGTCGTCGCGGATGTTCTTTCCTGGCTACATCTTGGTGCAGATGGAGCTGAACGACGATACCTGGCACATTGTCAAATCGACCCCTAAGGTAACGGGCTTCGTTGGCGGTGCCACCAAGCCGGCTCCGATCCCCGAGGAAGAAGTCCGCGAGATCACCGACCAGATGGCGGAGGGCGCAGCGCGGCCGAAGCCGAAAATCCTGTTCGAGGTCGGCGAGAGCGTCAAGGTGATCGATGGTCCCTTCTCGGACTTCAACGGCACCGTCGAAGAGGTCAAGGGCGACAAAGGGAAGGTGCGGGTACTGATCAGCATCTTCGGACGAGCCACGCCGGTCGAGTTGGACTTTATCCAGGTCGAGAAGGCGTAGGAGACAATTCCAGTGGCAAAGAAGGTCATCGGTGAGATCAAGTTGCAGATTCCGGCGGGTGCGGCGAACCCGAGCCCGCCGGTGGGCCCAGCGCTTGGTCAGCGCGGCGTCAACATCATGGACTTCTGCAAAGCATTCAACGCCAAGACGCAGGGGCAGGACGGCATAGTCATTCCCGTGATCATCACGGTGTATGCGGATCGGTCGTTCACCTTCGTAACCAAGACGCCGCCGGCGTCGGTACTGCTGCTGAGGGCTGCTGGTGTGAAAAAGGGTGCGGCGGACCCCAAGCGCGGTAAGGTTGGCAAGGTCACTTCGAAGCAGGTGCGCGAGATCGCCGAGCTCAAGGCGCCAGATCTCACGTCCGCCTCGATCGAGGCGGCGATGCGGACGGTGGCCGGCACGGCGCGCAGCGTCGGGTTGGACGTCGTCGACTGACCGCTGCGCGCGGTCACTCAAATCTGAGGAAGGCAATGACGCGTTTGAGCAAGAGAATGAAGGCTGCGACGGAACAGGTCGATCGCGCAAAGCAACACGAGTTGGGCGAGGCGCTCGACCTGGTCGTGAAGTTGGCAACAGCGAAGTTCGACGAGACGGTGGAGATGGCGGTTCGCCTCGGTGTCGATCCGCGTCAGGCCGACCAGAACGTACGCGGTACGGTCGTCCTGCCGCACGGCACTGGCAAGCAGGTGCGGGTTCTCGTGTTCGCCAAGGGAGACAAGGAAAAGGAAGCGAAGGACGCCGGTGCGGACTTCGTCGGTGCAGACGACCTCGTAAAGAAGATCGCCGAAGAGGGTTGGCTGGACTTCGACAGTGTCGTCGCGACTCCGGATATGATGGGAGCCGTCGGTCGCATCGGCAAGGTGTTGGGCCCGCGTGGGCTGATGCCGAATCCGAAGCTCGGTACGGTCACCTTCGACGTCAGCAAGGCGGTTCAGGAGATGAAGGCGGGTAAGATCGAGTTCCGTGTCGACAAGGCGGGAATCGTCCACGTGCCGGTCGGCAAGGCATCTTTCGGCCGCGAGAAGCTGGAGGCCAATGCAATGGCGATATTGAGCAGCCTGAATCGCGCCAAGCCGTCGTCTGCCAAAGGCAATTACATGGTCAGCGTCGGGGTGAGCTCGACCATGGGGCCGGGTATCAAGGTGAGCCCGGTGGCGGCGCGCGCGGCCGCGTGACGGCGTCGTCGCGCTAGTGGAGGCATCGTGAATCGTACCGAAAAAGAGGCAGTGGTAGCAGAGCTGCATGAGAATTTTGGCCGTGCCAGCGTTGCGCTGGTTGCGACTAACCGAGGGTTGACTGTCGGCGAATCGACCGAGCTGCGCCGCGCCATTCGCAATGCCGGCGGCCACATGCGGGTCGCCAAACACACCCTGACGAGGCGGGCGCTTGCCGACACGCGATTCGGCGACATGGCGCGTTTTCTCGAGGGGCCGCGCGGCCTGGTATTTGGCTTCGACAATCCGGTCGCGGTGGCGAAGGTTCTGGTCGACTTCGCCGATGCGCATCCGAAGTTGGAGATCGACGGCGGCGCACTCGAGGGCCAGGTCATCGAGACCAAGGGCGTGCAGGATCTCGCCAAGATGCCGGATCTGGCGACGCTGCAGGCTCGCGTTGTGCGCATGGTGACGGCACCGGGGAGCCGGATCGCCAGCCAGGTTGCGGCGCCGGCTGCTCGGATCGCGGGCGCGCTTGCGGCGAGGGTCGAGCAGCTCGAAGAAGGCAGCGCGGCCTGAGCGGATGGCCGGGAAAGACGGCGAGCTGTCCGCTACCTGAGGGCGGCTCTCCGAACGTTGATAAGTTCAAACTTCAAGGAAAGGATAGAGAGCGATGTCGGAATTGAGAGAGTGGAACTCTGAGGTCAAGGATCTGGGCGAGAAGATCATGGCGCTGACCCTGTTGAAGGCGCAGGAGCTCGGCGACTACCTCAAGGAAGTGCACGGCGTCGAGGCGGCGGCGGCTCCGGTCGCGTTCGCAGCCGCGCCGGCGGCGGGGGGCGGGGCTGCCCCTGAGGCTGAGAAAGACGCTTTTACGGTCGTTCTCACTGGCGCGGGCGACAAGAAGATCCAGGTCATCAAGGTGGTACGCGAGCTGACCGGCCTGGGCTTGAAGGAAGCCAAGGACTTGGTGGACGGCGCGCCGAAGCCGGTGAAGGAAGAGGTCGCCAAGGCCGAGGCCGAGGATATGAAGAAGAAGATCGAGGAGGCCGGGGGCACGGTCGAGCTCAAGTAGGGTGTGGCGATTGCCTCGTCACCGATCTTCGATAGACTCTCTTAAGGACTCCCGTCCCGCGGTATGCGCGGGGCGGGTCCGCCTTTTTGCGGGCTTCGTTCGCGAAGTCAGTCCCATACGAGCGCCGGCGGCGCTCGCTGCTGCATCTCCAAAGGAGACGGAATGAGCGTTCGTCTGCCGCACAACCTCCGCTTGCGGAGAAACTTCGGGAAGATCCACCGCGTCGTCGAGATCCCGAACCTGATCGAAATCCAGAAGCGGTCGTACGCGGAGTTCCTGCAGTTGGACGCCACGTCGCAAGAGCGACGTGACACCGGCCTACAGGGCGTCTTCAAGTCTGTTTTCCCGATCAAGGATTTCAACGAAACGGCGTCGCTCGAGTTCGTCAGCTACGACCTCGGTGAGCCGAAGTACTCCGTGCAGGAATGCCACGAGCGGGGCATGACCTTCGCCGCCCCGTTGAAGGTGACCATCCAGCTCGTCATCTGGGACGTCGATGAGGAGACCGGCACGCGCTCGATCAAGAACGTCAAAGAGCAGGAAGTGTACTTCGGTGAGATCCCGCTGATGACTGAGAACGGAACGTTCATGGTCAACGGCACCGAGCGTGTCATCGTGTCGCAGCTGCACCGATCGCCGGGAGTGTTCTTCGACCACGACAAGGGCAAGACCCACGCGAGCGGCAAGCTTCTCTACTCGGCGCGCATCATCCCGTATCGCGGCTCTTGGCTCGACTTCGAGTTCGACCCGCGGGACATCCTCTTTGTCCGCATCGACCGGCGTCGCAAGTTCCACGCGACAGTGTTGCTGCGGGCGCTCGGCATGACCACCGAGGACCTTCTCAACTACTACTACCGCAGGGACACCATCCTGGTGGATGGTCAGAAGCTCGCCAAGGCGTTCAAGCCCGACCAGCTCTCCGGGTATCGAGCGACCCGCGACATCCGCGGTGCCAACGGCGACGTGGTCGTTAAAGAGGGTCGCAAGATTACCCAGGGTGTTCTGCGCAATCTCGAAGCCGCCGAGGTCAAGGAGATTCCGATCACTCTCGAAGAAGTGATCGGCCGCGTTTCGGCCCACGACATCGTCGACGAGAAGACCGGCGAGGTGATCGTCGAGTGTAATCAAGAGATCAGCGTCGACATCCTCGACCGCCTGCGTGAGATGAACGTGCGCAGCCTCGAGGTGCTGCTCACCGAAGATACGTACATCGGCCCATCGCTGCGCAACACTTTGCTGCAGGACAAGGTCGCGTCCCCCGAGGATGCGATCCTCGAAATCTACAAGCGCCTGCGGCCGGGCGATCCGCCGACCATCGAGACCGCGACGACCTTCTTCAACAACCTCTTCTTCAATGCCGAGCGCTACGACCTGTCGCGCGTCGGCAGGTTGAAGCTGAACTATCGCCTGGGCCTCGACGCGCCTCTCGACCAGGGAACCCTGCGCCGTCAGGACATTCTCGAGGTGGTGCGGTACCTGATCGAGCTCAAGAACGGCAATGGCCAGACCGACGACATCGACCACCTCGGCAACCGCCGGGTCCGCGCCGTCGGCGAGCTGGTCGAGAACCAGTACCGCATCGGGTTGGTGCGCATGGAGCGCGCCATCAAGGAGCGCATGAGCCTGCAGGACATCGAAACCCTGATGCCGCAGGAGCTGATCAACTACAAGCCTGTGTCTGCGGTGGTGAAGGAGTTCTTCGGGTCCAGCCAGCTCTCGCAGTTCATGGACCAGACCAACCCGCTGTCCGAGATCACCCACAAGCGCCGCCTCTCGGCGCTCGGGCCGGGCGGTCTCACGCGCGAGCGCGCCGGCTTCGAGGTGCGCGACGTGCACCCGACGCACTACGGCCGCATCTGCCCGATCGAGACGCCGGAAGGTCCGAACATCGGCCTCATCGCGTCGCTGTCGACGTTCGCGCGCGTCAACGAGTTCGGCTTCGTTGAAACACCGTACCGCGAAGTCAAAGACGGCCGTGTGACTGAGAAGGTCAGCTATCTTTCGGCTCTCGAGGAGGAGCAGTACGTCATTGCCCAGGCGAACGCCCCTATCGACGACAAGGGCAAGTTTACCATCGACCGCGTTTCTTCGCGGCGCGGTGGTGAGTTCGTCATGGTCCCGCCCGATGAGATCCACTTCATGGACGTGTCGCCGAACCAGCTGGTCAGCGTCGCCGCATCGCTGATCCCGTTCCTGGAGAATGACGACGCCAACCGAGCGCTGATGGGTGCCAACATGCAGCGCCAGGCGGTGCCGCTGTTGCGTACCGAGGCGCCGCTCGTCGGCACGGGCATGGAGCGCGTCGTCGCCCGCGACTCGGGCGTGACGGTCGTGGCGCGCCGCGACGGCGTAGTGCAGAGCGTCGATGCCAATCGCATCGTCGTGCGTGCCGACAAGCCGACCGATTCGATTCGCGACGCCGGCGTCGATATCTACAATCTGACCAAATACCAGCGGTCGAATCAGAATACCTGCATCAACCAGAAGCCGATCGTCCAAGACGGCGACAAGGTCTCTGCCGGTGACGTGATCGCCGACGGGTCATCGACCGACATGGGCGAGCTCGCACTCGGACGCAACGTTCTCGTCGCTTTCATGCCTTGGGGCGGTTACAACTTCGAGGACTCGATTCTGATCAGCGAGCGTGTCGTCAAGGACGACTTTTTCACCTCGGTGCACATCGAGGAGTTCGAATGCGTCGCCCGCGATACCAAGCTCGGGCCCGAAGAGATCACCCGCGACATACCCAACGTCGGAGAAGATGCTCTCAAGGATCTCGACGACAGCGGCATCATTCGTATCGGCGCCGAGGTTCGGTCGGGCGACATTCTGATCGGCAAGATCACTCCCAAGGGCGAGACGCAGCTGTCGCCTGAGGAAAAGCTCTTGCGCGCCATCTTCGGTGAAAAGGCGGGTGAAGTCCGCGATACGTCGCTGAAGGTGCCGCCGGGTGTGGAGGGCACCGTCATCAACGCCCGTGTCTTTTCGCGCAAGGGCGTCAGCAAAGACGAACGCAGCCGGCAAATCGAAGAGGACGAGCGCGCCAAGCTGGAGAAGGATCAAGCGGACGAGATCTCGATCATTCGCGAGGCGGCGCTCAAGCAGCTTCGCAAGCTTCTGATCGGCAAGACGACGGCAACGCGCCTGACCGACGATCACAAGAATGTCCTGCTGCCCAAGGACAAGGTCATCGAAGAGGCTGACTTCAAGGAAGTGCCGCCGACGTACTGGGGCGAGATCAAGGTCGGCGACTCGTCCATCGACGAGAATGTCGTCCGTATCGCCGAGGCGATGCAGGAGCAATTCTCGCTGATCCGCATGGCGTTTGAGGAGCGACTGGAACGGCTTCAGGGCGGTGACGAGTTGCCGCCGGGCGTGATCAAGATGGTCAAGGTGTTTGTGGCCATCAAGCGCCGGCTGCAAGTGGGCGACAAGATGGCAGGCCGTCACGGCAATAAAGGCGTTCTCTCGCGCATTCTGCCCGAAGAGGACATGCCTTATCTCGCCGACGGTTCGCCGGTCGACCTGGTCCTCAATCCGCTCGGCGTTCCGTCGCGTATGAACCTCGGACAGATCCTCGAAACGCACCTCGGCTGGGCGGCCAGGACTCTCGGCGTGCAGATCGCCGAGGGGGCTTCGTCAGGTGGCGGCCTTGATGCCGTGCGTAAGCGCATTGCCGAGGCGTACGGTGATGAGGGTGAGGAACTCGTCGGCAAACTGAAGGACGACGATGTGACCTCTTTGGCACGCCGGGCGGCCAACGGTATCCACACCGCGTCGCCGGTCTTCGACGGCGCATCGGAAGATGAGATCTTCGGGATGATCCATCGCGCCGGACTCCCCGTTGCCGGACAGGCCCGCCTGGTCGATGGGCGCACGGGCGATGAGTTCAAGCACGACGTCACGGTCGGCATCATGTACATGCTCAAGCTGCACCATCTGGTCGACGACAAGATCCACGCGCGTTCGACCGGGCCGTACTCGCTCGTGACTCAGCAGCCGCTCGGCGGTAAGGCGCAGTTCGGCGGTCAGCGTCTGGGCGAGATGGAGGTGTGGGCTCTCGAAGCTTACGGAGCTGCCTACAGCCTTCAGGAGATGCTGACAGTGAAGTCGGACGACGTGGCCGGACGAACGCGCATGTACGAGGCGATCGTCAAGGGCGAGAACGTCCTCGAGCCGGGTCTACCGGAATCATTCAACGTCATGGTGAAAGAACTCCAGAGCTTGGCTCTCGACGTAGAGCTGCTCGAGGAGGAGGGCGAGGTTTCCGCGTAAGCGGAGACCCGCCACAGGAGAAGAGATGGAAGATCTTTTCACTCTGTTCGAGAAGCCGAAGAACCCGCTGAACTTCAGCGCCCTGCGCATCTCACTCGCCTCGCCGGAGAAGATTCGCTCTTGGTCGCACGGCGAAGTGAAGAAGCCGGAGACGATCAACTATCGCACCTTCAAGCCGGAGCGCGACGGTCTTTTCTGCGCCAAGATCTTCGGCCCCACCAAAGACTACGAGTGCAACTGCGGCAAGTATAAGCGCATGCGTCACCGCGGAGTAGTCTGCGAAAAGTGCGGCGTCGAAGTCATTCAATCCAAGGTGCGCCGCGAGCGGATGGGCCACATCGAGCTCGCTACTCCCGTAGCCCACATCTGGTTCCTGAAGAGCTTGCCGAGCTGGATCGGCGCCCTGCTCGACATGACCCTGAAGGAGCTGGAGAAGGTTCTCTACTTCGAGTCGTATGTCGTCACCGACGCCGGAAAGACGCAGCTGCAGTACAAGGAGCTGCTCACCGAGGGGAAGTACCGCAAGGCTCGCGAAGAGTTCGGCGAAGGCTTCGAGGCGGAGATGGGCGCCGAGGCGATTCGCTGCCTGCTGCGCGATCTCGACATCGAACAGCTGTCGCAGGATCTCCGCGTCGAGATGCGTGAGGCGACCAGCGAGGCGAAGCGCAAGAAGGTGTCGCGTCGGCTCAAGGTCGTGTCGGCGTTCCGCAACTCGGGCAATCGTCCGGAGTGGATGGTCCTCGAGTGCATTCCGGTCATTCCTCCGGATTTGCGGCCGCTGGTGCCGCTCGACGGCGGTCGGTTCGCGACCTCGGATCTGAACGATCTCTACCGGCGCGTGATCAACCGCAACAACCGGCTGAAGCGTCTCACCGAGCTCAGCGCGCCGGACATCATCATCCGCAACGAGAAGCGCATGCTGCAGGAGGCGGTCGATGCCCTCTGCGACAACGGGCGCCGTGGTCGAGCGATTACCGGTCCGAACAAGCGAGCGCTGAAGTCGCTGTCGGACATGCTCAAAGGTAAGACCGGTCGCTTCCGCCAGAACCTGCTCGGCAAGCGCGTCGACTACTCCGGCCGTTCGGTCATCGTCGTCGGGCCGG
>CADEER010000193.1 GCA_902826395.1 uncultured bacterium
CCGCACGCCGGGATCTGTGCGGGGGGCCGGGGGTAACCCCGGTCCCTACCGCGACGAGGAGGAGGCCCCGCTTGTGCGGGGCCTCCTCCTCGTCAATTCAGGTCGGCGTAGATCGAGATGAACTGACCGCTGCGCGATACTTCGACGCCGTTGATCGACATGCCGAAGAACTGCGGCAGCGGGAAGCCCGACAGTGCGCCGGCGAGCGACGGGACCAGCGGGCCGATCAGGCCGGGCAGGATCTCCTGCTCGACGTCGACCTCGTTGACGCCGAGCGGGTTGCTGAGGATCGCGATCGTCACGTCCTGCCCATCGGGTGCGCCGATGCCGATGTTCAGCCCGACGCCGTCGAAGCCGAGGTCCATGCCGAGCGGCAGGTCGACGGTGCCGGCCATCCACACCATCTCGGTGTCGGGATCGACGATCTTCATGTTGAACTGAGCGACCTTGAGCAACGTCAGCTCGCCGTTGGGGCCGGGGTTGCCGGTGACGATCGGCGCCAGCGTCGGCGAGACGTCGATGCGCAGCGGCGTAGCCGGCGGCAATTGACCGAACTCGGGAATCAATACCGAGAGAATCGTCGAGTTGATCGGCAGCGCCGCCGCCGGTCCGGCGCCGTCTAGGTCGATCGAGGTCATCGACGCCCGCATCAGGCCGCATTCGGTCTGACCGCGCAGCAGTTGATTGAAGCCGCCGCTCGAGATCGTGATGCCGATTCCGTACGGCTTGTTGAGAACGGGCGAGTTGGCGGCGAAGGTCGGGAAGGTGCTGGCGGGTGAGTAGGACCGCGCCAGATCGGGTGCCCCAGCCGGCGGCACGCACTGGCCCGCTCCGGTGCCGACGCTGACAAGGAATCGCGCGTCCGCCTTCAGCGTCAGGCCGACGTTGTCTTCCGTGATCGCCGCCATCGGCGCGTCGAGTTGCAAACCGACGCCCTCACCAACGGGACCGCTGATGGAAATGCCGGCCAGCGTGTCCTCGATGCCGGCCGCGACCGGGCTGTCTTGCGGGCCGCTGCCGTCGGGATCGCCGATAAATCCGCCGATCCCGTCGACGGCCAGCGCTTCCACGTCGGGCAGCAGTGCTTGAATGATGTCGCCGATCAGCGGCGCGCCGCACAGCCCCGAGGTGAAGGTCGTACTGAAGCCGGTGAACGCGGCATTGAGGTCGCCGACGAGATTGACGTCGACGTTGGACGGGCTGCCCGCCTTCGGCTCGAGAGCGAAATTGCCGGTGAGCTGCAGATTGCTGGCAGACATTCGCAGGCTGCAGTCCGGCACCAGGCCACTTCCGTCGATATAGGTGTTGATGGCCAGGTTGGAGAGGTCGATGTCGCCGAACACGGAACCGGTCTGTGAATCGAGGGCCAGCGACATCCTGCCGATCGACGGCGCCGGACTGGCGATCTTCACGGTGGCGCTGCCCCAGCAGCCGAGGAAGCCGACATCGACGAAGCAGCCGGAGCTGACCACCGAACCGGTCTGGATCAGGCTGCCGATGTCGAACGCACCGGCGGCGAGATCGCCGACCAGCGGCTCAATGGCATCCAGGCCGCGGTCGTTGATGCGCAGGCCGGTGCTCTGCGTGGAGTACGCGCCGTCGGCGACCGAGGCGCCGCGAATCACGACGATGCGATCGCGGGACTCGCGCATGGTGGGAGTGTGGACGAGCTGGACCAGCACCGGATTGAAGATGGCGGACGCGTTCAGCGCCACCGTGTGTGAGAAGGTGCGGTTCACCTGGTCGAGCGTCGAGGCCGGCACGCCGTTGACCAGCACTGCGACCTGGCCGGCGGGCAATGCCGTGTAGTGGCCGGTGATCACTTGCGTCGTCGCCGTCGTGAAGACGCCGTGCAGTGGCGATTCAATGAAGATGTCGAAGATGTCGCACGGCTGCCCGGGTGTCGGGCAGAGCCAGCCCGGCTCGGTCTGACAACTGGCGCTGCAGCCGTCGGCCGCATTCAGGTTGCCGTCGTCGCAGTCCTCGCCGGTGTTGATCACACTGTTGCCGCAGGTCGGGAAGCAGGTGCTGGGCGTGCCGAAGCAGGCGTAGCCGTTTTGCGTCGTGCAATTGCCGTTGCAGCCGTCGCCGTTGGCGAGGTTGCCGTCGTCGCACTGCTCGATGCCGTCGAGCACGCCGTTGCTGCAGAGCTCGAAGCAGACGCTCGGCTGACCGCTGCAGTACGAATCGAACTCGATCCGGCACTGGTTGCCGGAGCAGCCGTCGTGGCTGATCGTGTTGCCGTCGTCGCAGGTCTCAAAGCCGCGCATGAAGCCGTCGCCGCAGGTCGCTGAGCACGAGCTCGGCTCGCCGCCGCAACCGAATCCGGCCTCGACCTGGCACAGCGAGCTACAGCCGTCGCCGCTGTTCAGGTCGCCGTCGTCGCAGCCCTCGATGCTTCGCAGCAGGCCATCGCCGCACACCGGCCCGCAGACGCTCGGCAGACCGGAGCACATCCAGCCCGGTTCGATCTGGCACAGGGCGCCACATCCGTCGCCGGGGGTCGTATTGTCGTCGTCGCAAGTTTCGCCGCCGTTGAACGCGCCGTTGCCGCACACGAAGGTGCAGACACTCGGGTTGCCGGTGCAGACGTAGCCAGTCTCGACCTGGCAGGTGCTCGAACAACCGTCGCCACTGTCGGCATCGTCGTCGTCGCACACCTCGCCTTCGCCGGTTTGCACGTTCCCATTGCCGCAACTCGGCTGGCAGACGCTCGGTTGACCGCTGCAGCCGTATCCGTCTTCCACGGCGCAGATTGCGGAGCAGCCGTCGCCGTTGTCGGTGTCGCCGTCGTCGCAGGCCTCGCCCGTGTCGAGAGCGCCGTTGCCGCAGTTGGGTGTGCAGACACTGGGCTCACCGGTGCAGGTGAAGCCGAATTCCTGGAAGCAAGATTCCGAACACCCGTCGCCGGCGAGGACGTTCCCGTCGTCGCAAAGCTCCTCCGGGTGGATCAGGCCGTCGCCGCACTCGGCGTTGCAACTGCCGTTGTTGGCGTCGCCGTCGTCGAACGCATCGCAATCGCGCTCCACGCCGCCGGCTTCGTCGAGCATCCGGCAAAGCTGGCACGCCGTTTCGCTCGACAGGCACTCCGCCGTCTCCTCGAGGTCGTCGTTGTCGCAGGACGCAAACGCCGCCGACAGGTCGGCGTAGTAGCAGTCGGTGAGCATGGTGTTCAGGACCTTCGTGTCACATGCTTTCTCGATGCGTCCCTTTTCGTCGGGCTGCGGCGCCAGATTGGTGCCCAGGCACTGCGCGGCCAGTTCGGCGCCGTTCTCGATCGTACCGTCGCGAAGGCCCTTCTGCTGGCACTTCAGGTATTCCTTCTGTCGCACGTCCTGGCACTTCAGCAGGGCATTCGTCACTTTCGTCTGGCAGCGTGCGGTGTACGACTCGGTGAACAGGTTCTCGTCGAGGTTTGGTCCGATGGTGCCGTGCAACAACCCGAACTGGGTCAGCACCGAGCGCGACAGACCGGGTTGCAGATCGCTCACACCGAAGCTCGGCAAGCCGAACGTGCAGTGGTAGCCCATGGTGCCCGCCTCGTTGACCATCGTGCGCAGCAGCTTGCCGCCCGAATCGACGGCGATGCACTCTTCCATCGTCGTCGTGAGAGATCCGTTCAGAAACTCGGCCATGCATTTGCGGACGATCTTGGCGTGCGTCCGCGAGGTCTTGCGCATGCCCTTGTTGAAAGCGGTGATGCAGGCCTGATCGACCTTTTCGATCTGCGCCGCGACCGGCGACGCAAAGAGAGGAAACAGCAGGACGGCCGACAGTGCGACGGCTCTGCCGAGACCGATTGGCGATATTCGCGGCGCGAGCCGCGTTTCGCTGTTGCGACGGTCCCCTAGGGCTGCGTGCCGACGCGCTTCACCCATCATCATATACAATCCCCCTCCGAGTCGTGGTGATGCCGAGTTGGCTCAGCCGGCCGCGCCGCTCTACGGCCCGCCCTCCATTAGCCAACCCGATAACGAAAGCCGCCCCACCGGGCGGCGCAGCATGCTTTACGCGATTTCTCCGCCGAAGCCCAGCGATAAAATGCGGTTTTTTGCATGACCCGATGACAATTTCCCATTTTATGGAAAGCCGGGCCCGAGGAAGTCGCGACGCGACGAATCGCCGATCTCGCCAGTGACCTGTCCTGACCCTCCCCGGCGGACAGAAATCTCTGGTCGTCGGGTTTAGAATCGCCGGCAGACGTCCCCTGCTAGTTCGTCGCAGGCCAGGAAAGCGGGCGCTCGCGCTCAGGTCTCGTAGACCTCGCGGCGGTGGCCGATCTTGACCACGATCACGAGGTCGGGCGGCTCGACCCGGTAGATGACTCTGTAGTCGCCGACTCGCAGTCGGCGCGCTCCGCGGAAGCTGTAGCGGAGCGGTTTGCCGTGCTCGATCGGGTTGTTGCCGAGCTTGCGTTCGATGGCGGAGCGGACCTGCCGCCGAGCGGTGGTCGACAGGCTCGGGATGTCTTCTTGAACGACGCTTTCCAGGTACTCGACCCTGTACTTCAACGCCACGCCTTGTCGTGAGGCACCCGCTTCTCCTTCTTCGCCAAGCGCCCGTCGGCGACGCGCGAGAAGTGCAGGTCCTCCTGATACTCGAGCGCCTCTTCGATCAAGCTAAGGCCGACGCCGGCGATCGATTGGGCGCGTTTGCCGGAGAGGCGCTCCAACGCCTGATACACGTCGTCGTCCACGGTGATGTTGATGCGCTTCTTGGCGGTCGGCATGAGGGTAGCCTCCTTTCGTTCGGTGCTACACCGGTGTGCCACCTGGATCAAGGAGCGATTCTCTTCTCCAAAGTGCTTCGGGGTCGGTATCGGAATCGGTATCGCTATCGACGCAGGTTTCGATACCGATACCGAAAGCGATTCCGATACCGAGTCAGCTTGTGGGCTCTACGCGACCTCCCCCCGGCCCCCTCCTTGGCAAGGAGGGGGAGGGTGTGTCAGGTCGGGTCTGGGAGGGAGATCGATGAGATCGTTGCTTCGCGGGAGGCTGCTGGGCCGGTTTGTTCTCGTCGTGGGGGTTGCGTGCGTGTCTGGGTGCAGCGACTCGGCGAACGGCGGATCGGAGGGCGGCGGGCCGGTGTGCGATCCGCCGCAGTTCGAGGTGACGGTCGATGCCGAGAACGTGATCCCGGCGCCGGACGGCTACACCGATCTCGGCGGCGGGGTGCGCGAGATCCACCGCGGCGTCTACATGGTGCCGGGGTTCAGCAATACCTTTCTCGTCACCACCGAGGAGGGCAGCGTGGTGATCGATACTTCGATCTCGCTGACCGCGGCGGCGCACGAACAGGCGCTGCGGCCTTACGTGGTCGAGCCGCTGCGCTACATCATCCTTACCCACGCGCACGCCGACCACGTCGGCGGCGTGGCGCTGTGGCGCGGCGACGACCCCGGCGTCGAGGTGCTGGCGCAGCGCGAGCAGGTCGACTTTCTGCACTACGAGCGCCGCTTCGACGGCGTCTTCCGCTATCGCAACAGCGCGCAGTTCTCGCGCCTCCTCAACCTGCCGCCGCTGCCGTTCAACGCCCCGGACGCGCCGGTCGTCAACGACGGCGGGCAGCCGCCGGCGACGATCTTGTTCGAGGAATTCTTCGAGTTCCGCCTCGGCGATCTCACCTTCCAGGTCGTCCACACGCCCGGCGAGACGCCCGACCACGCCAGCGTCTGGATCCCCGAGCTGCGCATGGCGTTCCCCGGCGACAACTACTACATCTCGTTTCCCAACCTCTACACGCTGCGCGGCACCGAGCCGCGCAAAGCGCTCGAGTACATCGCGTCGCTCGACGAGGTGACGTCGTGGAAGCCGGCGGTGGTGGCGCCGAGCCACGGCGATCCGGTGTACGGCGAAGCGCACGCCCGCGATCGCCTGACCGCGTACCGCGACGCGATCTCGTACGTGCACGACGAGACGGTGCGCGGCATCAACGCCGGCATCGACATCTTCACGCTGATGCAGGAGATCACTTTGCCGCCCGCCCTGCAGAGTCCCGATACCAACGAGGTGTACGGACGCATCGACTGGTCGGTGCGCGGCATCTACGACGGCTACATCGGTTGGTTCGACGGCAACGTCTCCAATGTGACCGCGACGCCGCCGACGGCGATCTACGCGGACCTCGTCGAGATGGCGGGCGGCGCCGACGCGGTGGCGGAGCGCGCCAGCGAGCTATCCGACGCCGGCGACCACGCGCGCGCCCTGCACATGACCGACGTGGCGCTGGCGGCGGAGCCCGCCAACACGATCGCGCTGGAAGCGCGCGCCGCCAGCCTCGAGGCGCTGCTGGACGTCGCCGAGAACTCGAACATGCAGGGCTGGCTGTTCGCGGCGCTGCGCGAAGTGGAAGCGAAGCTCGCCGAGCAGTGAACGCAAAGAAATTCACCACAGAGACGCAGAGGACACAGAGATCTCGGTGCGTAGACCCACAGCCCGCGTTTCTTGCGAAGCACTCTTGGCAAGGGCCCCGGCGCGAATCATGTGTCCGCGCGAGCAATCACATCGACTGTCCGGGCAGAGAGATCTCTGTGTCCTCTGTGTCTCTGTGGTGATGAGTCTTTTTCGAGATCGCTAGAAGTCGAACAGCAGGATCGCTGGGCGGCCGCCTTCGGTCTCGGCCCGAATGTCCTGCTTGGTGGGGACCTTGTACTCGGCCGGTACCTGCTGCCAGTCGTCGTAGCGCCGGCCGGCGACGTAGTAGCCGACCTGCACGCGGTCGTCCGGCGCGGCCGGGACGTCGAAGACCTGGTAGCTGCCGGTGGGCGGCTTTTCGCCGGCCTGGCGGCCGCTGAGGATCAGCTCGATCTTGCCGTCGCCGTCGACGTCGGCCTGGATCCAATCCATCTGCAGGATCTGGTTGTAGGAGCCGTCGATCATCATGCGGCGAATCTCGGCGTCGAAGGCGGCGACGATCTTGGCGGCGTCAGGATGGTCGCGGCGCAGCGCCAGGTGCAGCGAGCGGACGGCGAGCGCACGCGTACCGACCTGCAAGAGCCGCTGCGCCTTGGCTTCGTGGCGCGCGAATAGATGGTGCACGAGAAGGGCGTCGGCGAGCACGTAGTCGACTTCGCGGCGCAGCAGCTTCTGCAGATTCTCGCCGTCGCTCGGTCCCTCGACGAATTTCACGCCCGAGTCTTTCTTGACCGCGTCGCCGTAATCGTAGGAGCCGACGATCGCGACCCGTCTGCCGATCAGCTCGGCGAAGCTGGTGGCGTCGATGTCGCTGCCCTTCAAGCCGACGAGGACCAGCCGGTTCTCGAGATACGGCCTCGAGAAGACGAGGAGCTCCTCGCGCTCGGCACTGCGCCAGAGCGCCGCGCTGCCGTCGAGATCGCCCTTGCGGATCGACGCGACGACGTCGCCGAAGTCGGAGCGCACTTCGCTGTCGGCTTCGAACCCGGCGCGCTGCAGCGCTTGCTCGACCAGATCGATCGCGACGCGCGCCTTGCCGTCGACGTCGGTGAACGGCGGCCAGACGTCGGAACCGAGGCGCAACTTGGCTGCCTCGTCGGCCGCCGGCGCGACACTGGCGGATGCAAGCAGGCAAGCGACAACCCACGTGATCGATCGGGACATGAGCGCTCCTTGGTGTTCCGCGCACTCTAGAGCACTCGATTCGCGTGGCAAGCCGCGGGTGCTCCTCCAGCCTTCAGCCTCAGCCCGAGCCCGAGCCCGATCGAAATCCCGGGAAGTAGTAAGTGTCAGCAAGGTCCTTGTCCGCGCGACGGGCGCCGGGCTACTGCTGCTGCGGGGGTGAACATGGACAACGCCGAAATCGCCAAGCCGCAGCACGGTGCGCCGCTCATGGCGCGCCGTCTGCGCATCGACAAGTACAACCTCGAAGTCGGTCCGCTCGGCCACCTCGCCGCCGAGCGAGCGCGGCTCGCGGCGCTGCGCTGGAACCATTTCGATGCACGGCGGCTCGGCGCGACGATCGGCGCCGAGATCTCGGGTGTCGATCTGACCAGGGATCTGCCGGACGAAATCATCGCCGACGTCCGTCGCGCGCTCGGCGAGTACAAGGTGCTCTTTTTCCGCAACCAACCGCTCACGGCGGCGCAGCACGTCGCGTTCGCGCGGCGCTTCGGCGAGCTCGAGATCCATCCATTCATTCCGTCGAACACCGGACAGCCCGAGCTGGTGCGCTTCGAGAAGTCGTCCGACGTCGGTGGCTACGAGAACGGTTGGCATCACGACGTCACCTGGCGCGAATGCCCGTCGATGGGCGCGATCCTGCACGCGCTGCAGGTACCGGCGAACGGCGGCGATACTCTGTTCGCCGACATGGTCGCTGCCTACGAGGGCCTCGACGACGAGACGAAGGTGCAAATCGACGACCTCACCGCCGTGCACGACTACATGCAGGTGTTCGGCTTCGGCATCCCGCGCGATCAACAGGCGGCGATGCGCGAGAAGTATCCGCTGGTCGAGCATCCGGTGGTGTGCACGCATCCCGCGACCGGGCGCCTGCATCTCTACGTCAACCGCTTCTTCACCAGCCACATCGCCGGCTTCGAGCCGGAGGCGAGCACGGCGCTGATCGACAAACTGAGCCGCCGCGCCGAGATCCTCGAGTACCAGTGCCGCTTCCAGTGGGAGCCCGACTCGGTCGCCTTCTGGGACAACCGCGCCGTGCAGCACTACGCGGCGAGCGACTACTGGCCCGACGTTCGCGTCATGGAGCGCGCCAGCATCATCGGCCC
>CADEER010000194.1 GCA_902826395.1 uncultured bacterium
TCTTCAGACGCGGCGCGCGACGAGCTGTTGATTCGAGGTCCACGCGATCTTCTGGTGGACGATCTCGAGCAGCGTGGCAGGTGCGAGCAACAGCGGATTGAAAGGACTGAAAAGTCTTACGGCGAGGTCGCGCGGCCCGATGTCGCACAGCCAGTTGCGCAGCGAGATGATCCAGAACTGCGGGCAGACGAGCGGCTGGTGGTGAACCGGTTGCAAGCCGGCGGACTCGACCAGTCGCGGCAGCGACGCGGTGTCGAACAAGTGGAAGTGGCGCGGGATGTGGTACCCGCCCCAGTAGCGGCGCCGGAACAGGCGGGCGTCGAACGAGTCGATGTTCGGCGTTTCGAGAAAGAGATGGCCGCCCGGGCGCAGTGCGTCGCGCACTCGCTCGAGCACGGCGCGCGGCTCGCGCACGTGTTCGATCAACTGGTTCATGATGATCAGATCGAACGACTCGGGCGGCAGTGCCACGTTCTCGATCGGCCCTCGGTAGACGTGAAAGCCGGCTTGCTCCGCTGCGGCCGCGGCGCGCGCAGAGAACTCGACTCCCTCGAGCTGCAATCGGTCGCCGGGGCGCCCTTTGCGCAGCAGATCGAGCAAGTGGCCGTCGCCGCAGCCGATGTCGAGCACGCGACCGCCGGCAGCCAGATAGCGGTCGTAGGCGCGCACCTTCGAGCGTTCGGTCAGACCCTTGAAGCGCATGACGAACGGCCCGAGCTTCTTCGCGAAGTCGTACGAGTAGTAGTCGGACGGATAGATGCGATCGAGTGCGGCCGGCGCCGGTCGCGGGTTCAGGAAGGCGCCGCCGCACTCACAGCGCCAGAAGGTGAACTCGTGTCGCGTCGTGTCGTACTCGAAGTCGTAGCCGGCGGCGAGGGTCGCGCCGGTCGTCGCGCCACACAGAGCGCATGCGCCGGGCTCCAACGCGATCGGATCGGGATCGTCGGGCGAGGACTTCAGTGCGGGAGTGGACATGATTCGTCGCTGCGGGCGAGAGAGCGTCTACGCTGGCGCAGACGTCCGGTTGCTAATCGCGATCGCCGCGGAGTGTCAAACTCGATGGGGCGGTGATAGTGACCACCAGCGTGAAGCGCGCCAGGCAAGATTCGGAGTTTCGCTGCGCGAAATCATCTCATGAACCCTCACCCGGGCTGCGCCCGGCCTCTCCCGTAGGAGAGGCGATCGTTGGCGTCGACGCTGATCGGCAGGGCTGACGGATCCGTCTCATGTGGTCGTGGGTAACTCGTGTCCTCGTCGGGGCGCTCTGCCTGTTGGCGGGCGTCATCACCGTGGAGATCGTCCTGCGAGCGACTGGTTGGGGTCTGAGCGACAAGAGCCTGCACGCGTTGCATGAGCTGCGCCTCGATCGACCTTGGCTGTACGGCTTGCGACCGGGCATCGAGGTGAAGGTGCCGGCGACCGGCGACGTGGTCTACCGCATCAACGAGGACGGGTTCCGCGATCGCCGCTATCCTAAGACACCGCCGGATGGCGCGTTCCGCATCATGGTGCTCGGCAACTCGGTCGGCTTCGGTTACGGCGTCGAAGAGCCGGAGACCTTTGCGACCCGGCTGGAGGAAGTTCTGAACGGGCGCTCTTCGGCAGGTGGCGTCGAAGTGCTGAACTTCTCCGTCAACGGCTACAACGCGTACAACCAGGCGGCGCAGTTGGACGACGTCGGTCTCGCATACCATCCGAATCTGGTGTTGGTGCAGTTCAGCGTCGGTGTTCTGCACAATCCCACGCTGCACTTCGATCACCAGACGCAGATGCATCTGGGCATGATTCCGGCCGAAGCGTTCCCCAATCCCGATCAGCGCCGCGCGCCGCCCGAGCACCCGTGGATGGTGCGCCTCTGCAGCCGCCTGCGGATCTGCGCGTTCGTCGACGAGCGAATCCTCGAGCCGCGTCGCCGCGAGATCGACCCGCTGCCGGGGCTGGCGTCGGTGGGGCCGCGCGAGCTACCCGCCGGGCCGGAGCGCGAGTGGTTGCGCGCGCGCTACAACCACATCCGACGCAGCGCGGCGTCGGTCGGCGCCGGCTTCGCGGTGGTCGTGTTCCCTTACAAGGAACAGGTCTACGGCAGCGCATCGGGTCGTTTGCAGGAGCAGCTCGCGGAGCTCGGTCGCGAGGAAGGCTGGCTGATGATCGATCTGCTGCCCGCCTTGCGGCGGGCAGCGGCGACCGACCCGGAGCTCTATGTCGACACCTGGCACGTCACCGCGTCGGGGAATCAGCTCGCGGCGGAGGTGATCGCCGAGCAGCTCGCGGCGGCCGGTTTGGTGCGAGACGGAGCGCGTCCGGCGGTGCAGTAGGGGCCGGTGATTCGGTCTGCAACGGCGCGGCCGCCGGCTGACCGCGGCGTTCTGCGACGCGGGGTCCGCGCGCCCGATGCATGCGCTCCGAATGTTGCTTTCTGGATCGCCCAGCCGATATAGAGCCGAGGATGCGCCCAGAACCGAGCACGCGTCGTCGCGGCCCGATCGCCCCATGAATCACGAGCGCCAGCGACGTCTGGTCGCGCTTTCCGTCGCGGGGATTTCCTTCGTCACCCTGCTCAGTGAAGTCGCGCTGACGCGGATCATCTCGTACGTACTCCTGTACTCTTTCACCTACGTGCTCATCGGCATCGCCCTGCTCGGCTTGGGGCTCGGTGCGGCGTGGGTGGCGTTGCGGGCCGATTGGGCATGGACTCCGCAGCGCGCCTCGAACGGCTTCCTGGCATTCGCCCTGGGCATTACTGCGGCTGCCCTCGCCTTGTCGTTCCTGCCCCTCGATTTGAAGAACATCTTCACGAGGGCGAGCGACTTCGTGTACTGGGGCTTGCTGATTCTCGCGGTGACGAGTCCGTTCGTCGCCACGGGCATTGTTCTCTCGTCCGCCTTCCGTCTCCGCTCGATGGCGCCCGGAACGCTGTACGCCGCCGATCTGGTGGCGGCCTCGCTCGCCAGCGTCGCCGTCGTTCCCCTGCTGGCGACGATCGGCCCGGTGCGCGCGCTGTTGTTGGCCTGCGCGCTCTGCGTGACGATTGCGATCTATCTGTCCGAGCGCCGGCCGCGGACGGCGTCGGTCGGCGCCGCCGCGCTGCTCGTGATGGTGATCCTCGGCGCGAATCATCTGACGTGGTTTCAGCCGGCGATGGGCAAGCACCTGCGCGAGCTGTGGGCGAAGAACCAGAAGATCATCTTCTCGGCGTGGCATCCGCTCTTCCGCATCGACGTCACCGACGACTGGCAGATCCCGGGATCGCCGATCCGCCGCGACCTATGGCATGACGGCAACGTCGGCTCGGCGTTCCTCAACATACCCGACGACCCGACGGTGTTCGCCAAGTGGGACACCGCGATCAAGCGGACGCCGTTCCTGATCACAGACAAGCCGCGCGTGCTGATCATCGGTGCCGCCGGCGGCGGCGACCTGGCGGTCGCGCGGCACTTCGGAGCCGAGCATGTGACCGGAGTCGAGCTGCATCCGGTGACGGGTGGGCTGATCCACGGCCCCTTTCTCGAGTTCACCCAGCATCTCGTCGAGCAGCCCAACGTCGACTACATCGTCTCGGAGGGCCGCCGCTTCGTCGAGCTGTCGGAGCAGGAGTTCGACCTGATCCAGCTCGTCAGCCCGGACTCCTACGCGGCGCAACCCGGCGCGGCGCAGGTGCTGGTGGAGAACTACCTCTATACGCGCGAAGCGTTCACCGCGTACTGGAACGCGCTCAGCGATCGCGGCGTCATCGCGCTCGAGATCGGCGACATCCCCGGCACCTTTCCGCGTAACGCGCTGCGCCTGGTGGCGCAGGCACACGACCTGCTGGTGACGCTCGGAGTGCCAAACCCCGAGCGGCACATCGCCGTGATCGAGGAGTCGATATTTTTCTTTCTCGTAACGGACGTCTTCATCTCCAAATCGCCGTTCACGTCGGAGCAATTGCAGCGCCTGCGCGATATCGGTGTCGGCACCAAGTTGAAACTGTTGTGGGATCACGAGAAGCCGGATGTGAGCTCGCCGTCGGGATATCTGGCCACCGGCGGCGCCGCCGATCGGCTCGAACGCTTCGATGTCGGTCACCTCGATCTCACCGCAGTGACCGACGATCGACCGTTTTTCTTCACCTATTTCCGCTGGCCGGCCCTGCTCTCGGGTGAGCACTGGGGGCTGGCGCGTGAGGACGCGACGGGCCAGTACTTGGTGATCATACTGATTTTTTTGGCGGCGGCGTCCGTTCTCTTTGCCCTGGCGGTGCCGATCACCTTCCGGCGCCGCGAGGTCACGCTCGAGCAGGCGTGGGGGCTCGGACTGGCGTTGGCGCTCCTCGGGTGGGGTTTCATCGCCGTCGAGGTCAATACCATCCAGCGATTGACGCTGTACCTCGGTTATCCGACCTACGCCTTTACCGCGGTGCTGGCGGGCATCCTGTTGGGCGCCGGTCTGGGCAGCTCGTGGAGCGGCCGGGCGCCGACGTCGACCGTGCTGCTGGTGGGCACGGTGACGGTGATCGTCACTGCCGTCGCCACCGGCTTTGCCCTGCAGGGACTCGTGCACGCGACGTTCGGCCAGCCGCTGCCGGTACGCGCCATCATTGCGGCGACCTGGGCGGCGGTGCAGGGCTTTGGACTCGGCGTGTTCTTTCCGACCGCGCTGAAGCTTCTCGGCGGCTGGGGCCCGCGTTGGGTCGCGTGGGGCTGGACGGTCAACGGCACCGCATCGGTGTTGGGATCGGCGCTGGCGGTGTTGATGGCGATGTTGGTTGGCTTCCGCATGGGCGCTCTGCTCGCGGCCGGCAGCTACATCATCGCCGCGCTGTTGCTGCAGCGCGCCGCTCAGGTGCGCGCGATTCCGTCGCGCGGCGCGGATCAGTGACGGCGGCCGAGTAGTTCGCCGGGGGATCCGCCCGGGACTTCATGGACTCCTCGGTTCGACATCGATCTGGTGACGAGGGGCCGGTCGTCTACAACCCGATCACCCTGCGCCACCTCGGCGAAGGGCTGCTGGTTTCGCTGCTCTACGCGCTGCTGCTGATCGGACTGCTGCACCCGTGGTTTACCGACCCGGCGCACAGCGTGGCCAGCCTCAGAGCCGGCGCCGGCGGTGTCGAGGTCGCCGACGTCAACCTGGTGATGTGGATCCTGTCGTGGGATTGGCACGCGCTCACCACCGATCCATTTCGACTCTTCGACGCCAACATCTTCTACCCGGCGCGCAATGCCCTGGCATCGTCCGAACACCTGCTGGGCCATCTGCCGATCTTCGGCCCGGTGTACGGCGTTTCCGGCAACCCGGTGCTCGCCTATCAGCTCAACTTTCTCGGCAACCTGACGCTGTGCGGAACGGGCTTGTACGCCCTGCTCCGCCACTGGGGTCTGCCGGCAGGCGCGGCTTTCTTCGGCGGCTTTCTCTACGTCTTCTTCCCCTTCCGCCTGCACTTCGTCGACTACACACATCTGTCGGCCGGCCAGTACGCGCCGTTGGCGCTGCTGTTTCTCGATCGCACTCTACTGTTCGCGCGCGGCCGCGACGCGGTGGCGTTCTGCCTTCTGTTGCTCGTGCAGCTCCTCTGTTCGTACTACCTCGCCTACTTCACGATGATCGCGTTGAGCGGCTACCTCGGCGGCGTCGTGCTGTTCGGCCGGCGCCGGCTGACCGGGAAGGGTTTTGCTTTCGCCGCTGGCGCCGGAGCGATTGCGCTCGCGGTGTTCGGAGCCTTCAGCATCCCGTACGTGCAACTGCGCTCGGCCGGATCGATTCCCGACGAGACCGATCTGAAATTTCTCAAGCTCTTCTCCGTCGGGCCATGGTGGGAGTTTCTCGATCGACCGAACCTGCACTACCTCGGCGTGGCGCCGCTGCTCTTCGCGGCGCTCGGTGTGCTCTTGCCGCGGCCGGCGAGCAACCGCGTGCCGTGGGCGCGAGCGGCGACACTCGGCCTGGCGCTGGCGTGTTACGCGATGGCATTCGGCCCGGCGCGCGAGATCAGCGGCCGCAGCGTCACCTTCCCCTACCACTTCGTGATGCAGATCATCCCGGGTTTCTCCTCGATGCGGGCGCCGATTCGCTTTCTGCTGATGGCGCAGCTCGGCTTCGCGTCGCTCGCCGCCTTCGGCCTCGCCTGGTTGCAACTGCGGACCGGCGCGCGCTTCGGCAGGGCGGTCGGGTTTTCGCTCGCCCTGTTGGTCAGCGCGGCGACGGTGTTCGACTTCGGCCTGCTGACCAAGACCCACAACTCGCGTCCCGTCGCCGCCGGCGGGGAGATTCCGGCGGTCTACCGCGCTCTGGCTGCGGTTCCGCGCGGACCGGTTTTGGAGATTCCGCAGAACCGCTACTTCGGACACTTTCGCGGCGCGGTCATCGCCAGCCAGTACATGCTGAACAGCACGTTCCACTGGCAGCCTCTGATCGACGGCTACAGCGGCTACGCACCGCCGAGCGCTTTCGTGACGCGCGGGTTGATGGCTGCCCTTCCCGACCTGAAGGCCCTGCGGCTGCTCGTCCGCACCACCGGCCTGCGCTACGTCGTCGTTCATCGCGACCTGCTTCCCGAGGCGGCGCACGGCGCGTGGCGAGAGCCGGCGGGCCTGCAGTTGCTCGGTGAGTTCGGACCGGCCCTGCTTTTCGAGGTTCGTCTGCAAGTCGAGCCGGATTTGATGGACGACCTGGTGCGGCCGGAGCGCCGCTGTACGACGCTGCTCGGTGTGCCGCTGGCGGGGCTCACCGAGGACGAGCGCCGCGTCAGCTTTCAAACCAGCTACGAGAAGCGAGTCGCGATCGCCGGCCATCCGATCGGCATCGATGTGCTGATCATCAATGAGTCGGATGCGGTCTGGCCGGCGTTACTGCCGTCCGGCGACCACATGGTGACGGTCGGTTACCGGTGGGAGCGGGACGGCAAAATGACCGACGAAGAGGACGCGGCCAGTCGTCTCGCCTACGACCTCGGCCCCGGCGAATCGGTGAGCATGCGCGTGGCGCCAGTGCCGCCCGGCTGGGGAGAACTCAACCTGGTCATAGGGCTGGTGCAGGACGGCGAATGGTTCCCGACGACGACGGGCCGGATCCCGGTGACCGTGCACTCGCCGCGGGGGTTGGCCGGTCTGGCGAAGGAGGACGCGGCGGAGTTGCTGGAGATGCTCGAGGGCAAACGCCGTGCGGCGCCTAGCGAGGACGTCGGAGATCCGTCGGAATCGAATCCGACAGTCGATAGCCCTTCATGATCTCCTGCAGCATCCGGCCGGCGACGCGCATGTTGCTGAGCAGCGTCTTGTTGCGGCTCGACTCCCCGCCCTGGCGAGCGTAGTAGCTGACCGGCACTTCGATGATGCGGCGCCGCGCCCGCAACAGCTCGACCAGCATCTCGACGGCGAACTCCTGACCCGGCGCCGATAGCTGATCGCGAATCTCGAGGTACGTGTACTTCCAGAGCGCGCGGTACATGCAGCCGACGTCGGTGAAGCGCGGACCGTAGGCGCCGTACGCCGTCTCGACCACCTTGCCCATCAGGATGTTTCCCCAGCGCAGCAGGCCGCGCATGTTGGACGCCTGCTCGATGAGCTGCTTGGTGGTGCGCGTGCCGACCACCATGTCGGCATCGCGCAGGTAGGCGAGGAACTTCGGGATGTCGCGCGAGGTGTAGCAGTCGTCCGCCTCGGTGACGATGAGAATGTCGCCCGTCGCGGCGTCGAGGCCGGCGCGCACCTTGGCGCCGTACGCCGCGTCCGCGGAGCCCGAGTCGACCACCCGCGCCCCTTCGGCCGCCGCGATCTCGGCGGTGCGATCGGTGGAGCCGGTGGTGACGACGACGACTTCGTCGACGTGCGCCGACGTCTGGTAGGCGCGGACGACGCGGCCGATCAGCGCCTCTTCGTTGAGCGCCGGAATGACGACGCTGGTACGCGTCTGATCGAACGACCGATCGCGCATCAGGTAGTTCGCCAGGTTGAGGTCGTCCTTGGTGTTGATGTTGACGTAGTGGCCGCCGATGAAGAACGGCCGGATGCGCTTCCCGGATTGAGCCGCGTGACCGAGGATGGTCATGAAGTCGAAGGGAACGTCGATCTCGCGCTTGTAGGCTTTGTCGATGAAGTCGAAGATCTCCGGCTTCAGCAAATAGGTGCCACAGCCCTGGATGTTCTCGGCGACGTGCTGCGGCTTCTCGATGATGCGGGTGATGTAGTCGCCTTCGATGTCGACCGTGTAGTTCTTGCGGATCGCGTTGATGCGCTCGGTGCGGGTGAGGCAGCACACCGCCAGCGAATCGTCCCAGTCCATCGCGCGCAGTCCCTCGAAGTTGGAGTCGAGGTACATCTCGTCGGAGAGCGCGGTGACGAACGGCTCGCGGATGTGCTCGCGCGCCAGGTAGACCGAGTACGCCAGGCCGAGGTGGATCTTGTCGTTGTGCAGGTAGTGGATCTCGAGCCCGTGGTTCTCGCCGTGCCCGAAGTAGTTCATCACCACCTGGGCGTGGTCGCCGAGGACGATGTACAGCTTCTTCAAGCCGAGCTGCGATACCAGGCGGCCGATGTTGTGCTCGAGGATCGGCTTGCCGGCCAACCGCAGCATGCACTTCGGCGTATTCTCGGTGTACGGATAAGCGCGCACGCCCCGGCCGGCGGCGGGAATGAGACCGATCATGGTGCGGCGGAAACTCCGTACGAGAGCATGGAAGCGAGGTGCGAGA
>CADEER010000195.1:0-6565 GCA_902826395.1 uncultured bacterium
GTACGAGTACGTGTACGGGAGAAAATCGACAGTCTCTTGCCAAGGAGGACTGGGGGAGATCTCGCGCGGACTGCTGTCGCTTACTGATGAGTGCGGCTGCCGCCGCCCTAGCCTCTCCTCGGGGAGGAGGGGGACTGGTCGGGACGCGTGTCGTCGCCGGCGCCGCGGGTGACGTGCAGGCGGGCAAGGAACTTCACGTTGGCGCAGCGATCGACTTCGGCGCTGTCGCACACGCCGGCGTCGGGGATGAGGAAGCGCAGCGGCCCGCCGTGCGATGGCGGCAGCGGGTCGTCGCCCAGTCGGTAGACGACGATCGCGTCGCGCACGGCGGCGAGCGGCACGCTCGCCTTGAACTTGCCATCGGACGATTCGCAGGTGACGTGCGTCGCGTCGGGGCGCAAGCCGGCGCGGCCGAGCACGCGCGACAACGGCACGCCGCCGCCCTCGCGCCCGGACACGAGCGCCGAGATGTCCTCGATCTGCCCCGGCAGCGCGGCGAGGTCCTCGAAGCCGAGCTCGACCGGTGCGATGACGGCGCCGTCGACGATCAACTTCATCTCTTCAACCTCCAGCTCTCGCGAAAGCCGCAATCACGTCCGGCGGCGCCTGCACGAGCTCGATCAGCACGCCCTCGCCGCCGATCGGCGATTCCTCGTTGCCCTTGGGATGGATGAAGCAGACGTCGAAGCCGGCCGCGCCCTTGCGGATACCGCCGGGCGTGAAGCGGGTGCCCTGCTCGGTCAGCCAGTCTACCGCTTTGGCGAGATCGTCGACCCAGAGGCCGATGTGATTGAGGGCCGGGTCGTGCACCTTCGGTTTCTTCTCGGGATCGATCGGCTGCATCAGATCGACTTCGATCTTGAACGGTCCTGCACCCGCCGTGACGATGTCCTCGTCGACGTTCTCCCGCTCACTGCGAAACGTCCCCGCCGGCTGTAACCCCAGCGTGTCGACCCACAGCCTGCGCAGCGCCCCCTTGTCGAGGCCGCCGACGGCGATCTGCTGGATCCCGAGAATCGTGAACGGACGATGAGCCATTGCTCGTGCCTCCTGTGTCATCGCGAACCGTATCGGCGAGAGTGGCGGCGGACAAGCCGGTCGTCCGTGAACCGTGAACCGTGAACGGTGGAGGCGCCCCCGGCGCGCTCTCACCCGTCGACGCCGGCCCACGGTTCACGGTTCACTGTTCACGGCTCACGACTCTCGACTCTCCACTCTCCAAAATCGTAAGGTCGCGGCCGGAGGAACCTGCATGAAGTTGCCGAGCCAGGGATCGTCGATCGAGGCGGTGGTCGACAAGATGAAGGAACGCAAGGCCGAGGACGCCAACTGGCGAGGCGCTCGCACGTTCAGCCTCGTCTACCCGGCCGGCGAAGAGGTCGACCGCGCGCTGCGCGAGTTCAACAACCTCTATCTCTACGAGAACGCACTGAACCCCTTCCGCTTCCCGAGCCTGCACACGATGGAGAAAGAGGTGGTGGCGATGACCACCGATCTCCTGCACGGCGACGAGAACGCCGCCGGTGCGATGACTTCGGGCGGCACCGAGAGCATTCTGATGGCGGTGAAGACGGCGCGCGATCGCGCCCGCGCCGAGCGCGGCGTCACGGCGCCGCAGCTCCTGGCCCCCGTGAGCGCACATCCGGCCTTCGCCAAGGCCGCAATGTACCTCGGGCTCGAGCACGTGCAGATCCCGCTGGCCGACGACTTGCGCGCCGACGTCTCCGCCGCCGCGAAGCTCATCACCGACCAGACGGCGATCGTCGTCGGTTCGGCGCCGAACTACCCGCACGGCATGATCGACCCGATCCCCGAGCTGGCGGCGCTCGCAGCCGAGCGCGGCATCCATTTCCACACCGACGCCTGCGTCGGCGGCTTTATGCTGCCGTTCCTCGAAAAGCTGGGCCACGACATCCCGCCGTTCGACTTCCGCGTGCCCGGCGTGACGACGATCTCGGCCGACGTGCACAAGTACGGTTACTGCACCAAGGGCGCTTCGGTGATCGCGCACCGGCACAAGGACACGGCGCAGTATCAGATGTTCCTCTACGATAAATGGCCGGGCGGCGTGTACGGCTCGTTCGCGATGGCCGGGGCGCGACCGGCGGCGCCGATCGCGGCGGCGTGGGGCATCATGAATTTCCTCGGCGAGGCGGGTTACCTACGACTCGCCGGCCGAGCCATCGCCGCCGCGCAGAAGATGCGGGCCGGGATCGAGGCGATTCCCGAGCTGCGCATCTGGGGCAAGCCGGTCGCGACACTGACCGCATTCGGCTCCGACTCGATCGACATCATGGCGGTCGGCGACGTGATGGACGACCGCGGCTGGCATCTCGACCGCCAGCAGGGGCCGGCGGCCCTTCATATGATGGTCTCGCCCGAGCACGATCGGGTCGCCGACCAGTTTCTCTCCGACCTGCGCGCCGCGGTCGCCCAACACGGTGAATCGCGCGGCGTCGCGGCTCGCTACTCATGAGGAGATCACCATGCGCGCGATGCACGGTCTGCTGAGCTTGTTGATGATGATCGCGACGGCGACCACTGCCTCTGCCCAGGAAGGGCAGGAGGCGGCGCAGCCATTGCCTTCGGTGCAGCCGCTGACGGCCGAGGAGTTGGAGGCGCGCGCCGCGGAGAACGCAAAGCGGCGCGCCGAGCGCGATGCCAGTCGCGCCCAGCGGCTACCGAGCCGGCCGTTCGTCCTGCGCGATCCGCTGCCGCTGCCGGTAAAGCCGGTCCGCCCACCGGGCGGCGCCCCGGCCAGCCAGTCCTGCCCGCCGGACAAGAACTGCACGTTCGACTATGTCGTGCCGCCGGGGCAGGTTCTCGTCGTCACAGCGCTGTGGTCGACGATGGAAGGAAAGTGCGACGAAGCAGTGCTGGGGCCGACACCGCCCAACGGCGACGCCATCGCGCCCTTGTGGCATTGCGCGCGGTTGCTGCGCCTCACCGGCACGGGAGCCGGCTTCGCCGGCTATCTGCACGCTACGCTGGGCGTTCCTGGCGAATGAGGCTGTTGCCGTTCTCCCGCACCCGTGCGGCTCGATTGCGGTCGGCTCTACCGCCGAAGTTCGGTGCCGACGGTCGTGTCCAGGCGATCGCTCTCCGGCAGTCTCCGACGAGGACGGCGCAGCTTCGAACGCAACGCGCTGTACGTCCAGCCAGCGATCCGGTCGCTGCTGACTGCTTCGACCCACATCACTCGCCTCACGCCGCTCGCCGGTAACGATGGCTCTCTACCACGTGGCGATCGCGCTGGCGTTCGGTATGGCGGCGCAGACCGCGGCGCAGCGGCTCAAGCTGCCGGGGATCGTGTTGCTGTTGATCACCGGCGTCGTGATCGGCCCCGACGTCCTGCGCCTGCTCGATCCCGGCGCGCTGGGCAATGCCCGCGCCGCGCTCGTCTCACTCGCTGTCGCGATCATCCTCTTCGAAGGTGGCTTGGGGCTGCAGATCGAGTACTTGCGCCAGCGGCAGCGCAGCCTGGCACTGCTGCTCACGCTCGGCGCGGCGATTTCCATGACGATCGGAACGCTGGCGGCGCATTACATCCTCGACATGCCGTGGTCGATCGCGGTTCTCTACGGCTCGTTGATGATCGTCACTGGTCCGACGGTCGTCACGCCGCTGCTGGCGCGCCTCGACGTCGATCGCACCGTGCGCGACATCTTGATCAGTGAAGGCGTTCTCATCGATCCGATCGGCGCCATCGTCGCCATCGTCGCCCTGGAGTACGTCCTCGAAGACCAAGGTGTGCTCGCGACCGGCGGCCAGGCGCTGTGGCAGCTCGGCATCGGCGGACTGGTCGGTGCTGCCGGCGGCGCCATCATGTCGCAATTGCTGCGACGACGGCTGATTCCCGACGAGCTGTGGAACCCGGTCGTCCTCTCCTCCGTCGTTCTGTTTTTCGCGCTCGCGAATCGGATCGCCGGCGGCGAGGCGGGGTTGATGACCGCCGTCGTACAAGGTGTGTGGATGGCCAACACCGGCATCCGTGAGCTCGGTAAGCTGCGTCAGTTCAACGAGGAACTGACCGTCCTTCTCCTCTCTTTCATCTTCGTGCTGCTCGCCGCCAATCTGCCGCTGGCAGCGATCCGCGATCTGGGCTGGGGCGCACTCGGGGTCGTCGCCGCCGTGATCTGGGTAGCGCGGCCGCTGTCGGCGATGTTGTGCACGATCGGCAGCGAGCTGACGATGGGACAGAGATTGTTCATCGCGTGGGTTTGTCCGCGCGGCATCGTTGCCGCATCGGTCGCGGGTCTGTTCGGCATCTTGCTCAATCGCGCCGGTCGCCCCGGCGGCATCGAGCTCGAGGCCCTGGTCTTCGTGACCGTGGCATTGACCGTGACCCTGCAGGGCCTGACCGCCGGTCGCGTCGCACGGCTCTTGCGCATCGACCTGCCTTCGCTGACCGGCACCATCATCATCGGGGCCGACTCCCTGGGCCGCCTGATCGGGCGCCTGCTGACTCTCTTCAACCGCCAGGTGGTGATGCTGGACCGCAACCCCGTCCTGTGTCGCCTGGCACAGAAGGAGGGAATGGTGAGCGTCAGCGGCGATGCAACGTCGCCCGAGTTCCTCGAGGAATCGGGCGCCCGTTACGTCGATACACTCCTCGCGGCCACGACCAACACCTCCCTGAACACACTGGTCGGCGAACGCTTCGGCCGCGAGTATCGCGCCGAGCGCGTACTGATGATCCGCAGCCCGAGTGACGAAGCCTATGAAACCAGTTTGCGGCCGTTCCCGGGCAATTTCCCCGGTCCGCATGATGCCAACCACCTGTTGCAGCGCGACTCGGCAGTCCTTCTCGAATACACCGTCGAAAGCTCCGACCTCGAGGGACGATCGATTCAGGGGTTGACGTTCGGCGACAGTGAGTTCGCCGTCTTGCTGGTGCGCCGCGATCTGGCCTTCATCGCTTCGACTGATCAGGTGTTGCAGGTCGGAGACCGATTGGTCTGTGTCGGGCTCGCCACCGGCAACCGTCCCCTCGCCGAGCAGCTGCTAGCAGTCCGCCAGCTGCGCATCGACGAGCTCGCCGAGCTGAAGCTGCCACAACTAGCCTCGACGTGACAAAAAACTGGAACCGCAGATGAACGCGGATGAACGCAGATGCCGATTTGCCGTGACTATCTCGAACAAGCGTCGTCTCGGCCTCGCCATCTCTCAACTACATTTGGGATGAGGGTGGTGAACTAACGTTGCCGGGGCCCCCGAGCCTTCCCTATCAGCGTTTATCTGCGTTCATCTGCGGTTGCTTTACTCACATCAAGGCTAGCGGAGGTGCGCTGACGATTGACCGTCGCCGTCAGCCCCATTGCGGCGTTGGTTCCGAAGCGTCGCCTATCGCTCGTCCAGACCGAGCGGTTCAGGCGCCGTGCAGGAGTCGAGCGGCGCCTCGCCGCGCAGCCGCTCTGCGAACCAATCCTCGATTCGGTCGGCCGCGAGTGCGTACTCGTTGCCGTGCGTCGCGCCCTCGATCTCGAGGTACTCGGTCACCTGTCCGACATCGCAGAGCACATCGAGCAAATCGCGGACCCGCTCGATGACGACGCGTTCGTCCGCCGTGCCGCCGACCAACAGCAGCGGCGAATCGACGGCCACACCACCGACGTCGTTTTCGAGCAAGATCGAGCGCGCCGGCTCGGTCTCGAGCGGATGGTGCGTATAGAACGCGTCCATCGGCACCGTCAGCAGTCGATTGATGATGGCGTCGAGACACTCTTCCTCGATGATCTGGGCGGCTTCGACTCCGGCCGGCGACACGTAGTCTTCGAAGACGATGTCGGGATGCTCGACCGACGCGCCGTAGAACCCCATGACGCCGACGATGTGGGCGACGATCGGGTCGACGGTGCCGGGATAGGTCCTATCGAAGAGCGCCGCCGGCGCCAGCGAAATGGTGCCGAGCAGCTCGAGCTCGGGCGCGTACTCCGCCGCCAGCTCGTTCGTCGACAATGCCGCGTGGCCGCCCTGCGAATGACCGATCGCCAACCAGCGCCGGCCAGCACCCGTCTCCGGCAGGTTGCGCGCCGCGCGCACCGCGTCGATGACACTGTGCGCCTCGCTCGGCCGCGACAGGTAGGGATGCAACTCACCGACCGGACCGAGCCCGATGTAATCGGTGACGACCCCCACGCCTTCGACGCCGAAGGTCGGCGCCGGTGAGCCGCGCCGGCTGAGCGCGCACTTCGAAGCGAGCCCGACCGTGCCGTTGGCGAGCGACACCACCGGCCAACCATCCTCCGGCGGCTCCGCGTTCGGATACGTCAAAATGCCGGTGACCGCGCGGTCGCGATCGAGCGAGTCGCGCGAGTAGTACATGATACGCAGCGTCGTCGACTCCGCATCGACGGCGACTTCCTGGATGCGAATGAGCTGCCCCGGCTCGCCGAGCGGCAGCGGATCCGGCACGACGTAGAACTCCTCGACCGTCCCCGTAAACACCTCGGGAGGCGGCAGCGCTTCCGAAGAGTCATCGCTCCCGCAGCCTGCAAACACGACGGCCACGACAACCATCCACCAGCGTCTCGACATCCTATCGCCCATGGCCGCGCAACCTAGC
>CADEER010000195.1:6665-8615 GCA_902826395.1 uncultured bacterium
GCTCGTTCTCGGCAACGTGCGGCTTGCCTTGGCATCCGCCGCGCCCGCATCGCTGGCTGGGTCGCATGCTTTATTCGTCATAGACTTCCACCTTCGCGAGCGTACCTTGGCGCGGTGGTGGCGACGGAGAATGTCGGCGGTGACGACCTGACGGTGGCGTCGGAAGTCGAGCTCTGGCATCAGCAGGTGCGCGTAATCGAGCGGACTTGCTGGCCCGGCCTCGTGCTGACTCCGATTGCCGCAGCCGTCGCCCTCGTCTGGTTTCGCCCGTGGGCTGATCCGACCGTGGCGGCGCAGGTCTACTCCGTGGTCGGCGTCCTCGTGGTGTTGGCCGCCATCTCGGCGGTTGCTCTGTACGCTTGCGCCCGCGGCGAGCTCCGCATCGCATTCGCGGCGCAGATCGTCGAGAACACGACCGCCGCCATGGCGTTCCTGATTCTCGTGGATAACGCCGAGTTCATCGCCCTGAGCACCGCCTTCGTCGGCGTCTTCACCGGTGCGATGATCCTCGGCGAGCGCGGTCAGAAGGTCGTCTGCGCCGGCATCACGCTGGCGACGTTTCTCGCCGCTGCCATTCGAGAGATGGAGTTGGTCACGCCACTGGTGCTGCCGAGTGCGCTGCTGTACGCCGCGTCCGCGGTCGGAATCGCGTTCGCCTTCAGAACGCCAGTGTCGGCGCTGCGCGCCTTCAGCCAGAACCTGCGCGCCTCCCGCCGAGAAGCGATCGATCAGGCCGCCGCCGCGCGCGCGCAGCGCGACCGCGCCGATGCGAAAGCGAAGGCCTTGACCGAGGCGACCGAGGAGCTGAAGGCATTCACCTATTTCGTCTCCCACGACCTGAGGGCGCCGCTGATCAACATCGAGGGCTTCGCCAAGGTGCTCGAAGAGGTGATCGAGGGCCTCGCCGAATCCGTGCGCGACCCGCACGATCCAGCCGAGGTAGTCGAACGGCTGAAGGACGCTCAGCCCGAGATGGTCGAGGCTCTCCACTTCATCCTGGGTGGGACGACGAAGCTCAACTCGCTCGTCGAAGGGCTGCTGGAGCTGTACCGAATCGACAACAAGCCCAACCAAAAGGTCGGAGTACCGCTCGATCCGGTGATGAAGAACATCGTCGCATCGATGCAGCACCAGATCCGAGAGCGCGACATCACCGTCGAGATCGATCCGTTGCCGACGATCATCGGCGACCCGCTTCGCGTGAGCCAGGTGTTCGCGAATCTCGTCGACAACGCCATCAAGTACATGCCGGAGCGCGCACCGCGCGAGATCCGAGTCTCCTGCGAGGAAGGGGAAGAGTCGTATCTCTTCTCGGTCACCGATACGGGAGCCGGCATCGACATCGACAAGCGCCAACAGGTGTTCCGCGCCTTCCGCAGACTCGACGCGAAGAACTCGCCGGCCGGCGAGGGCCTGGGTCTGGCGGCGGTTCGGAAGATCGTCGAAGTGCACGGCGGATCGATCTGGATCGACGACGCCCCCTCCGGCCAGGGCACCAGCTTCCGCTTCACCTGGCCGCGCACCGCCGCGGCAGAGACCGCCGACGCAGCCCTCGACGCGGCATAGCGTCGAGCGTCCGCCGACCGAAGTGGGATTCGGCCCATCTGGGAAGCAGCGAACGAGCGACGCGCTCTTGGCGCCTTGGCGTTCTTGGCGCGAAAAAAGTCCTTGAAGCGGAGTACCGCCGGAGGCGTTCCGCACCTCAATCCGCGCGCTATCCGGGATGAACACTGGGCGGCGACGGCACTCGCTCTCGAGCTGTGCTGTTTTCTCAAAAGGACTTCTCGCGCCAAGAACGCCAAGACGCCAAGGGTGCACGGACTCACTGTCGCAGAGGACTTCCTCTCGGGTAGCTGCCGTTGCGTCGACAAACGCCTTGCGACGAGGTGGGATGCTCGCGGAGGAGCTTGCCGATGCTGCATATCTTCATCGACGCGGACGCCTGCCCGG
>CADEER010000196.1:0-4415 GCA_902826395.1 uncultured bacterium
ATCATTTCAGGAAAAGACCTTCCCTCGGACGTCATCCCGGCGAAAGGGACTGTCGGTTTTCTCCCGTACACGTACTCGTACGCGTACTCGTACACGATCAATGCCCGAATTCTGCAGGAAACTCCGTGTACGAGTACGGGTACGAGTACGTGTACGGTCACGAATCTTTGTTTTCCGACAGTCCCGAAAGCCGGGATCCATCGGGTCACCACGGGAAAAAGCTGATCGCTGAAAGCTATTTCAGCGCCTCCAGCTTGCTTGCGTAGGAGCTGTCGGCCATCAGAGCCTTGATCACGGTGAGGTTGTTCTCCGACGGCCGCAGGCCGGCGACCATCGCCATCATCTGCTGTTTCAGGTTTTCGGGGACTTGCGGATTGTCGCGCATCTTGGCGAGCGACGCGTCGAGATCCGCGGAGGATTTGCCGTCCTTGGCGAAGCCGTAGGCGAGCGCGACGCTGGTCAGCGTCTTGTGCCAGTTGTCGACGTTGCTGAAGCCGTGGGTCGCGACGATCGCGTTCACACCTTCGATCGCCGCATAACCTTCGGCCGAAGTTTTGGGTTGCACCTTGTCGCCGTACTTCTCGCGAATTGCCGCGTACGCATCGACCGCACCTTTCGCGGACTCCTCGGTCAGCTCGACCTGCTCGATGGTTCCGACGTCGCCGGATCCGGGCACGACCATTGGCTTCTGCGCTGGCGTGGCGGTCGCGATGAGAACGACGAGCGAAGCTGCTGCGAAGGTGCGAAGTGCGATCATCGAATTCCTCCTGACCTCGATCGGTCCATCAAAAGCCACAGATGAACACAGATGAACACGGATGAACGCCTCGAGAATGCGAGGCCGGCAACTCTTCGACTTCATTCTTGGTGCAGTTGATGTTCAGCGAGACGGCGGTGCCGACCGCGGATCGCAAAATATCTGGCGATACAGGATCCGTGTTCATCTGTGGCTCTACTTCTCAGCCAAGGGTCAGATCGATCTGATCGATGACGACCTTGTCGCCTTCGCCGCCGTCGATGCGAGCTGCCGCCGGTACGACGAGGCGTCCGAGAACGTGCCCATCCTCTTTCCAGAAGCGCGTCTCGGTCGGCTCGGGCGGATAGTGCGGCGCCGGCATGCTGCCGAGCGTGATCGACCGCACCCGGTCGACGCGGCCGGCGGCGAAGGCGCGGCCGGCGTCCTGCATTACCAGCGCCATGTTGCGCGGGCCGTGCACGAGCGGCGCCGGATTGGTGCCCTTGGTGACGAAGTGGGTCGAGTTCCAGTCCGCCGACGGCATCGCCCAATCGAAGGTGACATCGATCGCAGTCTCGTGCGGGATCACGATGTCGGGCGCGCGCGCCGGCACGTCGACGCGCGGCGGGCTGAGCTTGCCGGGGTTGTCCGGCGCGCAGCCGAGCAGGAAGAGAAGCATCCAGCCGTCCATCAAACGCTCGCCGCTCTTCGCTTCGTCGACCTCGAAGGTGAAGCGCACCAAGGCATGTCCCTTCGAAGTGCCGCCGACTTCGGTGAAGCGGCTGCGCACGCGGGCGGTGCCCGAGCGCGGCACGGTGCCCTTGAAGTCGGCCTGACCCGAGCCCCAGCGGCCGACGTCCTGCCACACGTCGTAGCCGCCGATCAGCGTCTTCATGACTTCTTCGCGGTTGCGCGCGACGAGCGCGCCGTTGAAGAGGATCATCGGATGGCCGGGCCGGTCGGAGTCGCGCATCATCCAAGGCGCGTCGAGCGCGTCGGCCACCGTGCCGGCGGTGGCGCGGGCGATGAGCTGCGTCGTCGGCCAGTCCCACGAGAACTCGAAATCGCTGAACTGTGTGCCGGTGATCGCCGGATCGACTTTGGCCATGGTGGGTTCCCTCCGAAAAAGATCGCCACAGATGAACACAGATGAACACGGATTTCATTAGGGCGGCGGAGATTGGGGCGGCCCTCGAAATCGAAATCGAAATCCAAATCGGACCCGTCGGTCCCTCGATCGCCGCTGGCAACGACGATTTCGATTTCGATTTGGATTTCGATCAGGTGCCGGCGGCGGGTGGCTTCTCACCTCGCCGGCGATGTAGAAGCGCCGCCATGACGTACAAAACAATCGTATGGGGAACGGGAAATGTCGGGCAGCCGGCGCTGCGAGCGGTGCTCGCCAATCCGGAGCTCGAGTTGGTCGGTGTCATCGTATCGAATCCCGCCAAGGAAGGGCGCGACGCCGGCGAGCTGTGCGGGCGACCGCCGACCGGCGTGCGCGCCAGCCGCGATGTCGATGCGGTGCTCGCCACCGGCGCGCAGGCCGTGGCGTACTGTGCGTCGGGCGACTTCCGGCCCGACGAGGCGCTGGCCGATATCGAGAAGTGTCTGCGCGCCGGCGTCAACGTCGTGTCGACGTCGGTGTATCCGCTCTACGACCCGGCGTCGGCTCCCGACGATCTGCGCAGCCGCATGGAAGAGGCGTGTCGCGCTGGCAACAGCTCGTGCTTCGTCAGCGGCATCGATCCCGGCTTCGTCAACGACGTGTTCCCGCTGCTGCTCAGCGGGCTGTGCGCCGACATCGAAGAGATTCGCGCCTTCGAGTGGTTCAACTACGCCTACTACGATGCCGAAGACGCGGTGCGAAATCTGGTTGGCTTCGGACAGCCGATGGAAAACGTTCCGCTGATGATCTCGCCCGGCGTGCCGACCATGGTGTGGGGCGGCGTACTGCGCTTGCTGGCGCGCGGGCTCGGTGTCGAGCTCGAAGAGATTCGCGAGGTGGTCGACCGGCAGCCGCTGCCGCACCAGGTGACCAACCAACTCGGCGTCTTCGAGGAGGGAACGCTCGGCGCCTTCCGCTTCGAGTTGCAGGGAATGGTCGGCGGTAAAGCCCGCCTGGTAGTCGAGCACGTGACCAGGATCAGCGACGATGTCGCGCCCGACTGGCCGCGCGCCGAAGGGTCGGGTGCGCACGGCGTGCGGATCAAAGGCAGTCCCAACGTCGAGCTGCGTATCGAAGCCGAAGAACAGGCGGGCGATCGGGCGAGCGGCGGCAACGCGACCGCCGCGGCGCGCATCGTCAACGCGATTCCGGCCGTCTGCCAGGCAGCGCCGGGTTTGCTCGACGCGCTGTCGGTGCCGCTGCCGAACGGCCGCCGGCCGAAGGCCTGGTGATCGAGCCACGGTGATGGTCGACGCCTTTCCGCAGCGATCGAGTCGCGATCCGGCCGAGCTGCGCGATCGCCTGAATGCGTGGTTCGAGCGCCGGCTCGGCCCACAGCCGACACCGCCGGTCGCGGCGGTGCGCAGTCCGGGAAGCAACGGCATGTCGAGTGAGACGCTGCTCTTCGACGCCCGCTGGATCGAGGGCGGCGTCGGGCAGACGGCCAGCCTGGTCGCGCGCATCGAGCCCGAGCTCGGCGACGTGCCGGTGTTTCCGGTCTACGACCTCGAGGCGCAGTACCGACTGCTACAGTTGGTGGCGCAGCACAGCGAGGTGCCGGTACCGGCGGTGCGATGGTTGGAGCTCGATCGCGCCGCGCTCGGCGCGCCGTTCTTCATCATGGAGCGCGTCGAGGGTCGGGTGCCGCCCGACGTGCTGCCGTACACGATGGACAGTTGGTTGCTTACGTCCTCCGCGGCCGAGCAGCGCCGTCTGCAGGACGAGACCGTCGGTGTGATCGCCGCGCTGCACGGGATCGCGGTCGAACGGCTCGACACCGCATTTCTCGAGCTCGACATGCCCGGCGCAACGCCGCTGCGCCGGCATTTCGAGAATCAGATCCGCTATTACGAGTTCGTCCGCGACGGGAAGACCTTCCCGGTGATCGAGCGCGGCTTCGACTGGCTGCGCGCGCACTGGCCGCGCGATGAAGGTCCGGCCGTGATCTGCTGGGGCGATTCGCGCATCGGCAACGTGCTCTACGACGGCTTCCAGCCGGCGGCCGTGCTCGATTGGGAGATGGCGGCACTGGCGCCGCGCGAGCTCGACATCGGCTGGATGATCTTCATGCACCTGTTCTTCCAGGACATCACCGAGCGCCTCGGCATGCCCGGCATGCCGGGTTTCATGCGCCGCGCGGACGTGGTTGCCGAGTACGAGCGGCGCACCGGCCACGCGCCGCGCGACATGGACTTCTATGTCGTCTACGCGGCGCTGCGCCACGCCATCATCATGTCGCGCGTCCACGCCCGCGCGGTCCACTTCGACGGGGCGACCTGGCCGGCCGAGCCCGAGGAAGCGATCCATCACCGCGACGTGCTGCTGGCGATGCTCGACGGCCGCTTTCGCGACTGAGCTGTGCGGGGGGACGGCGGGTTCCTCGTCGCCGACCAAGAGTCACGGCCCCGGTCCCATTCCTCGGCAAGAAAGGGCTAGGCGGTCGCGTAGCGACAGGGTCGGTATCGGTATCGATTCTGGTTCGATCGCGATACCGATGCCGATCCCGAAGCA
>CADEER010000196.1:4515-8590 GCA_902826395.1 uncultured bacterium
TCGGTATCGGTATCGATTCTGGTTCGATCGCGATACCGATGCCGATCCCGAAGCATCGGGGTCGGTGGTTGGCTCGCTGTCATAGGTGTAATGGTCGCCGCACGCGGGCCGGCGTGGTAGGGACCCAGAGCATGAACATAGCGCGATTGTTCGAGAACTCGCCCGACATCGTCGAGTATCCGGTCGGTGGAACGATCTTCGAGCGCGGCGACGATGCCGGCGGCAAGATGTTCGTCCTGCTCGATGGCCTGGTGGAGATCCGCATCGGCGACAGGACCGTCGAGACCGTCGAACCGGGCGGCTTCTTCGGCGAGATGGCGCTGATCGACGAGGCGCCGCGCAGCGCCACCGCGGTCGCCCAGGTGCGCAGCCGCCTGGCGCGGGTCGACGAGAAGCAGTTCATCTTCATGGTCCAGCAGACGCCGTTCTTCTCCCTTCACGTCATGCGCGTGTTGGTGACGCGGTTGCGCAATCTCAACCGCCGTCTGGTGTGATCTCCGCCGCCGAGGAGCTCCGATGCTGAACGTCTCGATGTGGGCCAAGGCCGTCAACGTCATTCCGCGCGTCACCGCCGAGGAGTGGAACGCGCTCGACGTCGTCTCGCGGTGGCTGATCGCGACGCGTTCGGCGGTGCTCGTGATGACCTTCAACTCCGCCGCCATCGCCGGCCTGCTGGCGGCGCGCGACGGCATGTTCGACGGCGTCCTGTGGACGCTGGTGACGCTCGGGTTGTTGTTCGCGCACGCCACCAACAACCTCGTCAACGACATCACCGACCACTTCAAGGGCGTCGACAAGGACAACTACTTCCGCACCCAGTACGGCCCCCAGCCGCTCGAGAACGGACTGATGAGCAAGGGCGAGATCTACACGTACACGGCGGTCACCGGCTTGATCGCGCTTGCCGCCGGGCTGGCGCTGGTGGCGATGCGCGGCGAGCAAACCATGTGGCTGCTCGCCTCGGGCATCTTCTTCGTTCTCTTTTACACCTGGCCGCTCAAGTACATCGGCATGGGCGAGGTGGCGGTGATCCTGGTGTGGGGCCCGCTGATGGTCGGCGGCGGCTACTACGTGATCACCGGTCAGATCTCGTCGGCGGTGCTGATCGCCAGTCTGCCGGTGGCGCTCGCCGCCACGACGGTGCTGTTCGGCAAGCACACCGACAAGCTCGACGCCGACGCGGCGAAGGGAATCCGCACCATGCCGGTGCTGCTCGGCGAGCGAAACTCGCGCCGCGCGACGATCGCGATGCTGACGCTGCAGTACCTGCTGGTATTCTGGCTGGTGGCGCGCGGCGACTTCTCCTGGCTGCTGCTCAGCGTCCTCGTCGCCGCGCCGTACTATGTCCGCGCGGTCCGCGCCTTCTCGCATCCGCGGCCGGCGTCGCCGCCGGCGGAGTACCCGCCGAACATCTGGCCGCTCTGGTATGCGGCGTTCGCCTTCTCGCACACCCGCCGCTTCGGCGCACTATTCCTGCTCGGCCTGGCGCTCGACGTCGCCGCCCACCGCTTCGGTTTGGTGTGACGCCGAGACTCCCCCTCCTTGGCAAGGGATTGTCGGGAAACGAAGGTTCGCGACCGTACTCGTACACGTACTCGTACCCGTACACGGAGTTGCCGGCGGGAATCCGGCTTTCATCGTGTACGGGTACGCGTACGAGTACGTGTACGGGAGAAAATCGACAGTCCCGAAAGGAGGGGGATTGGCTAGCCGATGCCGTCCGAGACGGCCGGCAGGTCCTCGACCAGCAGGTCCTCTTCGCGCAGCCGGATGGGGCCCTGCAGCTTCGGGTAGCGGCCTTCGTACGGGGCGTAGAACTCACGCAGCCGATCCATGTCGGCGCCGAGGTCGCCGCTCGGTTTCAGAACAAGGCCGACGCCGGTGACGCCGTGCGTGTAATCGAGGTACGAGCAGATGATGTGGACGTCGGCCTCGCGCGCGATGTGGTAGAAGCCTGACTTCCAGTAGTCGGTGCGGCTTCGCGTGCCCTCGACGGGTACGACGAGATAGAGCCCGTCCGCCTCGGCGAACAGCTCGGCGACGCGCTGCACCATGTTGTTCGTGCCCGAGCGGTCGATCGGGATGCCGCCGAGCGCCTTGAAGAAACGGCCGAAGGGCCAGCGAAACATCTGCTTCTTGCCCATCCACGCGACGCGCAGCCCGAGCGTCCAGGCGACGCCGAGCATGTGCGGCATGTCCCAGTTGCTGGTGTGCGGAGCGGCGATGAACACGCACTTGGCGATGTCCGGCGCGCTGCCTTCCACCTTCCAGCCGAAGGCGCGAACCCAGACACGGCCGATGAAATGGGCGATTGGCCCGCAGCGCGGGGCGCTCTGTCTCGGCATCGGGCCAGTCAATGGGCGGCATTGAGCAGAGTCAAGGTCGCGACTGTCACAAGGCTGTCACGGGGATGGGGGGTGTGACCGTGAACCGTGAGCCGTGAACCGTGGACGGAGCGTTCGTTCCACGGTTCACTGTTCACGGTTCACTCCCGAATCGCCCACTCTGGCATCGGGCGGGCAGTGCTGGCACAACGGGGCGATGGAGTGGCTTGCGGATCCAGAGGTATGGGTGGCGTTCGTGACGCTGACGGTGCTCGAGCTCGTGCTCGGCGTCGACAACGTCATCTTCATCTCGATTCTGGCCGGCAAGTTGCCGCCAGAGCAGCAGAGCAAGGCGCGGAACATCGGGCTGCTCGGTGCCATGCTGATGCGCATCGGCCTGCTGTTTTCGCTGGCCTGGGTGATCGGCCTCACCGCGCCCCTTTTCCGGGTATTCTCCTACGAGGTGTCGGGGCGCGACCTGATCCTGCTGATCGGCGGGCTTTTCCTGATCGCCAAGAGCACGCACGAGCTGCACCAGAAGCTCGAGGGCAGCGAGCATGGCCGCAAGGCCGCCGGCGGGGTCTCGTTCACCAGTGTCATCGTGCAGATCATGCTCCTCGACATCGTCTTCTCGCTCGACTCGGTGATCACCGCGATCGGCATGGTGAAGGAGATCGAGGTGATGATCGCCGCTGTGGTGGTGGCGGTGTTCTTCATGATGGTGTTCGCCAAGTCGGTCAGCGAGTTCGTCGAGAGGCACCCTACGGTGAAGGTATTGGCGCTGTCCTTCCTGCTGTTGATCGGCACGGCGCTGGTCGCCGACGGCGCCCACCATCACATTCCCAAGGGCTACATCTACTTTGCGATGGCCTTCTCGGTGTTCGTCGAGATGATCAACCTGCGACTGCGCGGCGTGTCGGCGCCGGTGCATCTGCACGATCCGCCGTACATCGCGGAAACCAAAGCGGCTAAGGCGGGCGGGGGGCGATGATGACCGAGCGGTTCGCCGGCAAGGTCGCGTTGCTGACCGGGGCAGCCTCCGGCATCGGACGCAGCGTGGCGCTGCGTCTGGCGTCCGAGGGCGCGTCGGTATTCGGGGTCGACGTCGACGAGGCGGGACTGGCGTCGACGGCGGCGGCGATCGGCGAGCGCGGCGGGCGCATGGCGTGGGCGCGCTGCGATCTGCGCCGCAAGGCCGGCTGCGTCGAGGCCGTCGAGCGGGCGGTGGCGGAGCTCGGCCGGCTCGACGTCGTCGGCAACGTCGCCGGCGTCAATCGCTTTCATCAGTTCGCCGACATGCCCGAGGACGACTGGAACCTGATCGTCGCCGTCAATCTCAGCGCCGTCGCCTTCGTCTGCCAGGCGGCCCTGCCGCACTTGCTGCAGACCTCCGGCAACATCGTCAATCTCGCCTCGGTCGCCGGCCTGATGGGGCAGGCCTACACGGCCGCCTACTGCGCCAGCAAAGGTGGGGTGATCCAACTGACGCGTGCCCTGGCGATGGAGTACGTGAAGTCGGGGGTGCGGGTGAACGCCATCGCGCCGGCCGGTGTCGACACGTCGATGAACGTCGCCATCGCATTTCCGGAGAACATGGACTGGAAGCTGGTGAAGCCGTACATGGGCCACCGCGGTCTCGCGTCGGCCGACGAGATCGCCGCGGTGTTCGCCTTCCTCGCGTCGGAAGACGCGCGCCCGGTGCACGGTGCGATCTGGACGGCCGACTTCGGCGTCACGGCCGGCTAGAAAAA
>CADEER010000197.1 GCA_902826395.1 uncultured bacterium
TCACCACGACGACGCCGGGCGGGCGCAAGATCACGACCACCACCGACGGCGTCGGCCGGCCGCAGTCGATCGTGTTGCCCGGCCTGCCGGCGATTGCGATCGAGTACGGAGCGCAGGGGCCGAGCAAGATCACCCAGGGCGAGCGCGCCGTCGAGCTCGGATACGTGGGGGCGTTCGTCGGCTCGATCGTGGACCCGCTGAGCCGCACCGTGACGCTCGGCCGCGACGACGGCGGCCGGGTCAGCAACCAGGACGTCTACGGCCTGCAGCAGTTCGGCTTCGACTACGACGCCAACGGCAACGTGAAGAAGGTGACGTCGCCGCAGGCCGACGGCTACGACGAGGATCTCGACTACAGCAAGGTCGACCTGGTCGAGCAGTTCGAGCTGCCGGCGGGCATGACCAACGTCAGCTACGACGCCGACCGCAAGCCGGAGACGGGCAGTGCACCGCAAGGCGCTCTCGGCTTCGACGATGAGGGGCGCCTCACCTCGATCGGCGACATCACCTACAACTACGACAGCGACGACTACGTAACGGTGATCACCGGCGCCGGCAACGACGGCGCGATCACCTACTCCTACGGCGGCAACCCGGTGCCGCAGAGCATCACCTGGAGCGGCCCGGTGAGCGGCACGGTGACGATCGGCCGCAACGCGCTCTTCCAGGCGACCAGCATCGCGGTGCCGGGCCACAGCGCCGCCCTCAATCCCGACGCCGACGGGGTGCAGCGCCAGGCGGGCGAGATGACGCTGACCCGCAACGCGGCGACCTTCCTCACCGGCACGACGCTCGGCCAGGTGACCGACCGCTACCAGCGCAACCAGTTCGGCGAGCCGACGTACTACGAGGCGCGCTACGGCAATCAGGTGCTGTTCAGCGAGGAGTACCCGCGCGACAAGGGCGGCCGCATCAAGGCCAAGACGGTGCGCATCGCCGACGGCGCCGGCGGCATGGACACCTGGCGCGCCGAGTACGGCTACTACCACCCGACCGGCCAGCTCGCCTCGGTGCAGTACAACGACCAACCGGCGATCTACTACACCTACGACTCGAACAACAATCTCATCGGCGAGCCCCCGGTACCGCCGTCCGACGGCGCACTGCACCGCGGCCCGCGCCGCCTCTACCTGAACGAGGTCGACGCAACCGAGGAGCCGGCGACGTACGGCGGCACGTGGGCCAGCACCAGTGGAGCCGCCACCGCGCAGATGTCGCCGACCCGAGAGGGCGCTTCAACCGAAACGGCAGTCACCAGAGCGAGCTGCGCCAGCGGCGACAAGGTCCTCGTGGCTACCTTCGTGTCGACCCCGCTCACCGAAGCCCGAACCCTGGCAGCCGACGAACAGGCCCGCATCGTCGTCGGCGCCCGTCAGGGCGAGACCGGCGACGCGCTACAGCCGGTGGCAAGCCTGTGGGTGATGGACTCGAGCGGCGCCCAGCGCTGCCAGATCGCCGTCGACCACGATCTCTCAGAGTCCCCCCTGCCGGAGGATCCCGAAGGCATCGGCGCTTTCCTGCCGCTGACAACTGACAACTCGGAACTGACAACTCCCTGCAGCGCGGGAACCGCGCTGCAGCCTGGCGACCGCATCGTCTTCGAGATCGGCTACGAGTGCACGACGAGCGCCGACGTCGAAGGCGCCATCAGCCGCGGCGGCACCGGCCCGGCGCTCGGTGCAGGCGGCGACCCGACCGAGCACGCCTGCGGCCAGCCCGGTTACGTCGAGCTCGACGGCGACTGGACCTTCGCCGCCGATGCTCCAGTTCCGTGCGAGGCCGACAACCAACAGTTCGTCCCGAGCCGCCGCCTACACAGCGTGACGGTCGGCTCCGGCAACCGCGCCATGGCAGCCACCCTCACCGAGCCCGACGGCACGCAGAGGGAGTACGAGTACACCTACGACGCCAACGGCGCCCTCGACACCAAGACCGACACGCTGACTGGAGAGGTGACCGACTACGACTACGACCACTTCGGCAACCTGCGCCACGTCAGGCTGCCAGACGACAGGACCATCGATTACCTGATCGACGCAGCCAACCGGCGCGTCGGCCGCGTGCTCAAAGACCCGCTCGGCAATGTCATCGAAGAGAAACGCTGGCTGTATCAGAGCGCACTCAGACCGGTCGCCGAGCTGGACGGCAACAATCAAGTCACTGCCTTCTTCATTTACGCCGACAAGCCCAACGTCCCCGAGTACATGGACAAAGGCGGCGAGAAGTATCGCATCATTACAGATCACCTCGGCAGCGTGCGCCTGGTCGTCAAGGTGAGCGACGGAACCATCGCGCAACGCATGGACTACGACGAACACGGTAATGTGACACGCGACACTAGTCCGGGCTTCCAGCCGTTCGGGTTCGCGGGCGGAGGCATCGACCGTGAGGCGGACCTCGTTCGATTGGGTGCTCGCGACTATCAGCCCACTGTCGGGTCGTGGTCTAGCCTTGACCCGACGGGTTTCGATGGAGGCGGGAATCTACGCTCGTACGCGCGGAACGATCCGAGCAACTTTGTCGACCCTTCGGGAGAAGTCCCGCTCTTGATAGCTGCGGGATACTGCGCCGTCGGCGCTGCGGCGGGAGTCGCGGAGGGCGGTGCGTTGGCTCTTCTCTTGGGCAATGACTACGGGGTTGGCGACGCAATATGGGACGCGTCTCTTGGTTGTGTGGGCGGTACGTTGGGCGCGGTGGCCAAGGCGTTTCGCGTGGCCAGGGTGGGCACGCGTCAGGGTAAGGTGGTTATCGATAGCGTCGAACACACCGTGGATGAGCTTCGGGCTGCCAAAAAGCTCGCGTCGAAGGGGCGCGACGTCGTTACACGGGACCCAGTGAGAGGTGCAGGCAGGAGAACATCAGACTACCTCGTCGATGGCGTGCCGGCGGACTTGTATACCCCGACGACAGCCAATCCTGATCGAATCATTTCTGCGATCGCGAAGAAGAATTCGCAAGCGCGAATCATTGTCCTTGACCTGTCTCAAAGCACGGTTAGTCCCAGTCAGCTCGGAAACATCTTGAAGAGACTTCGCGGGGCAGGCGCGACGAACATAGAAGAGATCATATTTCTACCTTAGTTCTATGCCATCACTTCAATGTACGTGTGGGAACTTGATCGAGTACGGCCAGATTCCGTGTCCAGACGAGTGGGTAATGATTTCTGACGAACAGTTGGATTCGTTGTCAGGATCCGTAGATGTCGAAACTGTCTACCGTCTGTCCAAGTCCGCTTTGCGGTGTCCCGGGTGTGGGCGACTTTGGGTGTTCTGGGACGGTTTTGATCAAGGGCCGACGGAATATAGGGCAGTGCCGGCTGCTAAACGGAGGAACGTCTGAATGGCAATGTCATTGACGGCCATCGGCCTCGGAATGCGTAGCGCCGTAGGCGGCCTAGCTAGGTCTCTCGGGGACGAAGCGAGCCTTTGATAGGGTGCGGTGCGAAATTTGACGTCCGGATGATAAGGCGATTGAACATACTCGCGACACTCGTCGCCCTCTGTGCGGGGTTCTCGCCCACCCTGGCTGGCGCGACGTCACTTGCGTCCGATCAGGTGCGCATTCTTGGCGTGCAGCTTCGCGTCACGCCCGCTGCCGTGCCCGGTGCGCCGAAGAATGTTCCGCTGTTGCTGTCCACCGCTCTGGTTGACGGCAATGGCGATCCGGTTGGCTCGTTGCCGGAGCTCGATGGGTTGGTGGCGCGTGGTGATCTGTCGGGGCCGGGGATTGATGGCGTCGTGGCGATTCGCACCGCGCCGGGGTTGCCGTTCGAGATTGGGACGGGTGGGTCGGAGGATGTGCGCGTCGTCGCTGGGCCCTCGCTGTTGGTGGCGGGGAACTATGTGCTCGACGACATCCGGCTGACCGCGGCGGACGGCGCGACGATTCTCGCGGCGTCGCCTTCTTCGGTGCCGATCAAGGTCGTGGAACGCGTGATCGTCGAGCAGATCTCGTCGCGGCCGCTGTCGCTGGAGGAGATCCTGCAGCGCGGCATCGTCATCGACGAGGACAACTTCACGGCGTTCTCGTTCGACTTCGGCATCGGCACTTCTTCCGGCGTCGTGCCGATCGAGCTCGACCTGGCGTTTCCGCAGGACGAGGAGTTGCTCGACGAGGGCGGCGGCACGGCGATCGTGGTGCCGGACTTCCCGGGCCTCGACATTCCCAACCTCGATCTCGCCGGCATCCTGCTCGAGACGCCGCCGCTGTTCGACGATGTGCAGATCCCGCCGATCCCCGGTGTGCTGGTGATTCCCGGCAACGTCGCCTTCCTCAATCAGTTCTTCGAGGTGCTGTTGGTGGTCTCCAACGTTGCGCCGCCCGGCAGCCAGTTGGTGGTCGTCTCGGCGACCGCCGAGATGCTGCTGCCGCCCGGTCCCGACGCGGCGCCGGACACCAACGACGATCCGCTGCGGCCGGCGAGCACGCCGCAGTTCCCCGACGGCACGACGTCCGCCGAGGTGCGCAACCAGGAGACGGGCGCGGCCGAGTTCGGTCCGGGCGAGAGCGCGCGCGGCGATTTCCTCGTCGAGGGCCGCACGGTCGGCACACATCGAGTGAAGGTCACCGTCGAGGCCGAGCTGAGCCTCGCCACCGGTCAGGTGGTGCCGCTCACCGGCACGGTGTTCGGCACCGTCGTCGTGCGCAACCCGAGCTTCAGTCTCACCTTCAATCACCCCAACGTCGTGCGCGCCGGCGAGACGTACACGCTCGGCGTCACGGTGACCAACACGAGTCAGACGCCGGCCAACCTGGTGCGCCTCGCTCTCGATCCGGGACAGATCACCGGCGCGACCCTGGTCGGCCACGATCGACAGGTAGCGGGGCTGCCGTTCGGCACCGGCGAGATCGACAGCATCGCTCCGGGCGATGCGGCGACCGTGAGCTTCCAACTCATCGCGCGGCAGAACGGCCGTGTCACCGCCGCCGCCTTCGAGAGCGCGCCCGGCCTGGCCGGTAGCTTCAACCTGCGCACCGGCGTCGGCGACTCGGGTATCCCGCTGTCGCCCGACACGCTCGTGCTGCCGCCCTACACATACGACTTGCCGGATTCGTTTGTCGCGGAAGCCGTGCGCGTGCTCGGCCTGGCGCACAGCGTCGCGACCGCTCCGGCCGGAGTGTCGGTCGGGGTGTCGCAGCGTTTCTCGTCCGCGGTCCTGGAGGCGCGCGCCATCGAGCTCGCCGAAGCTGGGCTGCGTGTGCGCATCGGCGAGCCGACGATCACATCACTGCTCGAGCTGTGGCTCGACTGGCGCGGCGGCGGTTTTGCGCCGGGCTCGCCCCAGGCCGGCGGCGGCGCGTTGGGCTTCGACGAGATCATGCGCGTGACGGATGCGGGCCGGGATCTCGAGCGTGCGCTGGCGGAGGAAGTCAGGGGTCAGGGGTCAGGGGCCGGGGGCCAGGGGCTGATGGCTCTGGTCGATGCGTTCGGTGCTGCGGAAAGCTATCGGGGGCACTTCATTTCGGTGGCGGCTACGGGCGATGCTCGATTAGCGATCGTCGACCAAACGGGCGCGGCTACGTCGGGTTGTGCGGGATCGAACGCAGCGACGGCTAGCAGTCGTTGTCTGGAGGATCAGATTGAGCGCGACGTGGCGCGTACCAGTCTGCTCGGCTTCGACGACGGAATGCTCGAGGGCGAGTGGGCGTTCGTCGGCCCCAACCCGAGTGGCGCTCTCGCGCCGCACACGGTGACGCTGTCCGGCAGCGGCCTCTCGGACGTCACGGTGCTGGCGCCGGCGCAGGTCTCCGGCGCGTGGGTGCTGCGCCGCTTCACTTTCACCGGCGTCGATCTGGCGAGCTGCAATCCCGGCGCCGTTGCGATCAACGTTCCGGTCGGGTCGACGCTGTCGCTCGGCTGCGGCGAGGCGGCGCCGGTGGTGTTCGACTACCCGGACGGCGAACCCGGCGTCGTCGGCGTGCGCCAGATCCCGGAAGCCGATCCGCTCGAACGCGGCCGCGTCGTCGCGGTGTTGTTCGACGAATCCATGGCGCCCGCATCGGTCGGCGAATCCGCCGAGTACGTCCTGAGCTACACGCCCGGCCAGGGGGCGTTGGGCGCGGTCGGCCAGACCAGCAACCGTGTCAAGCGCGTTAACCTCCTGACGAGCCGGCGCATCCTGCTGCTCAACTTCACCGCCTCGGTATCGCGCTTCTTCGGGTACGATCTGGCGCTCGCCGGCATGACCGACGCCGCCGGCAATGCGCTCGCCGGCACGGCCGGCGGCGAGCTGTCGACGCACACGGTGGTGCCGGACTTCACCACTCCAGACGGCGGCATCGTCTACGGCACTGTGATTGGTGGCGACGGTCTGCCGCTGCCGTTCGTGCAGGTCGAGCTGACGGAGACCTTCATCGACGACTTCTTCGGCTTCGACGTCGAGATTCTCACCGGCCAGACGTCGACCGACGCGTCCGGCTTCTACCGCTTCGACTTCGTCGGAGTGAACGACATCGGTCCGTTCACGGTCAGCGCCTACGACCCCGACAGCGGCAAGCGCGCGCAGCGCGAGAGCCGCATCCTGCAGGAGCGCGAGCAGCGCCGCCTCGATCTGCTGATGCTCGGCGTCGGCCGAGTGCGCGGTCGCGTCGTCGATGCTGTCACCGGCGTGCCTGTCGACCGCGCTACGGTGCGCGTGCGCGGACTCACCGATGATTCGGAGGTGGCGGTGACGTCGCGCGGCGACGGCACCTTCAAGGCGGAGAACGTCGCGGTCGGCAACGTCCATGTCTCGGCCGTGCACGAGGTACAGGGCGGAGCGACGCGCCGCGGTGCGATAGCGGCGAACCTCACCCGCGCCGGTCAGACGGTCGAGGTCGAGGTGCCGATCTTCGCCAGCACCGGCAGCATCCAGGGACGGGTGCTGCAGAGCAGCGGCGACGGCGGCGGCGTGACCGGCTTGATCTCGGCGGGACCGGGCGTGCGCGTTGCGGCGATCAACGAGGCGGCGGGCTATCTCGAGGAGACCAAGACCGACGCGGCAGGACACTACGCGTTTGCCGCCGTGCCGCCGGGAACGGTGCGGGTGCGCGCCATTCGCCAGTGGACGTCGGAGCAGGCGACGGTGAGCACAACCGTATTCGCCGGCCAGACGTCGGCGCTCAACATCGTTCTCGCCGGCACCGCCACCATCGTCGGCACGGTGCGCCACGCCGACGGCAGTCCCGCGGCGGGTATTCAGGTGGTCGGGGGCACGACGCTCGTGACCACCGATGCGAACGGCAACTTTGTCATCGCCGCGGTCGGCACCGGACCTCAGATCATCCGCGCCGGCGATCCCGCGACCGGTGCCAGCGCCGAGGTCGAGATCGACGTCGCGCCGCCGGGCGCCGAGATCCCCGTGATCATAACCCTGCCTGGCCGCGCGACGATCAACGGTCGCCTGCTGTCTGCCGACGGTGACGCGCTGGTCGGACTCAATATCTTCCTGTGGTTCAAGGCCTCGGGCAGCGAGGACGGTTTCCTGCGCACGACTTCCGGTCTCGGCGGTGCGTTCCGCTTCGAGAACATTCCCCTCGGCTCGTACACGCTGCGCGCCGTCGACGGGCAGGGCGACGGCGCGGTGCTGCCGATCGACATCTTCGTCGGCGGTCCGACTGGCGTGTTCGATCTGCGCATGGGCGGTCTCGGTACCGTCACCGGCGTCATTCTCGCCGGCCAGACGCCGCGCATCGCCAACGCCGATCTGACCTATCTAGCGTTCGACTCTTTCGGTCAGCGCCAGGAAGTAACCGTGCACGTCACCGCCGACGAAACGGTCGGCGACACCAGCTGCGCGATCGCCTGCAACGCGTGTGGCGGCCCCGGCGACTGCGGCAACTGCGGCGGCCGTTTCACGATCCAGATTCCAATCGGCGAGGTGCATCGCGTCGTCGTTGAGGACGATCAGTTCGCGGACGATTCGGCGGCCGACTCGGCCGTGTTGGAGGATGCCGGCGACATCGTCGAGCATTGCTTGGTGGTGGGCGAGAGCGCCGAGCTGAGCGGCACCGTCTTCCTGCCCGACGGCACGCGCGCCGGAGCAGGCATCGATGTGCGCTACGTCGACCCGGCCGGCTCGATCGAGCGCACGACCACCACCGACGAAAACGGTCACTACGCGTTCGACCTGTTGCCGCCGCGCGGCTTCCGCCTCACAGCGCGCGATCCGCTGACCGGCAACCGGGCGGCGAAGTTCGGCAGCCTGGCGACCGGCGACTCGGCGGTGGTCGATCTCAACCTGCTCGGCCAGGGCACGGTCGTCGTGACGGTGAAGAGCGGCGGCGTCGCCGTATCCGGGGCGCGTGTCGATCTCACGAGCGGCTCGCCGGTGGCGAGCCATTTGGCGGCGTTCCCGACTCTGTTCAGCGGCGTCGACGGCAAGGTCACATACACCGGGGTGCCGGAAGGCGCGTTCTCGATCGCCGCCTACGACCCGGCGTCGCTGAGCGGCGGGCGCTTCGGCGGCGAGATCGTCAACGACGGCGCCGAGGTCGAAGTCGTCGTAAACGTCGGCGCGTCCGGTACGGTGCGGGGTCGCGTCTTCGACGCAGACGGCGACGAGGCCGTCCCATTCTGCCAGGTGCGGC
>CADEER010000198.1:0-1152 GCA_902826395.1 uncultured bacterium
TGCTGCTCGCCACATGGATGGGCGGCACGGCCGCTCTGGCCGAACCGGCGGCTGCGCCAGACAAGGCCGCCGTGCGCGGCGCCGGCGGCGCCCGCAACGACGGCGAGCGCGATCGCAGCGGCGAGCCTCTCGAGACGATGACCGGCACGGTCACCCTGCTGCGCCGCGAAGGCGGCGCCGAAGGCAATCCGTCGGGCGCGCCGGTGATCACCATGAAGACCGAGAGCGGCGAGATCATCTTTCACGTCGGCCCGCCGTTCTTCCGCAAGAAACACGACTTCCCGATCGAGGTCGGCGACGTGCTGATCGCGACCGGCTGGCGCGACAAGTCGCTCGGCTACGACTCGCTGGTCGTCCGCACCGTCAAGAACGGCGACAAGACTCTCGAGGTGCGCGATGCCAAGGGCGCGCGATTGTGGGAGCGCCCCGACCCGGCCGATGACGGCTCTCCGTTCGAGAGCATCAGCGGCGAGATCATCGGCTTCGGCATGAAGGCCCACGAGCCGGGCGGCTCGGTACCCGACGAGGGCGACAACGGCGTCGTCCTGATCCGCGCCGCCGAGGGCGAGGTGTACGGCCACATCGGCCCCGCCTCGTATCGACAGTCAAAGGGGCTGCAGCTCGCGATCGGCGATCAGATCACCCTGCGCGCCTGGCGCATCGACGCGCGCATGTCGAACCGTCCGTTCGTCATCACCCGAGGCATCGTCAAAGGCGACGTCGACGTCGAGCTGCGCACCGACCGCCGCAAGCCGCTCTGGAAATAGAGAGTGGGGAGTAGGGACTGGGGAATGGCCCTTGGTCTCTACTCCCGATCCCGAGGCGCCGCCGGCGGCGTCCGCGCGGCGCGACCTGGCGTGACGACGCGCGCCGGCGCGACGTCGTAGGTCTCGCCGCCGCGCACTACACGGGTCGCGCGCAGAGCCTTGCGGCCACCGCGGCCCTCACTGCCGGTGACCTTCAAGCGATCGCCGACGGCGATCGGCGGCTGCGCCGCGATCGTCGAGCGGCCGAGGTCGACCAACACCTGCACGCCATCGACGTCGAGCAGCAACTGACCGCGGCGCAAACGACGCTGCGCCGATCCACCGCGGGCGGCGACCGCGCCCGACTCCGCAGCCGCGGAGCCACTCACGCTGGAACCACCGCCAC
>CADEER010000198.1:1252-8483 GCA_902826395.1 uncultured bacterium
GCGACCGCGCCCGACTCCGCAGCCGCGGAGCCACTCACGCTGGAACCACCGCCACCGCCGCCTCCTCCTCCTCCGCCGCCGCCGCCGCCTCCGCCGCCACCGCCGCCGCCGCCACTTGCGCGCCCCTTGCCGCCCCCACCGCCACTGCCATCGCCGCGCCCCTTGCCGCCGCCGCCGCCGCCACCGGCAGCCCGCGCCTTGCCGCCGCCGCTGCCGTCACCGCGGCCTTTGCCGCCGCCGCCCATGCCGTCGCCGCGTCCTTTGCCGCCGCCACCACCGCCGCCGCTGCCGTCGCCGCGCCCCTGACCGCCGGCCACCGCCGCGGTCGCGCCGCCGCCAGCGGCCGACCCCGCGCCGGGCGTGCGCTGCCCGCCATGGCGACGGCCGCCGCCGATCTCGACGACGACGCCTTCGACGGTGCGTTCGCCGCTGACGATCGGCGTCACCCCGCGCGCCGGCGTTACGCCGGGCGTCGCCGCGGTTGCCGCCGGCGTCGCCGCCGACTCCTCGGCGGCGTGCGCCGCGCCAGCCACCGCCATCAGCGCCACCGCAACCCAGACCAAAGTCCGCATCATCGAGTATCGTCCCATCTCTACCTCCGACCCAATTCTCTCCAGTCCCGCAGTCCCTTAGGTCCCTGCAGTCCCTTATGTCCCTGAATGTCCTTCTACCTAGCCCGCGCCATCCGCCGCCGGCCGCTCCGCGGCGCGCGAGCGCAGCCGCAGCCACCGCGGATCGCGGATCCGCTCTTCGCCCTGCTGGCCGCGGCCGCGATTGCCGCCCCGGCCGTGAAAAGCGGGAAACGGATTGTCGGGATCCAGCGACCCCAGCACCACCTCGCCCTTGCGGTTGAGCAACAGGGCAATGTCGGCCGCCAGCGGCCCGTCGTCGCCGCCGAGCGGCAGCACGACGCGCTCGCCGTCGCGCTTCTCGACCACCAACTGGGAGGCGCGCTCGATCTGCGGTACGAACCGCCGCAGTCTCCAGGCGACGCGATGCTCGTCCTCGAGATCGGGGGCGACGGCGAGCGCCGCCGCATCGATCGCCGGCAGCGCATGGCCGTCGAGCTCGACCAGGATCTTCAGGTCGGCCGGAACCGGCGCGCGCGGCTCGCCAGGCGACGAGCAGCTCAGCAGCAGCGCCGACAGCGCGGCGATCAGGACACATCGCTTCACCGTCCTTCACCTCCGCCCTTCTGATCGCCGGCCCGCCGCAAGTGCAGGCGCACCGGCGCAGCGCCGGCGCCGGGGAGCACGGTGGCCGGACCGCGCAGCCGCGCGTTGTCGAGCGCGATCTCGATCTCGCCGTCGTGCGCGGCGGAATCGGTCACGACGCGCACCCGCTCGGCGCACAGCGACAGGCGCGCCGCCATCGGCAGCATGGCGGACGGATCCCCCGTCTCCGCCGTGGCGCCGCGCCGGTAGCGCACCATGCGGTCGCCGAGCGCGATGGCTTCCTCCGCATCGTGAGTGACGAACACCGCCGGCGTCCCGTGCCGATCGAGGGTGGCGCGCACGGCCTCCCGCAGCGCACCTCGCCCCTCGCCGTCGATCGACGAAAAGGGCTCATCGAGCAGCACGAGGCGCGGCTCGACCGCCAACGCGCGCGCCAGCGCCACCCGTTGGCGTTCGCCGCCCGACAGCGAAGCCGGACGAGCGCCGGCCAGATGCGCCAGCCCCAGCTCCTCGAGGAGGCGCTTGACGCGCGGGTGATCGTCGCGGCGTTCGCGGCGCGGCAGGCCGAAGCTGACGTTGCGCGCGACACTGCAGAACGGAAACAGCGAGTGGTGCTGCGGTACGTAGCCGAGGCGGCGGCGATGGGTCGGCACGTCGATGCGACGGTCGCTGTCGAAAAGGGTCTCACCGCCCACCCGCACGAAGCCGCGCTGCGGGCGGATCAAGCCGGCCAATGCCTGCAGGGTGAGCGACTTGCCGGAGCCGGAGGGACCGAACAGCACCAGCACTCCGCGATCGTGCGCCAGATCCGCCTCGACCGAGAAGCCGTCGGCGCCGCCCACGGCGATGGTCAGCCGCGCTTCGAGCGCGCTCATGCGCTCACCTCGCGCGGGTTGAGCCGCGTCGCCAGCATCACCACCACACACGAGATTCCGACCAGCATCACCACGTACGCCAGGGCGCGGTCGTCGTCGCCCGCCTGATAAGCGGCGAAGATCTCGAGCGGCATGGTGTTGGTGCGGTTGGGAATGTTGCCGGCGAACATCAGCGTCGCGCCGAACTCGCCGATGGCGCGCGCGAAACCAAGCACCAGCCCGGCGACGACCCCGCGCCAAGCCGCCGGCAGGGTGACGCGGAAAAACACCGCCGCCGGCCCGAGTCCGAGCGAGCGACCGACCGCCTCGAGATCGGCCGGGACGCTCTCGATCGCTGGCTGCGCCGTCTTCACCAACATCGGCAGCGCCACGACCGCCGAGGCGATGACGGCCGCGGCCGGCGTGAAGATCAGGCGGATGTCGAACCACTCGAGCAGCCAAGCCCCGATCGGACCGCGGCGACCACACAGCAGCACGAGAAAGTAGCCGATCACCGACGGCGGCAGCACCAGCGGCAGCAGTACCGCGGCGTCGACCAGGGTGCGTCCGCGATAATCGCGCCGCGCCTGGAACCACGCCACCGCTATGCCGATCGGCGCCACGACGGCCAACGCGACGGCGGCGACGCGCAGTGAGAGCAGGACCGGAAAGGAATCCGGCGCGGTCACGGCACCGCTGCCACCGCGGTGGGCGGCGGCGCGAACCCCTGAGACGCGAAAATGCCGCGCCCGGCCTCCGTCTCGAGAAAGGTGATGAACGCCCGCGCCGCATCCTCTTTGCCGCCCGCCACCACCCCGGCGACGGTCTCGATGCGCGGCGCCCACTCGCCGCTCGCCTCGTCGAGCACCGCGATGTCGCCGACGCCGATGACGTCGGTGCGGTAGACGATCGCGGCCGCGACCTCACCGCGCCGCGCATACTGCAACACGGCGGCGACGTGACCTCCATACACCAGACGATCCTGCACGGCGTCCCACTTGCCGAGAGCCTGCAGGGCCTCCTGCGCATAGCGGCCGGCCGGCACCGTCTTCGGGTCGCCGATGGCGATGTGCTCGCCCTCCGGCACTGAATCGATGCTCTCGAAGGTGAAGGACTGCCCACCCGCCGGACCGATCAGGATCAGCGAATTCGAAGCGACGACTCGCTTGTCACCCGCGATCTGACCGCGCTGCGCGAGCAGGTCGACGTCGGCCGCGGCCGCGAACACGACCGCGTCGATCGGCGCGCCGCCCTCGACCTGGCGCCGCAGGTCGCCCGACGCGCCATAGGTCACGGTGATCTCGCCGGCGCCGCTGCTCTTGCGGAATGCTTCGATCATCGGCGGTAGCACGTTGCGCAGGCTCATCGCCGCCGCCACGGTGATCGCCTTGCCGTCTTCGGCGACGCCGGGCGAGCCCAGCGCGGCCGCCAGCACTACCGAGCACGCGGCGGCCAGCCGCCGCAGCTCACGCGTGGATGATCGTACCGACATCTTCACCCGCCAGCGCACGCGTCAGCATCCCCTTCTCCATCCCGTTGATGATCTGCAGTTCCTTGCAGAAGCGAGCGCGGCGCAAGTAGTCGATCACCACCCGCTCGAGCACCAGATCGGGCAGATCGAGCGCCAGCAGATCGGCCGCCGAGATGCGGGGAATGTGCTTCGCCTTCGGATTCTTCTTCGGATCGTCGTCGTAAAGACCCGCTTCGTCCTTGACGAAGATGGCGCGCGGCGCGCCGAGAAACTCGGCCGACAGGAAGACGCCGGCGTCGGTGCGGTTGGCCGGGATGCGGCCCTTCTCGCCCGGCTTCTCCCAGTAGCCGAACGGCGGCATGCCGGTGGTGATCGGAATGCACTTCATTTGAAAGTACAGCGGCAACTTCACGAAGTCGTCGTCGATGATGAAGATGCCGCCGTGCTTGGCGAGCAGCATCTGCAACATGCGAGCGTTCTGCCGCGGCACGTATCCCCCCATCGCCGCGAGCAGGCCGGTCGGCAGCTCGAGGTCCGATGCGACGGCGTAGATGTGGCGCGCTCGCGTGCCGCCGCCGCAACAGAGGAGCAGAGGGTAGCGCTCCTTTGCCGCGACGATCTCTTCCAGCAGCGGAAATACCGCCGTCCGACCGCGGTCCATGATCGACTGACCGCCGATCTTGAGCACCTTGGTCTCCGGCATGACCGCCACCGGATCGTAGTCGAAGCCGATCTCCGACTGCGTCAGCGTCGCGTGCTCGAGCGCGCTGGCAATCGAGATCTGTCCCTGTCCGCCGTCGCCGCTCACGCGCTCTTCTCCTTCGTCAAGACCGTCCCCACGTCTTCACCCGCCAATGCGCGGCTGAGTTGCCCCGGCACCAGCCCGTTGACGATCTGCACTCGCTTCACGTGACGGGCGTGTTTCCACGCTTCGAACAGCAGCTCGTCCAGAATCAGCTCGCGCGGCATGTTCTTCTCCAGCTCCGCCAGCGTGGCGCGCGGGATCAGCTTCGCATCGTCGTGCAACGCCGGATCGCGGTCGAACAGACCGTCCTGATCCTTGACGAAGATGACCCGCTTCATGCCGAGCACCTCGGCGAGCATGAACAACCCGAAGTCCGAGCCGTGCGCCGGCAGCGGCCCCTTCTCGGGAGGCGGCTCCCAGAAGTGGTACGGCGGGATCGAGATGACCACCGGGATCATGCCATTGTCGATGTATAGCGACATCTCCCAGAAGTGATCGCGCGGCATCTGTATCGAGCCGTGCTTGGCGAGCAGCGCGTTGAGGAAAACGGCGTTGCACTCCTCCATCGCGCCGACCAGTTGCGCGACGCCGCCGGTCGGCAGGCCGAGGTCGAGCGCGACCGAGATGGTGTGGCGGACACGCGTCCCGCCGCCGACACCGATCACCATCGGGTGCTTGTCGCGCAGGGCCGCGATCTCGTCGACCAGGGGCATCAGCGCGCTGGCGCCGCGGTCGAAAATCGACCGGCCGCCCAGGCCGATCAGATTGACGTGCGGCAGGATCTCGTACTCGGACTCACTCGCGGTGCGCGCCACTACGTCGCGGTTCACCAGCGACTCGCGCATCAGCTTCGATTGGATGTGCGTGCGCCCGTCGCCTGTCACCAACTGTCCCATGTTCCACCTCCGCAGTGTCGCCAGCCGCACCGCGCGCCTGGTCGATCTCGTCGACCGCGATCAACGCGTGCCGCGTAACGTATCCAGAAAGGAAACCAAAGAAAACATTCGACGTCAGTCCCGGCAACAGCAGCGCGTACGCGACCGCGGGCGGCTGGGCCAGCGCGATCACCACGAACTCGGCCGCGAAGCGCGTCGCGCCGGCCAGGGCGCCGAACACGCCCCAAAAACCGACGCCGCGCGGCACACCGCGAAACAGCGGCAGGGCCAGGTCGCAGAACACACCCGGCGCCACGTGCTTCACGATCTCGAAGATGCCGTACTTGCCGTCGCCGGTCAGGAAGCTGGCGAACCCCATCGCCAGGCCGACCGCGCTCGCACCCCAGCGGCCCTGCGTGCGCACCGCGGCGATGACATAGAGCGGCAGGAAGATGATCAGTTTGTGACCCGGTGCATACGGCAACCCGGGCAGAATCTTCAGCGCCTTGAAGCCGAGCATCGTCACCGCGATGCCGACGATCACCGGCAGATCCGAGCCGCTGCCGCCCTGCGCCCCGACGTGTCGCTCGGCGCGCCGCACCGAATCGTCGAGCCGCTGCAGCAGCGGCCGCAGATCGCCGCGGCGCAGATGGCGCGCCCACTCGGCGACGGCGCGCCAGCCCGATTGCTCCACTGCCGCGCGGTCGCGCCCACCACCGCCACCGCCGCCCCCGCCGCCGCCGCCACCACCACCGCCACCGCCGCCGCGTCCGCCACCGCCGCCGTGCCCGTGGCGCTCCTCGTCGCCGAGCAGCGCCAGAACCGCATCGAGGCCCACCGCCGCCGACTCCGGCAGCCCGAGCCGGCGCAAGCCGCCCACCAGAGCCCGCGGGTCGCCGGCGCGCGCGATCTGTGAGGCGAGGATGACGCCGGCGACGCGCAACACCATCAGCACGCCGAGCATCACGCCGTGCCGATCGATCGCCAGCGGACCGATCTCCCAACTCGGCCCCTCGCCGTTGCCGCCAAACAGCGCATAAGTGCCGAGCACCACCGCCGCAAAGACGCTCAGCTTGCGGATCTGCCGCAACAGACCCGGCAGCGACAGGCCGACCAACGGCCACAGCAGCATCTGCAATGCCACCACCGCCGCCACCTGCCAGAGCGGGCGCAGCGCGAACAGCCCCACCGACACACCCAACAGGTAGAGAACCCGCACCACCGGCGGCACGGTGGAGCGCTTTCTGTCTAAATCCACCCGCCCCACCTATCACCGCCCCTCACGGCCGTGAAGAGCCGCCAACTCCGGCTGATCGAAATCGAAATCCAAATCGAAGTCGAAATCGTCCCCGTGCCACGCCCAACTGCACCTGATCCGTGCATCCCGATTTTCACCACGAAGGCACGAAGGTCACGAAGTCGCCGATCAGCCCTTCGTGACCTTCGTGTCTTCGTGGTTTTAAATCCGTCCACGCGATTTCGATTTGGATTTCGATTTCGATTTCGACTTTGGGGGTGCCTCAGATCTGTACCTCGAACTGGGTGTAGAAGTACGTCGGGTCGCCGGTTTTGTTGGCGTTCGGCGCCGTCTCGGCGAACTCGCCCAGCCAGACGTGCGCGAAGCCGACCTCGAGTGTCAGGTTGCCGGGCACGGCGCGCCACAGCAGTCGGCCCTCGATCTGGTTGCCGATGAAGTCGCCCGAGTCGCCGCTCGGATCGCGCACCCCGGCGGCCACCCAGGCGTCGCGCTTCTCCGCCAGCCAGAAGGGCCGGTACTGGAAGTTGGCGTCAACCACCGCGTGCGGTTTCGCGTCGACGCGCAAGCCCGGTCCGTTGAGGTTGCTGCGCGCGAAGGCACCGTAGATGCCGGTCGGGCCGAGCTCGAAGCGGCGGGCGCCGAACAGGGTGTCGAAGCGCTCGTTGTCGCCGTCGTCCGGATCGCGATCGCCGCTGGCGTAGTCGTAGAGCAGCAACGCGCGCGGCGACCACGGCGCGTCGAGGGTGTATCCGACCCCGAGGTGCACGAAGAAGGCGAGGTGATCGAGATCGTCGACGTCGTCGGCGCGCGCCGTCGCCCGCGATGTCCCCACCTGGGCCACGCCTTCCAACTC
>CADEER010000199.1:0-1867 GCA_902826395.1 uncultured bacterium
GTACGAGTACGTGTACGGTCACTTGTCTTTCGTTTTCCGACAGTCCCGACGGGAGAGGGTTAGGGGTGAGGGGAATGAGATGCCCATCACGGCCATCTCGTTCTCTCCCAACGGCTTGCGGCGTCTCTCGAGCATGAACCCTCACCTTTGATCCTCTCCCGCGCGCGATGCGGGAGAGGGATAGTGCCGAAAGCCGCGGAGTGCGCTGTACCGCCTACAGGTTTCTGTGGCAGCTATGTCCGATGCCTCGCTCGCACCGGCTCCTGGCCGCCGTCCTGCTCGCGCTGGCGGTGTCGCCGGCCGGCGGCGACGATGGTGCACGCCGTCGCCCCCCACCGGCGCTCGGTGGCGCCGCGATCACGCCTGACCTGGCGCGCAGCGTCTACGACCGACTGAGCACGACCAAGGGTAACGACGGCTGTAGTCTCGTTCGCTTCGACACCAAGCGCTTTCACATCGACATCGGTCTGCGCAGCGCCGCCGGCACCGAGCACGCACTGCTGCTCGGGTCCGACTCGTCGGAGGGCCCGACGACGCGGCGCGCCGGCGCCTGGACGCTCGACGTCGCGCCGGATCTGGCGCTTGACTGCCCGACCACATTGGCCGCGTACGAGAAGGTGCTCGCGGACGCGGCATCGCCGCGCGGCTCGATCCTGCAGCGCGACGCGTGGACGGCGATCCACGCCAACTACACCATTCTCGCCGCGACTCTGTTGCTGCTCGTAGCGTGGACAGCGTTCATTCTGGTTCGCGAGGCCAGGGCGAGACGACCGCCGCCGCTCGCTGTCGCGGCACTCCTCCTTGTGTCGCTGGGCGGCTTGGCGTTGCGCGTGAATCTGTCGCCGCACACGTTCTTGCACGAGTACTACCACATCGCGGAAGCGCTCTACGCGTACCTCGAAGGCGAGACCGGCCCGGTCTACGGCGACACCGGGCCGGCGATCTATCAGTTGGCGGCGGCGCTGCTCGGCCGGCACGGCGATCCGCGGGTCATCTTCGCCACCAACGCCGTCGTCGCCACACTGGCGATTCCCGCGATCGCGCTGCTGCATCTGGCGGTGGCCGGCAGTTGGCCGCGCGCGATCTGCGCCGCGCTCCTGCTCTGCGTCCTCCCCCAGCACCTTCGCTTCTCCGCCAGCGAAGAGCTCTTCGTGTCTGCCGTGACGCTGGCTCTGTGGAGCGCCGCACTGGCGGCGCTGTACCTCGACACGCGGCGCACCGGCGACGCCATCTGCGCGGCGCTGGCGCTCGCGGCCGCCGTGCAAACCCGGCCGGAGATGTCGTTCTTTCCGCTCGCCATCGCCGCACTGGTGCCGCTGACCAGACCGCGCGCCTGGCGCGGGCTGTGGTCGCGTTCGACGCTGATCGCGCTCGCCGTGTTGATGCTGCTGCTCCTCCCTCGCTTCCTCGAGCTGCGCCAGGTGATGGAACAGGGCTCGTCGCCGGCCGCGGGCATGCTGGACGTGAACCGCTTCTCGCATGCTCTGACGTTCTTACGAGCGGAAGTGACGCCCACCATCTACACGTGGATCGTCGCGATCGGCCTGGTGTGCGGTCTGTGGAGCCATCCCGGCCTGACGATCTGGGCGCTCGCCGTGGCTATCGGCTACGCGACCTTCTCCCTGTCGTTGTTCGACAACGGTCCGTACAACGTGCGCACGCAGGTGTTGCCCAACACCTTCCTGATGCTGATCGGCGGCGGCATCGCCGGTCCATGGGCCTTCGCCCGCCGGCGCTATCCGCGCGCCGCGATGATCGCCGGTGCGGCGATCCTGATCGTGTTCGCGACGACGACCGTGCGCAGCGCCACTCCTTTCATCACTTCGCTCGGCGATCAGCAGCTCGAGTGGGAGTTCCTCGAGCGCAC
>CADEER010000199.1:1967-8411 GCA_902826395.1 uncultured bacterium
GTCGCCGCAGCCGATGACCGAGCTGTGCCGCGCCGTGCACGAGCGCTATCGCCTGGAGCCGCTGTTCGTCGCCGACCTCGACACCTACGGCTACTCCGCGCTCAGTTACGCAGCGCCGCCGTATCGCATCGGTTTCTACCGATTGTCCGCCATCACATCGCCGGCGACGCGATAGAGCACGATCGGCATCTCCTGCATGTACCAGGGCGACTGACGAACGTCCGGGCCGGTCACCAGACGATGGTGGCGGAACTCGATCGAGTACGCCGCGATCGGCTCGAGGAGGAAGCGTTCGTCGACGCGGCGACACACCTCGGCCGTCACGCCGGCGTACGCGTGATAACAGTACGGCCCGCGCAGGAAGGTCCAGCAGCGCCCCGCCGCCAGACCCTCTTCGAGCAGGTCGCTGGCCGGATGGATATCGATCGCCGGCACATGCCCTTGCGCGTATGCTTCGGCGGCGATGTTGGCGTAGCGTTGATGGATCTCGATGTTGACGCCCTCGGCGTGGTCGTCGGGCACGGCCACTGCGCAGCCCGCCGGCACCTTCTCGAGTAATCGACGGATCGCGACTTCGGAATTGGCGTGGCCGTAGCGGCGGGCGAGATACTCGCGCTGCAACCACACCGGCGACGCGACGAGGAGCAGCAGAGCAGCGACCGCGGCGCCGCGCGCGAGCGGGCTCGACGCACCGACCCGTTGCAACAGCCGCGCAACGGCTCCGTCGATCGCCGACGCCGACATCAGCGCCAGCCAAGGGAAGGCGGGCAACCCGTAGCGCAGCGCCTCGAGATGCGTGTTGGCGGGGTCGGGATACAGGCCACGCAAATAGACCGGAACGGCGGCGGCGATGACGCCGGCGAGCATCACGAGAAAGCGGCCCGGCCGGCAGAACAGCACCGCCATCGGCGCCGGCAGCCACAGCCACAACGGCGCCAGGACCATCGACGAAAGGATTGCTCCCCAGGCGATGTTGGACAGCGAGCCGCTGCCGCCGACGACTACCGACGGACTGCTGGACAGCGCGATGCCGCGAACCACGATCAGCACGGCGAGCGTCGCTGCGATGATGAGCACCGACCGGCGGCGCAAGAAGGTCGGCGGCAGAGTCAGCGCAGCGGCGAACAGCGGCAACATGCCCAGCGCACCCTCCGGCCGAAACCACATCGACCAGGCGACGAGGAGCCCGCCGGCGGCGAACACCTCCGGCCGTTCGCGCTGCCGCGCCGCGAGGACCAGCGCCACGCCGGCGAGCTGCACGCTCGACATCGCCCCTTCCAGCATGTCGCTCGCCGACAGCGCCGCGTGGAACGGCACCGCGGCGAGCATGATACCGGCGAGCACGCCGGTGGAGAGGCGCAGGCCGAGGCCGTGCGCAATCCAAACGACGAAGGCGGGAGCGAGCGACGCGAAGACGCGCGGCACGACCATCGCCCGCCACATCAAGCTGTCCCACTCCGCGGGCAGCAACTTCACCAGTACCGCCAAGCCGCCGTATCCCTCGATGTAGCGCATGACGCGGCCATAGCCCGAGCCGCCGTCGGTGAAGATGTTGGGCTCGGTCCAGAGGAAGCGCACGGCGAAGCCGCAGGCCGCAACCAGCAGAGCCGCCAACAGCCAGCGCAGCGCCGCGCGGTCGATGCGGCGGCGCGACATCAGATCGGCGGCCCAACCGCCCGCGGCGAAGCACAGCGCCGCCGCAGCGAGCCACATCACGGTCGTCGCCGCGACTTCGTACACCGTCAGGGCGCCGGAGCTCCACGACGCCGACAACGCCTCCATGCGCCGGGCAAGCGTCGCGGCATCCGGTGCCGGAGTCTCTGCTGCTCCGCTTGCCGCCGGCAGGAGTGCCATCAGTCCCAGCCAGCGCGTCACAGCCAGCGCCTCTTCCAGGCGAACAGCATGGCCAGGTTCCACAGCGGCTTGCGCAAGTTGACGCCACCGCCGCGATGGCGCCGCAACAGCGCTTCGACCTCGCGCCGCTCGATGAGTCCGTCCCGGTACGAGGCCGGGTCGAGCAGCAGGTCGTCGAACCACGCCGCGAGCTCGCCGTTGATCCAGCGCGCCACCGGCACCCAGAAGCCGTGCTTCGCAACCCACGTGTGATCGGCGAAGGCGCGGCGCAGCAGCCACTTGCTCTGCAGGCGGTGCAGCTTGAAGGATGCCGGCAGCGCCGCGACGATCTCCGCCAGGCGATGGTCCAGGAACGGACTGCGCACTTCCAGCCCGTGCGCCATGCCGGCGCGATCGAGCTTGGGCAGAATGTCGCCCTCGAGGTAGGTCGCCGCGAGAATGCGCAGTGCCCGATCGACGCGATCGTCGCCGTCGATCGCGCGCACCGCGGCAAAGAGATCGCCGGCAGGCGCGCCGCGGAACAGACGCCGGATCTCGCCCGGAGTGTGCGTCATGGTCCACGCCAGCGGCCGCACCGCCGCATCCTCGGCCAAAGCGCGCGCCGCCTGGCGCAGGCGAAAGTCGGTGCCAAAATGGAGGTCGCTCGCTGGCCAAATAGCGGCAAGCGCCCCGCAGACGCGGCGCTTCACCGCGTCGAACGGCTCCGTCGCCGCGTCGAGCCGGTCGGCGACGAACGAATCGTAGCCGGCGAACAACTCATCGGCTCCGTCGCCACCGAGCACGACTTTGACGTGCTGCGCGGCGAATCGACTGAGCACGTACGTCGGCAGTACGGCGGAGTCGGCGAACGGCTCGTCCAGGTGGCCGACGACGCCGTCCAACGCGTCGACGAGATCGCGCGCGCCGAAACGCTGCACGTGATGGCGGCTGCCCGCCGCCGTCGCTTGAAGGCTCGCCTGCTCGCTCTCGTCGAAACCGCCCTCGTCGTCGTCGAAGGCGATCGTGAAGCAGTCCGGCGGCGCCTGCGGTGCGGCGCGCGCCGCTTCGCGCAGCACGAGCGCGGAGTCGTTGCCGCCGGAGAGAAAGATTCCCACCGGCTGATCGCTCATCAACCGCTTGCGCACGGCGTCCGCGAACGCCTCGCGCACGTCGCGACATGCCCGATCGACATCAGCAGCGCGATCGACGGGCGGCAGTCGCCAGTACGGTTCGATGCGCAGCGCGCCTGCCTCGGCGACGAGCACGTGCGCGGCCGGCAAACGAGATACGCCGCGGTAGATCGACCACGGGCTCGGCAGGTAATCGAGGAGCAGATAGCGCGACATCGCCTCGGGTTCGACCGCGGGCGGCTCGGCGCGCGCGGCGAGGATCGACTTGGCCTCCGAGGCGAACAGCAGGCGCTCGCCGTCGCGCGCGTAGTACAGCGGCTTCTGGCCGAAGCGATCGCGCGCCAGCAGGAGGCGGCGTCGCGACGCGTCCCAGACCGCGAAGGCGAACATCCCTTCCAGACGCTCGACCACCGACGGCCCCCACTCGCGGTAGCCGTGCAGAATCGCTTCGGTGTCACAGCGCGTCGTGAAGCGGTGGCCGCGCCCTTCCAACTCGCGGCGGAGCGCGAGGTGATTGAAGATTTCGGCGTTCGCCACCAGCGCCACGTCGCCCGCCACCATCGGCTGCGCGCCGCCGTCGATGTCGACGATCGCGAGTCGTCGATGGCCGAGCGCCGCCTCGCCGGCGACATGCGCACCGCTGCCGTCCGGCCCGCGATGCACCAGGCGGTCGCTCATCGCCGCGACCATGGCCGGTGCGGCCGGTGCGCCGTCGAGGTTCACCAGACCGCAGATTCCGCACATCGGAGCAGATTCAGCGCGGCATGCCGGGCGGACGCCGCAGTACCACCGCGGCCAACATGCCGAGGGCGAAGACGAGGACACCGCTGCAGCCGAGGATCACGGCGGCGAGCAGTCTGCTCTCTGTTGCGCTGCAGCAGAGGACCGGCACAGTCGCGATGAGCGGGATCAGTCCGACCAGCAGGAACAGCTTGAGCGGGTTGTGGCGCAACACCACTTCCGCCAGTCCCTGCGCGATCTGCAGGGAGTGGCGCACGAAGAGGATCTTCGATTTGCCGATGCGAGTGCGGTACTCGACCGGGCGGTAGTGAATGAACGCTCCCGCCAGGGTCATGATCAGCGTCTGCGTCGTCGTGAAGGAGAATCCGCGCGGCAGATCGGGAAACAGCGGCACGACATGGGCGCGGTGGAAGATCCGCAGTCCGGAATTCGGATCGGGGATCCAACTCCCGGCGACGAAGCTGGCGAGCAGGATGAACGCCGCGCGCGCCGGCGAGCGGAGGAGAGTGCCGCGATACAGCGGTCCGGTGCGCGCGCCGATCACCAGATCGTGTCGACGCGCCAGCTCCAACATCACCGGCAGCTCCTCCACGGGATAGGAGCCGTCGGCGTCCGAGATGGCGATCGTCTCGTGGCGCGCGGCCAGAATGCCGGTCTTCAGCGCGCGCCCGTAGCCGCAGCGGTGCGGATGGCGCACCACCACCGCACCCGCCGCTTCGGCTCGCGCGGCGGTGTCGTCGCGCGAGCCGTCGTCGACCACGAGAATCTCGACGTCGTGCGCCGCTCCCGCAAAAGCCGTGCGCACGGCGGCCACCGTCGGCGCGATGCTCTCCTCCTCGTCGTAGGCGGGAATGAGAACGGTCAGGCCGGTCGGTGCGCCCGGCGCGCTCACCGGCGGACCTCGGCGAGGCCGCTCATCACTCCGGCGCCCTGCCGAGCCAGGGTCGACCAGGGCGTGCACTGCAACAGGCGCAGCACGTGGCGCGGCCGCAGGAAGAACGACAGCACCGCGCGGCGGTGCAAGCGACGCAGCTCGTCGGCGTCGACCAGCGCGAAGCTGTTGGCCTGCAGAGACACGTCCTGATCGCCGAGGTTGCCGTCCTTCAATCGCCCCTCGCTGATCAACTGCTTGCGCATGTCGGTCGCCAGACGCGGCGCGTAGAGATTGAACGACGCGTAGTCGAGCGGAAGCGAACAGGCGAAATCGATCGTCGACTCGATCTGCTGGCGCGACTCGCCCGGACTGCCGAGCACGAAGTGCCCGCAACTGCGGATGCCGACGTCGCGCGCCTTCTGGAGGATGCGATGCGAGCGCGTCTCCTGATGGTTCTTGCCGAGCCGCGCCGCGACTTCGCCGTCGCCGGTCTCGACGCCGACCAGAATCACTTCGCAGCCGGCGCGGCTCATCAGGTCCAGCGTCGGCTCGTCGAGCACGTCGAGCCGGCACTCCGCCGACCAGCGCAAACCGAGATCCGCCTCGACCATGCGACGGCACAGCTCTTGCGCGCGCTGGCGCGTCGGACCGAACGTGAAGTCGCGCACGTACACCTCGGCGATGCCGAGCTTCGCGATGCTGCGCAGCTCGGCGATGACGTCGTCGAGATCGCGCTCGCCGCCCGGCAGGTAGCGCGAAGCGCAAAAGGTGCACGGAAACGGGCAGCCGTAGCGCGTGAGGATGGTCGTTGTGCCGCGCCAGCGGGTAAACGGCAGGCGATATCGGTCGATCGGGAAGAGATCGTGCCGCGGCAGTCCGTAGCGCATCGGCTCGCCGTTGCGCACCGGCCGCACGGCGACGCCGTCGCCGTCGCGCAGCACGACACTGCGCAACCCTTCGGTGCGCCCCGCCGCCAGATCGTTGAGCGTCGGGTCGCTGAAGTTCTGCACCATGCCGTCGAACGATCTCGCGCGCGCCAGAGTCTCGGCCGGCGCAAACGACGCGACGTCACCGAGGCCGTAGACGCGGGCTCCGGTCGCCTCTTTGAGCCGCGTGAGAAATCGATCGTCGTGGTCGATCGACACCGCCGCGGTGAGAGAGAAGACTGCATCCGGCTTCCACGCGGCAGCTCGTTCGAACGCTGCGTCGGCGGAGAGATCCTCGGCCACCGCATCGACGACCCGCAGCTCGTGCGCGGCGTCCAGCACGCCGGAGAGTACGAGCAGATCAACCGGCGCCCAGATGTAGTCCGCCTTCGTCGTCTCGCCGCAGGCGTAGTCGCGCAGCACGGCGCGGCCCGGAGACGGCGGATTGAGCAGAAGGACGCGAGACATAGCGAGCTAGACTAGAGGGCCGGAGAGGCGCGGCGCAATTCGATCTCTACTGGGGGGCGAGCGGGAGCGCGCAGGCATCGCCGTACAGCTCGACGTCGGCGATGCGGACGCCGAAGCAGGCGGCGCGAACGCCGCAGTCGATACAGGCCGGCAAGTAGGTGCGACCGTCGAGCTGCTCGGGAACCGGCGCCAATCGCGTGATTCGCCGATCGGCGCCGAAGGCGCACAAAGGCGGCCCGCAGGGGCCGTCGAGTCCGCTCACCTGGACGCCGAGGGCGAAGGCGCGATCGATGACGCGGCGCAACACCGTGCGCAGCCGCTCGGGCTCGGGGAGAATCTCGGGCAGCAGCGTCCGATCCCAGGGATCGGTCGGCTGCGAGAGCATGAGGCCGTTCAGCAGCGGGTGCTCGCCGAACGTCTGGTGGACGAAGTCGGGCACTCCTTCGAGGTGATCGATGCCCTGGCGCGTCAT
>CADEER010000200.1:0-3175 GCA_902826395.1 uncultured bacterium
CCGGGGATAGAGCTACGACCTTGGCCCAGCACCCGGCGCGAGGTCAACAACGCAGGAGTATCACGAAATGTGGGGACGAATCCGGAAGGCGAGGCGAGGCACAGGCGAGGCGAGGTGGTTCTACAATAGCCTATGCCTCGCCTCGCCTGAGCCTCGCCTGAAGCGCCGCGACTGAGACAGAGATGTCCGTGTCTCTGTGGTGAATCTCAACCGTCGCCGCCGCGGCGGACCTTGCCCGTAGGGGTCATCGGCAAAGCGTCGACGAAGTGGAACTGGCGCGGGATCTTGTAGGCCGGCAGGCACTGCTTGCAGAATTCGGTCAGTTGGCGCGGCGTCGGCGGTTCGCTTCCGGGTGCGGCGACGATCTCAGCGACTGGAATCTGCCCGAGGTGCGGGTGCTCGCGCGCCGCAACGCGGCTGCGCAGCACCGCGGGGTGCGCGTCGAGGACGGCTTCGACCTCTTCGGCGAAGAACTTCATGCCGGCCATGTTGATGCGGTTGGTGCGGCGACCGACGAGGTGGAGGTCGCCGTCGGCGTCGAACCACCCCTGATCGCCGGTGCGAAATCCGTCGGGCTCGAGCAACTCGCGCGACGGCACCCATGGGTCGAGGTACGCGTCGAACATGCCCGGCCCGCGGATGCAGATTTCCCCGCAATGCTCCGCCCCCCGCTCGGTCACCGGCGCTCCGTCGTCGCTGCGCAGCCAGACGTCGTAGTCGGGCAGCGGTCTGCCGAGCGCCGTCGGCTTGGTCGCTGCGGCGGCGCGGTTCATCACCGGCAGACCAACCTCGATGATGCCGAGCGCCTGTGCCAGGTCGCGGTCGAAACGATCGCGAAACCGGCGCGCCGTCTCCTCGCGCAGGCCCTCCGCCGTCGACACCGCAAGTCTCACCGTGTCGAGGCGCTGCGACGACGCATCGGCGGCGAGCAAGCCGTAGTGATACGGCGACGCGTAGAAGACCGTCGCGCCGGCGCGCCCTGCCAGCTCCAACACCGACTGCGCCAGCGACGTCGCCGGCAAGAGAATCGTCGCGCCGTGCCGCAGATAGAGCAGGATCGACACCACGAAGTGGTGCGCCATCGGCAATAGCCACATCACGCGATCGCCGCGCTCGATCGCCATGCCGCGGTTGGCGGCGCTCAGCCGCTCGAGCAACCGGCGATGCGAGATCACGACTCCCTTGCGCTCGCTGGTGGTTCCGGACGTGAATCGAATGTACGACGGGTCGAGCGCGACGAGCTCGGCGCGCGGCGGCGGCGCGCCGTCGATGATCTCGAGCGACGGAGGATCGGCGGGCCGCAGCAGCGCGTGCAGACCGGAGTGCCGCGCGAACGCGCGTAGCGCCGCATCCGACTGATCGTCGGGGATCGGCACCAGACAGCAACCGGCATCGAGCACCCCGAGCGCCGCCGCGACGAACTCGCTTCCCTGCGGCGCGACGAGTCCGACGAGTCGCGCCGGACCATCGATCCGCGCGCTCACGAGTCGCGAGTAGCGCTCGAGTTGCCGGACCAGATCCGCATACGTCGTCGGAACATCCGCGCCGTCGCGCCGTGCCGACAGCAGCGCGACGTGGTGCGACTGCTCGTCGGCCCGTCTGCGAATCTCGTCGATGATGGTCACGCCGGGAACGTGGATTGCTCGAATACTCGGGTCAAGCGACTTTGACCGCCGATACGATCGCCACCCACTTTGTCACCCCGGCGAAAGCCGGGGTCCAGGCCGCACGCCACCGCCGCCCCACCTGGATCCCGGCTTTCGAGACTGTCGATTCTCTCCCGTGACACGTACTCGTACGCGTACCCGTACACGATCAATGCCCGAAATCTGCAGGAAACTCCGTGTACGAGTACGCGTACGAGTACGTGTACGGTCACTAATCTTTCGTTTTCCGACAGTCCCTTTCGCCGCGAAGACATGGGGATGCGTCGTGAACGGCGCCGCGATCACTTCCTGGCGTGAACCAAATCGGCCAGCGTGCACGAGCGCTCGACTGATTGCGCCGCGGCGCGGCCGATCGCTTCGCCGGTCGCCATCGCGGTGCCGAGGACGCGCAGCGCTCCGAGGGCCTCGTGCGTCGCCGACATGCAACGGCCGGCCATGCCGAGGCGCGGAAGATCGCGGCTGACCAGCGCGCCGAGTGGGATCGAGCTCGGTCCCGACGGATAGGTGAAGCGCGCGCCCTTGTGGTCGTGCCACAGCTCGATCGGCCACGTCGAGATGGCAACTTCATCGGCGCGGCGGCGGCCGGCGAGCAGAGCCTCCGCCGTCATCTCCTCGATGCCCGCGATTCGCCGCGTCTCGCGCACGCCGATGCAGCGGGGCCACTCGACGATCTCACAGCTCGCGAAGCCGGGGCGGTGCGCACGCAGATGAGCGACGAGTGCCGCGGCGTGGCCACGTGCTTCGCTCGCGAGGGCGGCGAGAAACTGCCCGTCGAGTGGGGCGAAGGGTCGATCGCAGGGCTTCGCGACGTTGAGGGTCACGTACGCCTCGCCGACCTCCGGCCCCGGCCGCAGCAGCACCGACCCCGCGCCGGCGGGCAACTGCAAACGGCGTTCGGCATCCGCGATTGCGTGCGAGACGCGCAAGCGCGCGAACCCCTCCGTCTCCGCGGGATCGACACCGCGCACGCGAAAGATGAGCGACGGATTCTGCAGCATCGAGGCATCGGCGGCACGACATTCGGCACCCAGCAGCGAGGCCAGATTCGCATCACCGCTCGCGTCGACGCCGATCGCGGTGTGGATGGAACTCCCGCCCGCTACGCGCAGCGTGAACCCGTCATCGACGCTCGACGCTGACAGCAGGGGCGCATCGAACGACAGCTCGAGCCCCGACGTGCTCTCGCAGAGCTCGCGCGCCACCTCGGCCAGACGGTGCGGGAAGGTAGGCAGCACCCACACGCGCCCGGCGCGCTCCGCCGGCCGCGCTGCGCCCTGGCGCAGCAGCAGGTCGGCAAAGCGACGGGGAAATCCCGCGTGCGCATAACCCGCTTCGGCATCGCCGTCGGCGGGCAGATACAAGCCGCAGATCGTGTGCACGAGCGCATTGCCGGCGTTGCCGCCGAGAATATCGCTGCGCTCGATCAGCAGCGTGCGCGCGCCGGCCTCGGCGGTCGTCACCGCCGCCGCGACGCCGGCCAATCCGCCGCCGACTACTGCCACGTCAAA